>CAMAQA010000001.1 GCA_945860415.1 Bacteriovorax stolpii
TGTCGGCCGGGCGACCCTGTTCAAGGGGCGCGGCTGCAACCAGTGCGGCAACTCGGGTTATCGCGGGCGGCAGGCCATCTACGAAGTTTTCGACTTCTCGACCACCCTCAAGGAGATGGTCCTGCGCGGTGCCTCGGCGCTCGAAATCAAGCGACAGGCGGTGCAGGACGGAATGAGGACGCTCCGTGATGCTGCGCTTTCTCGTGCCGCCGAGGGGCGCACGAGCCTGGAAGAGGCCCTCGCGATGACCTTGGAGAACTGACATGTCGAAAGTTGGAGTTTCCGCATATCTCAGGGCGATGATCGAGCAGGATGCTTCGGACCTCCACATCACGGTGGGAGTACCTCCTCAGTACCGCATCATGGGCAGGATGGTGAAGGTGAAGGCGGAACCGCTCACGGCGGCCGACGTGAAGGACCTCTGCTATTCAGTGCTGACTGACGCGCAGAAAGGCGAGTTCGAGAGGAATCTCGAGATCGACTTTTCATTCGGGATCAAGGACATCTCGCGCTTCCGTGCCAACATGTTCTACCAGCGCGGTGGAATCGCCGCCGTGTTTCGGCGAATTCCGTTCCAGATTCCGGAGTTTGACACTCTCCGGCTGCCTGCCGTCTTGAAGAAGATCATCAAGCGGCCGAACGGACTGGTCCTGGTGACTGGCCCCACCGGATCGGGCAAGTCGACCTCGCTTGCAGCCATGCTCGACGTGCTCAATCGCGAGGAGTACGGCCATATCCTGACGATCGAGGATCCGATCGAGTTCGTGCACGTGCACAAGAATTGCGTCGTGAACCAGCGCGAGGTCGGCGTCGACACCAAGAGCTTCGGCGCTGCGCTGAAGCGATCCCTCCGGCAGGATCCGGATTTCGTCCTGATCGGCGAGCTGAGAGACATCGAAACCATCGAGATGGCGCTGACCATGGCCGAAACGGGTCACCTGGTCTTCGGAACGCTTCACACCAATGGAGCTGTCCAGTCGATCAACCGAATCATCAACGTGTTTCCGCCGCACCAGCAGCCGCAGATCCGGCAGGTGCTGTCGTTCACGCTTCAGGCCATTCTTTCACAGCAGCTCATTCCGAGAAGCTTTCAGGCAGGACGGGTCATGGCATGCGAGGTGATGATCCCGAACATGGCGGTCCGGAACCTGATCCGAGAAGAAAAACTCCACCAGGTCTACAGCGCCATGCAGGCGGGGCAGGAGGAGAGCGGGATGATGACGCTGAACCAGCACCTCGTCCAGCACGTTAAGAATGGCATACTTTCGAAGGCCGATGCCATCGAGGCCTCCACGGTGCCGGATGAGCTGTCCAAGATGCTGGCGAACGTGCAGGCGCAGTAACCGGAGCACGAAATGGCGGACTTCGAATACCAGGGCGTCGACAAGAGTGGAAAGAAGGTGACCGGAGTCCTCTCGGCCACCTCCGACGGCGAGCTTCGGATGATGCTTCGCTCGCAGGGCGTTCGTCCGACCAAGATCCTTCGCAAGGACTCCTCGGGCCGCGGAACATCCGTCACTCTCTCGCGCATCATGGGGCGAGAAGCTCCTGCCGGCGGACGCAGCCTTTCGCTCAGCCTGAAACAGAGGATCCTCCTCACGCGTCAGCTGCAGGTGATGATCAGCTCAGGAATTCCGCTCGTGCAGGGGCTCGAGATCCTCTCTGATCAGAGTGCCGACCCCACGATTCGCACCATGCTGGGTGAGCTTCGCGACAAGGTCAGCCAGGGGTCCTTCTTCTGGGAGGCGCTTGCCGCCTACCCGCGTACCTTCTCCAAGATCTACGTGGCGCTGGTTCGTGCAGGAGAGAGCTCCGGGTCGCTCGATATCGTTCTGAAGCGCCTGACTCGATACCTCGAGGATAGCGAACGGCTTCGTAAAATGGTGGTGGGAGCCTTGACCTATCCTGCGGTGGTCTGCGTCGTTGGCCTCGGCGTCGTGATTCTGATGCTCGTCTTGGTGATTCCCAAATTCGAAGAGATGCTCAGTGCCAACCAGACCGAACTCCCCCTTCCGACCCAGATCGTGATCGGGGCCTCACACTTCCTGGTGAACAACTTTCTGCCAGTGACGGGCGTTGCGGCCCTCGCGCTATTCAGCGCCATCCGATTCTTCCAGACCCATGAGGGCAAAGTCCTGCTCGATCGGACACTGTTCACGCTGCCGGTATTTGGTGGGCTGATCCAGAAGGGGGCGGTGGCCTCGTTCACTCGAACACTGCAGACCCTGATCACCGCAGGCGTGAACCTCGTGGATGCCGTCGACATCGCACGCACGACGGTCGACAACGTGGTCATCGCCGATGCCGTGTCGAAGATTCGTGGTGAGGTGGAAACCGGAAAATCTCTCTCGACGGTCGTGACGGGTATTTCAGTGTTTCCGAAAATGGCGGCACAGATGATCAGTGTCGGAGAGGCAACTGGAAATCTCGACAAGATGCTGGAGAAGGTAGCTGATTTTTACGAGGCGGAGGTCGAGTCGGCAGTGTCGAATGCCGGCAAGTTGATTGAGCCGATCATCCTGGTCGTGCTCGGTGGCCTGGTGGCCGGCATGCTGGTGGCGATGTACCTGCCAATGTTCAAGCTTGCGGGCTCGGGTGGAGGAATGTGATGCGGATTCTCGGAAAAAGCAGGCAGGTCGAGCAGCTGAAGAAGATGATCGAGCGAGTCGCTCCGACGAAATCCAGCGTCCTGATCATCGGAGAGAGCGGCACCGGCAAGGAGCTGGTGGCTCGCGAGCTTCATGACCAGAGCGAGTTGAAGACGAGACCCTTCGTGCCCGTCAACTGCGGGGCGATTCCGGAAACCCTGATCGAGAGCGAGCTTTTCGGGCACAAGAAAGGAAGCTTCACTGGGGCGGTGGCCGACAAGCCGGGGCTTTTCGAAACCGCCCACGGCGGCACCCTGTTTCTCGATGAAGTGGGCGAGATTCCGCTGTCGATGCAGGTGAAGCTCCTGCGCGCTCTCCAGGAGCGCGTGATCCGGCGCGTGGGCAGCAATGACGACGTCAAGATTGACGTTCGCATCATCGCGGCCACGAATCGGAACCTCGAAAACGCAGTCAAGCAGGGCACTTTTCGTGAAGATCTCTACTATCGCCTGAACGTCATCCTGATCGAGACGCCTCCACTTCGTGATCGGAAGGGCGATGTGACGCTCCTCGCGGAAACTTTCATCAAGAAATTCTGCAAGAAGTTCTCAAAGGAGCTCGAAGGATTCGATCCCGAAGCCCTGGTGGCGCTCGAGGGGCACACCTGGCCCGGCAATGTACGCGAGCTCGAGAACGTGATCGAGCGCGCCGTGGCGCTCGAGGGTGCTTCCAAAATCAGCATGTCCTCGCTCGAGGGCGTGCTGGTGGCAAGCAACCCGGCAGGCAAGGTCGATCGGGCAAGCGGTGTGGATTTTCCAGACTTTTCGCGTGGGCCAGTTTCTCTTGAAGGGTTTCTCGGGCGAGTGGAGCGTGAGATCATCCAGCGGGCGCTTTCACAAGCCAAGGGCAGCGAAGAGCAGGCGGCTCGGCTGCTGCAGACCACGAAGGCGCGGGTCACGGCATCTGCCGGCAAGCGCTGAAGTTCGTTTTCACGGGCTATAAAGAACCCCAAGTCGGCCCAAATCCGTACTTGTGACGATGCGCCTGGTGTCCGCATTCCATGAAAGCGATCCACCCATCGGGTCGGCCTGGATCTGTCGACTCTTCAGGAATTCGTCAAAGCGATGCAGGCTCGACGCGAGGAACTCCTGTTCGAGCGCCAGTAAAAACTGTGCGATTCGAGCTTCGCTCAAGCGGACTTCAAGAGTCTGCTGGACCGCAGGGTCGTTCTTGCGTTCAAGCAGGCTATTCAGGGTTCGTATCGCCACTTCGATTCGCCCTTCGCGGGTTTCAAGGCGTCGGGCCAGTGCCGCCAGAAAGGGATGAGATCCTGGAAGTCGCGAGGCGAGTTCGAACGATTCTCGGGCCTTGGAGAAATCCTGGTGCTCAAAGAGGGCCGTGTACCCGCGCATGAGCTCGAGCTGCCAGGCGTAGCTCCAGTACTTTTTCTGGAAGCCCGGCTCCGGAAAACTTCCTGACGAGATGATCTCGTGAGCGCGATCGAGAAGGGCGGCCGCACCGGCACCATCCCACCGGATAATGGAGAGCAGGCTGCCGGCAATCCAGTAGAGCTCGAACTGATGCGGATCGAGCTGCGTGGCGAGATCCAGCTGATAAAAGAGCGGAGGATGGGTGCCAGGCTTCACCGGATCAATGGCCGGGTCGGAGATCGCTTTCACGACCAGTGCATCGACCACTGCCGGAAGATGGCCGAAGCTCAGGATCTCGGCCGTGCGGGGATTCAGCGTCTGCTCGGCTTCTTCGGGTGGAAGGACGAGGGGGGCATCGAGCAGCCGAAGCCGGTCGTTGAGCCGGGCGGCCAAGACCAGGCCGAGGCCAAGAATCGCAAAGCTCAGGGTTTCGACGAATCGCCTGTTCAAAGGTTTGACACTCATCGGAGTGGCGCTGGTCATTGAAATTTAAGTAGACGGAACAATTTCTTGTTTTTCAAGGGTCTGGGGCTATACTAAAAGAAACGCTTCGAACCGCGTGGAGAATCTATGAAGAGCCTCAAAAGTGCACGAGTGGCAGGTTTCAGCTTGATCGAACTGATGGTCGTCGTCGGCATCATCGGTGTTCTGGCCACGATTGCGATTCCGCAGTACTCGAAGTTTTCTTCACGCGCGAAGCAGTCTGAAGCGAAGGTCAATCTGGGCGGCATTTATACCGTCGAGAAGGCGTACTTCGTTGAAGGCAGTACCTACAGTCCGTGCCTCGCCCAGATTGGTTTCGAGGCTTCTGGACAGCAGCGGCGGTACACGATTGGCTTTGGAGCTACAGCGGCAGCAAATACCACCATGGGTTCTGTTACCTGCTCCGATGGTGCTGGCAACACGTTTTTTGATGCAGTCTTGAACAATGTGGCGAGGACCTCTCTGCCCACCACGGGCATGAATGCCCAGGCCTTCACCGCGGGTGCCGCCGGAAATGTATCGGGTCGCGCGGGTGCAGTCGATACGTGGACGATGGATCAAGACCAACGCCTGTTGAATCCGACTTCTGCCCTGTAATTCGTCGACCTGAAGACGTTGATGAGGCTCGTGGCACGGGAAGGGTTGATTGCGCCCCGGCTCATCGCTATCCTGGCCGTTGTCGCTTCGTTCGCCATGGGGCACCAAGCGTGGCTGATCACCCGTTTCAGTTCGGATCCTGATCGTTTCTACCACCTGATGCTCGCTCGTGAGTGGGCGGCCTCCGCGGGTCTTTTTCTCAAAAGTCTTCCCAGTGTGGACGCTCTGGGCTGGGCGGGCTTTTTTCCTGACAAGGAGCCGCTTTTTCATGTGCTGACGGGCCTCCTTCAGAAGGCCGGGGGCGAGTCGGCAGTGCTGCTGCTTCCTGCACTGCTGGGTGTCCTTCTGCTCTTGATCCTGGCTCGACTGATTCAAACGCACTCGGGCGTCAGGAGTTTTTGCGGGGCCTTCCTTCTGGCAACAATCGCTCTGATTCTTGAGCCCTGGCTGTTTCAGCGAACATCGATGCTTCGACCCCACGGTCTGGCGATGGTTCTTTTCTTTACACTGCTTCTTCAGGTCCAGCGGAGAAGCCTAATCGGAACCCTCATCGCTTCGACCGCATTTGCTCTGGCCTACCACGCGGTTTATCTTCCGCTAACCGTTCTGCTGGCGGCTCTTGTCATTGAACGCGACTCGAAGCACTGGAGGCTGCTGGGTTCGGGTGTTTTGGGCTTGCTGATCGGCATCCTCGGAAGTCCTTCATTTCCCGGCAACGTGATCATGGGGTGGCGACACCTGCAGATTGCGCTTTTCGAAGCTCCGGACGCCAACCTGAACTTCGGGATTGAGCTCTATCCCTGGGCGACGAATCAGTTCCTGGTGCACCACTTGGGGACATTCATGGCGCTCTCGCTCGGAGTTCGCGAAATGCTGGCGAACCCGTCGTTTGCCAGAGGTCACCGACTGCTCCTCAGCTTGTGCGGAATCTTTCTCGTGCTGTCGATGCAAAGCCCTCGGGCGCAGGAGTACCTGTTTCCGCTGGTCATCATCCTGGCCGGATCTCTCTTTGCCCGATGGATCGGCGTGCGAGAGCGACGAGCCAGTTTGTTGTTTCTGGGTGCATCGCTGCTCGTGCCCGCCCTGGTGACCACTGGACCCAAGGCATGGCACGTGTCGGACTCAGCGGCGCAACCGACCGAGCAGACCCGGCTCTTCGAAGCGCTGAAGGGCCTTCCGGAAAATCGCCCTCGCATCTTCAACATGGAGTGGGACGCCTCACCCCAGGTGCTCTACGCCCGGCCCGAGGCGCGGGTGGTGGACCTGCTCGACCCGAGCTTTTTGGCGCAGCATGACCGAGGGCTCCACGAGGCGAGGCAGGCCATCGCTGACGGGCGAATGGTGGATGTGTCTGGATTTCTCGTTCATCAGTGGCAAGCGGATTACCTGCTGACCCGAAACGACCTGCTGCGCCGACGGCTGGAGCAGGACCCTCATTTCGAAAGGATTCACCCACGAAAGCTGAGCGGTGTCGTGGGAGAGTTTGCGCTCTACCGCGTGAACCGCGGGGCGCGCCGGCATTTCATCTCGACGCTCGAGAACGTGAGGGGCGCACGCGAGCTTCCGGTCGATCGTTTTGGCGCACTCGGCGCAGGCTCCCCTGAGTTCCACGATTTGCCTGCACAGTCGGAGCACGAGGCCGCGAAAATCGAGTTTCAGCCGGTGTACCATGATCTTTTCCGACGTTTCGTCGCCGAGCGTGAATCGGCCACGCAGGAAGATCGCGAGCGAACGATGCGCTGCGCGTCCGCTCGAATTCCATCGGGGGAGCTTGCGAGACTTCAGGGCCGAACCCTGCTGGCGATCGGTGGGGGCCGCAATATCCGCATGTGGAGAAACGGACGTCCGCTCTATCACTCGATCCAGGTGCCCTCCGAGCGGGTGATGAGCTCGCAGCTGATTCAGCTGCCGGAGCCCGTGGCTGCCTCGGATGCGTTTGAGGTGCTCGTCTGTTCGCTCGAGACGGCGTCGGTCATGGGCATCTCACTTTCGTTCTGGAGCGAGGTCGAACTTGCCTCTCTCTGCGAGCGCAAGGGCTGGTCTCCACCGGAGACTCTCGAAGACCGCCGTGGCTGGAAAGTGGTCGGACGCCCGCGGTTCAGTTGCATCGGTAATTTCGCGATGCCCGCCTTGCAGAGCCGTTAGCCCCGTGAAATGGTCGAGCCATGAACTGGCTCAAGGATGGCAAGTGGCGGGCCGCTCTGCTCGGAGCGGCAACGTGCATTCTTCTTTATCTCCTCGCCCATTACCGATTTGCCCGAGGCATCGGAGTCGGCGATCCGGATCGCTACTTTCATCTCGCGCTCGCGCGTGAAACGGTCGAAGCCGGCCGCTGGTTCTTCACGAAGATTCCGCAGATTACCGGCCTCGGCTGGGATCGGACCTTTCCGGACAAGGAATTCCTGTTTCATTTCATCAATCGCTGGCTCTACGCCTGGGGCGGTGATGCAGGCGTACTGAAGATCATTCCGATTGCTGCATCAAGCATCCTGGTCGTGCTCTCGCTTCTGGCGCAGCGCTATGTCCGGCCTGCGATTGCCGCGTTCATCGTCTCGCTGTTCGTGCTGACCGATCCGTGGCTGCTGATCCGCCTGAGCATGCTGCGGCCCCACCTGCTGGCGATCCTGTTTTTTTGCGGCATCCTGTTCTCTCTCCTGCGCCGATCTGCGATCGGCCTCTTTGTCTTCGGAGTGCTGTATTCGTGGAGCTATCACAGCTTCTATGTGCCCCTGATCGTGATGGGCATCTTCTACGCCGTCGATCTCGAGTGGAAGTCGCCCAAGCTTCGGCTCGTCGTCTGGGGGGCGCTCGGACTGCTCACCGGCCTGGTCGTGCATCCGCACTTTCCGTGGAATGTCTGGATGAGTTTCCGGCATGCGGTCATCGCGCTGTTTGAAGCCAACAAGTCGAAGCTCGACTTCGGCGTGGAGCTCTTTCCGTGGTCCACGGAAAAGTTCCTCAGGCTCCACCTGCCGTATTTTTACATTCTCGTCTCGAGTCCATTTCTGGTGCTTCTCGGGGTTGAAAAGGCGCGAGAGTTTCTGCGCAAATCGGATTTTCTCTGGCTCTGGGCAAGTGCGCTGGTATTCCTGACGCTTGCCGCCCAGAACCCTCGGGCGCTCGAATATGCCATTCCGATCGGTGTCGTGCTTCTGGCCTTCGTGGCGCAGTCTTTCGGCAAAAGCCGCAGGCGGACCACGGTTTTTCTCGTTGGCCTGGCTCTGGCGGCCATTCCGAGGATGACCCAGCTCTCGGTCACGCTTCGAGAGAGCGTGGATCCGGCCAAGCGCGCCGAGCGCCTCGAAAAGATGGTGTCCGACCTGCGCGCGCTTCCGGCTTCGGCCGAAAAGCAGGAAGAACGAACCCACCTGTTCAATATCGAGTGGGACCAGACGCCTTATGTTTATTATGCGCGCCCGGACTTTCAGTTTCTGGACATCCTGGATCCCTCGTTTCTTGAGTCGCGCGACAATCGCCTGCACTCCGTTCGCTGGATGCTTCGCAGCGGATCTGTTCCGGACCCCTGGGGAGTGATCCAGTCGCTCACGCGTTCGCGCTATGTCCTCTCTCGCTACCCGGATGTGAATGCGCAGCTTTCAGCGGATCTGAACTTCAAGCGGATCTTTCCGAAAGTCGGCGAGCCTACGGATGGAGTTCAGAATCTTTTTGAGCTTCTTCCGGAGCGCGATCCGCATTTCGTGCTCGAGTGGCAGGGGCAGTCGCTTCTGGTATCCGGTTCGGGTCGCGAGGCGGACGTGCTCACACCGGATTCGGCGAAGGCGGCAAAAGATCAGCCGCTCGTGACCTGGCATGAGCATTTCGAGCGCGAAGCTGCCGGAGTCGAGGTGCCCCGTGTGAAGTCGGCCTACCTCGACATGCGCTATGGCACGATCGTTCGAGCCCTCGGGTTGAAGTCTGGCAGAGAAACGGGGGGTGACGGAGTGTCGTGCGCACTTGTCGAGCCCTCAGTGGCGGAGCGAAAGCGCCAGGTGGGTAAGACGGTACTCGTCCTGGGCGGAGGCAGGAGCCTGCGGGTGTGGCTGAATGGACGGAAGTTCTTCCGTTCAGTGGCCGCTCGGGACAGTATTCAGCTCACTGATCGGCTCGTTCCAGTTGGACGTGCCCTGACCGTCGAGGACCGCGTCCAGGTGCTCGTGTGTTCGAAGGATTCGGCACCGAGCATGGGAGTAGCGCTGTCCTTTTGGACACAGAATGAGATCGAAGATCGTTGCAGGGAGCGCGGGTGGAAGCCAGCCGAGGCGCTGGATGCAACCAAGAGCTGGCCTCTCATTGGCGAGTACCGCGAGACCTGCCTGGGATCCTACGTTCGTTCGCGTTGAAACCAGCTCTCGAGCGTGCTGAGCCGGGGTTCCACCGACTGGACCCGGGCTCCGGAGTCGATCAGAGTCCGGAGTGCTGCCGTCACCTCTGAGGATCGGATCGATGCGGAGTAGTTGCCATCGGCTTCCGAAGTCACTTCAGACGGCAGGCTGGGCATCAGACTTGCGGCAGGAATCGAAAATCGA
Source organism: Bacteriovorax stolpii (assembly GCA_945860415.1). GTDB lineage: Bacteria > Bdellovibrionota > UBA1018 > UBA1018 > UBA1018 > CAIOHW01. The sequence continues at coordinate 9,625 of CAMAQA010000001.1, forward strand.
ATCTGCGTGGTGCCGTCCCGCTGCGAAACGAGCTCTGAAAGAGGTCCACTCTTCACGATTCGCCCCTGGTCGATCAGCGCCACTCGGTCGCATACGGCCTCGACGTCCGGAATGATGTGCGAGCTGAAAAAAACGGTGCGCCCCTCGCGGCCCAGTTCGCGGATCAGCTGTTTCATCTCGGCCCGGCCCAGTGGATCCAGACCGCTCATCGGCTCATCAAGAATCAGGAGTTCGGGCTCATGGATCAACGCCTGCGCGATGCCGACGCGCTGGAGCATTCCTTTGGAATAGGTTCGGAGCGGACGATCGCCTGCACGTGCGAGACCGACGCGCGACAAAAGTCGTGGGGCGCGATCGCCAATCGTGCGATCGGAGAGGCCGGAGAGCCGTCCGAAATATTGAAGCAGCTGGCGACCGGTCAGGTGCTCGTGGAAGTAGGGTCGCTCAGGAAGGTAGCCGATGCGGGCCCGCCCCGAGCGCTCGTGCATGTCAGTCTTCTTCCAGGTAGCGGTTCCTGAGCTCGGGCGCCGGATTCCGGCGATGATGTGGATGAGCGTGGTTTTTCCTGCGCCGTTGGGGCCCACAAATCCGGTGATCGAACCTTCCGGAACATCCAGCGAAACTCCATGGAGGATCGTCGCCGGTTTCAGCCAGAAGCCAGTGCGGAACCACTGCCGGATCTCTCGAATTTCAAGCATCGAACCCTCGTTGACACCAGAGCTTAGACAAAAAAGGGCATTGATGCAAAAGCCCGCCCGCGACACACTCACTGGAGAATGCCAAGAGTCATTGCCTCGCTTCGGGCCGTCACGGCGATCGCCCGGGTGACCTTTTCGGAAATCCTCCGTGACCGTGTCCTCTACGGGGCGCTGATCATCAGCGGCTCGCTGTTGATTCTGGGGGCACTCGTTTCAGGCCTGAGCTTCATTCGTCCCGAGAGGATCCTCCTCGATTTTGGAATCTTCGGATTGGCCTTTAGCGGTGCTTTCCTGGCCATTCTCGCTGGTGCTGTGGTGATTGCCCGCGAATTTGACCGACGTACGATCTTCATGGCGCTGGCCCGGCCCATTTCGCGCCTCGAGTTTATCGCTGGAAAGTATGCTGGCGTGGCGAGCATGGTGCTCCTGAATTCAGCCGTTCTGTCGCTGGGGTTCGTGCTGGTGATGCGCCTTCTGCCGGAGGGGGGTGCGCTCCTGGGCTTCACATTCTTCCAGGCCCTGGGGCTACTTGCAGTCCAGGCACTGCTCCTCGCGGCGCTTGCCTTATTCTTCGCCTCTTTTTCGACGCCATCGCTGTCGATCGTCATGGCGCTTGGCCTGTACCTGATCGGAGTGAATGTTTCGCAGGTGCAGCTGCTCGCTGCGAGGCAGGGGGCCGGAGCCTTCCGCTTCCTTCTCGATGCACTCGCCACCGTTCTTCCCAACTTTGAACACTTCAATCTCGGGCTGAAAGTCAGCTATGGAATTGCTGTTCCAGCGAGTTTCGTACTGACCGCGATCGCCTACGCAGGTGTCTGGATCATGGTGCTCCTGGGATTGGCGGGAGTGTTCCTGGAGCGAAAGGAATCCTGATGCTGATTTCATCTGCCATTGCGCCACTGCCGGACTGGCTCTGGAAGGCTTTCGTCATCACTTTCGGGCTCGTCATCGGAAGTTTCCTGAACGTCGTGATTGCGAGGCTTCCGCATGGTGAGTCCATCATCCGGCCGGCTAGCCGGTGTCCTTCGTGCTCGGAGCCGATCGCCTGGCACGACAACATTCCCGTGCTCAGCTACCTCCTCCTTCGAGGCAGGTGCCGGGGGTGCTCGGCATCGATCTCGGTCAGGTATCCGGTTGTCGAACTGCTGTGCGCAGCGCTTTTTCTCGCCGTAGCCACCAAGTTTCCGCCAGGTTGGCTTCTGGTGGTTCGTGACTTGCCGTTCGTGGCGATGCTCCTGGCGATCACCTTCATCGACATCGACCACCGGATCATTCCGGATGAGCTCAGCCTCGGCGGACTCGCCCTGGGGCTCGTGACGGCGTACTGGGTGCCGGGCTTTGGCCTGTGGAGCGCGATCTTCGGAGCGCTCATCGGTTACGGCGTGTTTTTCCTGATGTCGTGGTTCTACTACCGCTGGAAGGGCAAGATCGGCCTCGGTGGAGGAGATGTGAAGCTGCTGGCCATGATGGGTGCGTACCTGGGCCCCACAGGCGTCTTTCACGTGGTGCTGATCAGCTCGCTGGCAGGCAGCCTGATTGGGCTCAGCTATGCGTTCATCCTTCAGCGGCGCGGGCAGGCCGATTCGCTGATGGCAGTGGCCATTCCCTTCGGGCCGTTTCTCGTCATCGGGGCTCTGTATGTTTATCTGCTGGGAGATGTGCTGGGTCTTCCGGTACAACTTTGACATGTGCCCGATCCACGAAACAGATCAAGCCGAGGAGAGGTGGTCGCAGGCGGAGTGGGAGCACTACGAGCTCTGGGAAAAGATCGAGGCCCGAGCCAGGAAGATTCGAAGGCTGTGGATCTCAGCCGCATTGCTTGCATTTTTCGTCCTGTCCGCCGTTCCTGTCGTCATGGACCGCGGGGTCCAGTGGAAGGCGCTGAGCGCTTCGCGCGAGTTCGGGCAGAGGCTCAACGGACTCAAGCGCGAAGCCGGAGAGCGGCAGCAGGCCTTCCGGATTCGCGTCCATCCGACTCGGGCCGTGGCATTGGTTCTGGAGTGGGGTCCGCACTGCGACTCGCCCTTGTTTTCACCTGCGCAGGAATTGGTCCTGCTCGAATCGGATTCTGCACGAGGGCGACTGGGCTTCATCCCTGCAGAAAGGGGCAGGGAGCTGGGCATTCCCGGACTTTTAAATGAGTTCTGCTACGATCCGCTGCTCGGAAGCCGGCAGACACCAGGAGAACTCGATCTTGCCGGATTCATGATCGGCCCCGTCAGCGAGTTGGCGCCCGAACGAGTGGCGAGCGTCCTCTTGCACGGACCTTCTGCGGAAATTTCCTTCGAATAGTTTCCAGTAGTTGAACGTTTCAGGCGGTCCTGTAGAATTTTACACTATGAAGAAATGTCCCGGCGGGGCGGCAGGAGTTGCCCGTTGGTCCGGATGACATTTGAGGGCCAGGGATGGGCGGAGCATTGTCTGGAATTTTCAAAGGATGGGGTGGCGGTGGCGCCAAGAGCGCCATCGGCCTGAGCATTGGCTCGTCCTCCATCAAGCTCATCGAACTGAAAAAAGGCAAAAGCGGCTGGAAGCTGCTGCACTTTGGCATGGTTGCATTGCCCCAGGACTGCATCGTGAATCGCGAAATCGTGAATCCGGTGGCGGTTACCGAGAGCCTGAAGACGCTTCTGAGCCAGGTGAAGCTCCAGAGCCGGCAGGTCTGCATCTCGCTTTCCGGAAATTCAGTGATCCTCAAGCGCATGCAGCTCGAGGTTCCGAACATGAAGGAGCTTCAGGACCAGGTATTCTGGGAGGCCGAGCAGTACCTGCCGTTCGACGTCTCTGAAGTGGTCATGGATTACCAGCTGCTCTCGAAGGGCAAGGATGGCAATGCTGATGTCCTCCTGATCGCCGTGAAGCGAACCATCCTCGATTCCTACATGGCTTGCGTCGAGGACGCCGGACTTGAACCCGGAGTCGTCGATCTCGATTTTTTTGCGCTCCAGAACGCGTTTGAAGCCAATTATCCGCTGCAGGCCGGCGAATCGGCAGTCGTCGTCGACATCGGAGCGACCGCCATGAAGCTCGTGGTGGTCAAGGATGGAGTGCCCGTCTTTACCAAGGACAGTGCGCTGGGTGGACAGAACCTCACGGCGGAGATCCAGAAGCATCTCCGTGTTTCGTTTGCGGACGCAGAGGCACTCAAGACCGGAGCAGGCGGTGCGGTTCCGCAGGAGGTCAGTGACCTCATGAACGTCATGTCGGAAAACCTGGGTCGCGAGATCAAGCGAACGCTGGATTTCTACATGGCATCCTCTTCGGGGGCGCCGATCACCTATGTGATCCTCGCCGGAGGGGCTGCCAAGATTCCAGGCCTGTCGCGTGCGGTGGAGGATGCGGTGCAACTTCCCACCCAGGTGATGAATCCCTTCAATGCCGTTTCCTATGACCCTGCGATCTTCACGCAGGAGTACGTCAATTCGATCGGTCCGATCGCCGCAGTTCCAGTCGGGCTCGCGCTTCGTGCGGGGATGGGCAAATGATCAAGATTAACCTCGCCAGGAGGAAAACGGCCAATCTCGTGAGCCCGGCGAATGACTCGGGCGACAGTCGCCTTTCGAGCATGAAGAGCCTCTTCAGTCGGTCGTCCGGCTCCGGTTCCGGCGAGGCGCTGAAGGACTGGCCGATCCGCTCGATCCTGATCGCCCTTGCCGGCATCTACGGAGCACAGTTTTATTTCGAGGCTGAAAAGACTGCCGAAATCGCCAGGGTGGATGCGATGATCGAAAAGCTTCAAGCCTCCCAGCGCGAGCTGCAGTCCAAGTTGTCTGGCGCTGCCGGCTTCGAGGAGGTCAAGCGCAACCTGGAGGCGGATGAGCGCCTCGTGAAGACCAAGCTCGATACCATCATGAAGCTCATGGAAGACAAGCAGAAGAGCGTCCAGGCGCTCAAGCATGTCTCGAACTCGATTCCTGCAGAGGTCTGGCTTCAGTCGCTTTCGCTCAGCGTGAATGACTTTCAGGTTTCAGGCCAGGCAATCGACTACAATCAGGTTTCGGACTTCATGAACCGGCTCGGGCAGGCGGATTTTCTTTCCGACCTGAACCTGGACGGAAGTTCGCAGTCCAAGGACGAAAAGGGCCTGAACGTGGCCTCATTCCGGCTCACGGCAAAAAGGAAATAGGATGGATCTACTGAGTCTGAGGGAATTTGTCCGAGTCTGGGCGCCGATGGTCGGGCTGGCGTTCGCCGGATATTATTCCTACGACTACTATCTCGTTTTCCAGCAGGATCCAGGTTCTCCCCTTGCAGCAAAGAAGACCGAGCTTGCAGCCATCAAGAAGCAGAACGAGGTCCTGCAGAAGAAGGGCACGGAGCTGGAGGAGTTTGCCCGCCAGCTCGAGGCCAAGCGGGAACAGGTCCGTGCCATCGCGCAACAGCTCGGCGAGACCCGTGGCACGATCGCCGAAGATGTCCAGATGCCCGATTTCATGAAGATGCTGATCTCGGAGGCCAAGCGCGTCGGGCTGACTGTCCTGTCGATCACTCCTGCGCGAAAGACATCGCGAGAGTATTATGACGAATACCCGGTGAGCGTGAAATTCCGCGGCATCTATGCGCAGGTCTACAGCTTCGTGAACCGGCTTTCGAGCCTGCAGCGCATCGTTCGAATCGAGAGCGTGGACATGAAGCCCGTTTCTTCGGCGGCCTCCAAGTACGTGGAACTCGAGGGATCGCTCGAAGTGAAGACCTTCTCGTATGTCGGCTCCAAGGCTGACCAGGTCGGAAAGGATTCGAAATGACCTCGAGCCGCTGGATTCTGGGTCTGATGGCTGGCGTCGTGGTCCTTTCATCCGCCCGGATTTCCCGCGCGGAAGAAGACCTGAGCAGCGCCTTGGAGGAAGCCATCGCGCTTCGCGATCCTTTCAAGCGCCCCGAGGGCTTCAATGTGAATTCGGCAGTAGCTGTATCCGACCTCGAGCGTTTTCCCACGGAACAGTTCAAGCTCATCGGGGTGATCACGGGTGCGAGTCGGCTGCGAGCCATCGTGCAGGACCCCGAAGGTAAAACCCATTTTGTCGCCGAGCGGATGCGAATCGGCACTCGTCGCGGCGTGATCCAGCGGATCCGTTCGGATGGGGTCGTGGTCCGTGAAAAGACTGTCAATGTCCTGGGCAAGGAAGAGTCCTCGGACAACGAAATTCGCCTTCCCGAGGAAAATCGGGTGGCTGGAGGTTCTTCAGGATGAGGAGCAGATCGATGTCGGCAATCTCGAGTCATTCGAAGTGGGTCCTGCCGTGCCTCGGTGGCGCAGGGGTGTTCCTGCTGGCCCTGGCCGGTGCCGAAGCTGCCAAGGTGAGTTCGGTCGAGTACAAGTCCACGGATACCGGCGGCGAAGTCGTCATCCGCTCCGATGGTGAGCTCGAGTACAGCTCCGAGTCGAACGAGCAGGATCGGCAGATCGTCTTGAACCTCAAGGATGCGGAGCTGACAGCCAAGGCCCGGCGCAAGATCGATGCATCCGGCTTCAACGGCCCCATCCTTCAGGTTTCTCCCTACGCAGTGGAGGGCGCCGACAAGGAGGCGCGGGTCGTGATCCAGCTTCGGCAGAACCTCTCTCCTGAAATTGTCCAGGAGGGAAACACGATCCGGGTGGCCGTCGCCTCGGGTAGAGCCGATTCCGCCGATGCCGCCTCCGTTGGGGCACCTGATCTTCCCCCGGTCGAGACCAGCCCTTCAACCGAAGGAACCGCTTCTGCCGGCCCCGAAAGCAGATCTTTGGGCGAGCAGAACCTGGACACCTTCATGAGCAACTTCCAGTCCAAACGGTTCACTGGAAAGCCCGTCACCATCCAGGTGCGCGAGGCCGAGCTCTCGGATGTGCTTCGCCTGATTGCAGAAGCCAGCGGCTTTAATATCCTGGTCGGCGACGGCGTGGGGGGAAAGATCACGCTTTCGCTCGTGGACGTGCCCTGGGACCAGGCCCTCGAGGTCATCCTGAGTTCCAAGCGCCTTGGGGCGGAACGCCGCAACAACATCCTTCGCATCGCGACCCTGACCAATCTGGCCGCGGAAAAGGAAGAAGAGCTGCGTGCAAAGCAGGCCACCGAAAAAGCGGCCCCTCGGATCACGCGTGTGTTTCCGATTGGTTTTGCCGATGCCCCCTCGCTCCAGAGCCTGCTTCAGAACTTCTCGAACTCACTCGTAGGCGTGGGGTCGGCCACCGGCGGAAACCAGGCGGGTGCGGCGGCGATCCAGATCGACCAGCGCACCAACAGCTTGATCGTGCAGGATACGGCGGTCGGCATCGATCGCATCGCCAAGCTGATCACGCTGCTGGACACTGAAACTCCGCAGGTGATGATCGAGGCCAAGATCATCGAGGCTTCCGAGCAGTTTACGAAGGATCTCAGCGGAAGCCTGGGGTTCTCGCGCCTCAACGGACAGCAGCGCGGAATCTTCGGAAGTTTCGCCGGAGCCCAGACCACGACCGGGCTCACCGGAGCTCCTTCCACCGGAGAGACGCCAGCGTCGCAGATCGGTTACTCGCCTTCCATCGCATTCCTTCCGAATCTGAATCGCCTGAATGCTCTCGTTCGCATCAATGAAACGAACAGCGACACCCGGGTGATTGCCTCTCCAAAGACGGTGGTGCTGAACAAGAAGACGGCTTCGATTCTTCAATCGAGTCCGGTCGCGATTCCGGTGACCACGGTATCCGCTGGAAATCCGGTCAACTCCATTCAGGTCCTGCAGGCCAACCTGAGCCTCAATGTCACGCCGACGGTGACCAACACCGGAAGCGTGCTCCTGACCCTGGACATCTCGCGTGACACGGTCGAGACGTCGGGCGGACAGGCACTGGTTGCTCCTCGCAATCTCAAGACCGAAGTACTCGTGGACAGCGGTTCGACGCTCGTCATCGGTGGCGTCTACACCAGTTCCAAGAACAAGTCGGACTTCGGCTTTCCATTCTTGAAGGACATTCCCTTCCTCGGTGTGCTCTTCGGCGGCAAGACGACGAACGAAAAAAAGTCCGAGCTGCTGATCTTCGTCACGCCACGCATCGTCAACGAGCGCAGCTCGTCGATCGCGGGTGGCGGCAGCAATGGCAACTCCGGAGGAGGCCCACCCCAGGGGTGAGTTCGACAGCATGAAGGCATTTCCGAAGGGTGCACATTCGTCGGTCCTCTACGATTACCTCCGCAAGTACCAGGAGGATCCCACCTCCCGCGTCTTTGCTCCGCTCGCAGAGGCTTATCGGAAGGCAGGACTTGCCAAGGAGGCGGTCGAAATCGCCCGAGAAGGACTGCGCGTCCATCCGCAATTCGTCGGTGGGCGAGTGGCGCTGGCCCGCGCCCTGTTTGATCTCAAACAGCATGAGGACGTCCTCCTCGAGCTCCGCCAGGTCTGCCGCGATGTGCCCGACAACCTCGTCGCGCAGCGCCTCGTGGCCGAGTCCGCACTGATCCTGGGACGGGCCGAGGAGTCGCTCGAGGCCTACAAGATGCTCCTATATTTCTCACCTGCCGATGCGGATGCCGCTCGGATGGTCGAGGAGCTCGAGATTCAGGCCTACCGAGAGGCGCCCCGGAAACTGCAAAAGGACGCCGAAATAGAAGTGCCTTTTGAAACCCGGTCCGCCGGTGAGCTGCTCGGGGCCGATCCGGGACTCAAGCGCGAGCGCTGGATGCAGAAGATCGAGCGCCTTCAGGGCCTGCTCCAGAAGGTGGAACGCTACCGCCATCAACATTGACTTGGGCGGGGGGCTCGGTTTACCACCAACCCTTATGTACGCAACCAACCAGTTCCGCAAAGGCCTCAAGGTCGAGATCGAAGGCGTTCCTTTCGAGATCGTGGATTTCCAGCATGTCAGCCCAGGGAAGGGCCGTGCGTTCACCCGCACCAAGCTGAAGAACATGCTCAACCAGAACGTCATTGAGCGGACAATCACTTCAGGCGACAAGCTGGACCGCGCCAACACCGAAGAGCGCGAAATGCAGTACCTGTACAAGGACGCCGAAGGCTACCACTTCATGAACCAGGCGAACTACGACCAGGTCGCCCTCTCCTCGGAGCAGCTGGGCGAAGGCAAGGATTTCCTCCAGGAAAACCTCGTCATCAAGGTCATGTACTTCAATGAGCGCCCGATCGGCATCGAACTGCCGACGTTCGTCAACCTGAAGGTCATCGAGACGACTGGCGCGTTCAAGGGCGACACGGTCGGTGGAACGAAGCCGGCCACGCTCGAAACCGGCGCAGTCGTGAACGTTCCCTTCCATATCAAGGAAGGCGATATCCTGAAGATCGACACCCGCGACTACAGCTACGCAGAAAAGGCGAACAAGTAACGTGGCATCCAAGAAGAAGGCTCCCGCCGGAAAGGTGAAGTCTGCTTCCACTCTTCCTCTGACCGAGTGGAAGTCGCTTTTTGAGCTGATGGGCCAGCATCAGATGGCCGAACTCGAGTGGGACAGCGGAAGCTCGAAGCTCAAGGTTCGCTCTGGAAAATGGGCTCCGGCCGTCCAAGCTGCTGCGCCGATGATGATGGCTGCTCCGGCCGTCCATGCACCGGCTCTCGCAGCGGCTGCGGCCGTACCGGCTGCCGCATCGAGTGCTGCTCCGGCTGCTTCGGGCTCGCTTGCCGCGAATCACAAGAAGGTGCTCTCTCCGTTTGTCGGAACATTTTATCGCAAGCCATCTCCGGATGCGCCAACTTACGTGAGCGAAGGCCAGAGCGTGAAGCCGGGCGACACCCTCTGCATCATCGAAGCGATGAAGCTGATGAACGAGATCGAAGCCGAATTCCCGGGCAAGGTCATCAGCATCCTTGTCGAGAATGGCCAGCCGGTCGAGTTCGGCGAGCCGCTTTTCATCATCGAAACCTGATCAACAGCGAGGTGCGGCGATGGCCCAGCCGAAGCTTTTCAAGAAAGTCCTGATCGCCAACCGCGGAGAGATCGCCCTGCGGGTCATTCGTGCCTGTCGCGAGCTCGGTATTTCCACGGTGGCCGTTTACTCCACTGCGGATGAAGATTCGCTCCACGTCAAGCTGGCGGACGAGGCGGTCTGCATCGGCCCTCCTCAGAGCAAGCTGAGCTACCTGAACATCGCGAGCATCCTGTCCGCAGCCGACATCACGCACGCGGATGCGATCCATCCGGGGTACGGATTTCTTTCGGAAAATTCCGAGTTTGCGCGCCTGTGTCGCGAGTGCAACATCACCTTCATTGGGCCGACGCCCGAGAACATCGAAGCCATGGGAGAAAAGACGCGCGCCCGCGCCATCGCCCGCCAGGCAGGCGTTCCTCTGCTGCCTGGAACGCTCGAGGCGGTGCCTGGCGTCGATGCTGCGCTCAAGGAAGCCGACAAGATCGGCTACCCTGTGATCCTCAAGGCGGCTGCCGGGGGCGGTGGCCGCGGGATCCATGTGGTTCGTTTACCCGAACAGCTGCGGGCGAACTTTGACCGCGTGAGTGCCGAAGCCGGTGCGGCGTTCGGCAACCCCGCGATGTACGTCGAGAAGTTCTGCGAGCATCCGCGCCACGTCGAGATCCAGGTGCTCTGCGACAAGTATGGCAACCGCCTTTTCCTCGGAGAACGCGACTGCACGATCCAGCGACGACACCAGAAGCTTCTCGAGGAGGCGCCGAGCCCCGTGCTCGATGCTTCACTCCGTCAAAAAATGGGCGAAGCCGCGCTGCGCCTGTGCGACGCAGTCAAGTACGAGAACGTCGGTACCGTGGAGTTCCTGGTCGACGAGAACCTGAAGTTCTACTTCATGGAGATGAACACGCGAATCCAGGTGGAGCATCCCGTGACGGAGATGGTCACAGGCATTGACCTCGTGAAGGAACAGATCCTTTCGGCCGCAGGCTTCAAGCTCAAGCTCAAGCAGTCGGACGTCAAGATCCAGTCACACTCGATCGAGTGCCGCATCAATGCCGAAGATCCCGAGAAGTTCACGCCGTCTCCCGGCAAGATTACGGCTCTCCACACTCCGGGCGGTTTTGGCGTACGCGTCGAGTCGTTCGTCTATGACCAGTACAAGGTCGTTCCGTTTTATGACTCGATGATCGCCAAGCTGATCGTGCATGCTCCCACGCGTGACGAGGCCATCGCAAAGATGCGACAGGCGCTTGACGAATTCGTCGTCGAAGGGATCAAGACGAACGTGTCGTTCCACAAGAAGATCATGGGCGACCAGCGGTTTCGTGACGCTCGGTACGACACGAACTTTTTGGAAGAGTTTCTAAAGAAATCCGAATAAAATTGGGGAGATGGCCTCCAGCCCTCCCACCAAGCCCAAGAGCGACGAAACGCGGATCGATCTCGGGGACGATCTCCTCGAGGCGACGCGCGTTCTTGATCCAGCACCTGCAACCGAGCCGCGCTCGCCCGGACGGAGTCGCGAGTACATCTCGCCTGAAAAAGCTTCCGATGACGAACTCCAGAGTGCGCAGATCCTGATGGGAGAAGGCCTGTGGGACCAGGCCAAGGAAGCTCTTCACCGGTCGATTCGCCAGAATCCATCGAATCGAGTGGCCCGCAAGCTACTCGATGAGATCCAGCAGCGCGAACTCGAAACATTGCTTGCCCGGCCAGGCATCACGCATCCGGCCGAGGTGGTGGAGGAGGACGTCGCCGAAGTCGTGAAGCGATTGGACCAGGATTGGGGACTGGGCCTCGAAGATCTGGACGTGAAGTCATCTTCGCTGCTGACATCTGACGAGCTTCGGCGCGAACTCGCCACCAGCGTTTCGCGCAACGCGGCCGCGCTTTCGGTTCGTGACCGCGCAGACCTGGCAGTCGGATTCCTGCAGATGGAGATGCCGGAGGTGGCTGTTTCGCTTCTGGAGACTGGTGCAGGATTGTCCGGCGGCTACCTGGCCTTGTACTGCACGGCACTCCTTCGATCTGATCGAGCTTTCGAGTGCGCCTCGCAACTGGAAGTGCGACTTCGAGACGAGGAGCTGAAGGGCGATGTGCGCCGAGAGCTGGAATACCTGCTGGCGCGTGCTCGCGAGCGGCTGGGAGAGGATGACCTGGCCTGCGAACTGTTTCGACTCCTCTCCGAATATCGAGATTCCGCAAAGCGGTATAGAAAGCTGCACGGCCTCTTGTCGCAGAAGGGCCGAGGCTGATGTTCCGCAGGCCCCTGCTTCTTTTCCTGCTGCTGGTTACTGTCCTCGTGGGCACATCCGTCGCCTTCCTGCAGAGTCGCACCTTCGCAGGCATGGTACGTGGATTCCTTTCGAGAACCGTCCCGCGAGAGCTGGGTGTTTCGGTCGAGTTCACCGATTTCCAGCTCCAGGTATTTCCTCCCGGGGTTTCTGTTCGCAATCCGGAACTTCGCCTCGAGGAGGAAAACCTGCTCGGAATTCCGCAGGACTCCGTGTTGAAGGCTGGCCGAATCGACCTGGAGTTCCGGCCTTTCCAGATGCTCTGGGGAAATATCCGAATTGAACAGCTCCGAGTCATCGATGCGGACATTGCCGTGGATCTGAGGGCGGGCGCCGCCATGCCGAGGCGCAATCTGCGTTGGAACGAGCTGATCCAGGTCCGGCTGCAGTCGCTGGCACTGGAACGCAGCCGCGTGCGCGTTGGCTGGCCTCAGGAAGGAGTGGAGCTCGTTGCGGTCGTCGAGGATGCACTGGTGGCACGCCTGGATAGCGGCCGAGAGCACCTCTTTGGCCTTGAAGCACGGACGAGTGCAGTGGAGTTTCGGCAGTCCGGATTCTCAGCCTCGATGTCGTCTCTCGTTCTCAGGGCCGACTTTGGGCCAGGCGGAATTCAGTTTCGCTCGTTGAACGCCGCCTTCGAGGACGGAGATTCCAAGGCCAAATTGCAGGCAACGGGTTCGGTCAAAGGTGACCCACTCAATTCCCGGTCGTTGAAGAGTTCGATCCAGGTGGAGTCTTCTGGAGACGTGGCCAGGATCCTGCGTCTCGTCGGGCCTTCCGGCAAGGGGCTTGACCCGTTCACTGGTCAGTTTGCATTCCAGGGAAAAGTCTCTGCCGACCTGCTTCGGCTGCGCGAGACCGCCGACTTTGACGGAGTCGTCGAACTTAGCGCAGCCAAAGTCCACGGGTGGGCGTTCGACAAGGCCGAGGCGGCGCTTCGGATTCGTTCAGAGTCCGGGCGTGGCGCCAACGTGGAAATTGAGTCCGCGAGAGCCGTGAGCAAGGAAAACGGCCGATTGTCCGTGGGACGGACGAGCTTCAAGCTTTTGCCCTCGGGACTCGCCGAGCAGCTCTCGCTGCCCGTGACGCTGGACAAGGCTCGACTGTCCTGGCTGGCCGGCCCGCATGCCTCAACCATCGACAACCTTGAGGTCGAGATCAGCGGAGACCTCGGCCTGGTGCTTCGTCCAGCAAAGAGGTGGAGCCTGCATTCACGAGCCAGCCTGCAGTTGGGTGGCTTGAGGCTCCTGAGCACGAGCGGTCCCCGGGGTTCTTCTCCGAAGCGGATCCTTGCCACTGTTCCCTCGAAGCTGGCGGGGACGTTCGTGATCGAGCCCGGACGATTCTCACCGGAGCAGCTGCAATGGAAGTTCGAAAAGAGCGCCTTCGATGTGAGCGGAGACGTGGATTGGTCAGGAAAGGAGACTCGCTGGAACCTGAACGCGAATGGTTCCGTGCAACTTTCCGATCTGCTCGAGCTTGGCCAAAGCAGAATTCAGGGGCAGGGCCGACTCGCTACCCATGTCCATGGCCCATCCGAATCATTGCAGATCGACTTTGATGCTGATCTTCAGGATGCTTTTTACCTGAACATGAACTTCGGGAGCCTCAAGGGTCGATTTTCGCTCGTCGACGACCAGAACGTCCTGAGATTCGAGGGCGTTCGCGGTCGAAATGGAGAAACTCCGTACACGGTTTCCGGGCCGATCGACTTTCGAGGCGATGGACGCATGGACCTCGATGTTTCTTTTCCGGGCGGAAAAACAGAAGACTTTCTCGCCGTCTTTGAACCGCTCACGGAGGGTTTCTCGTGGTTTCCACAATCCCTGAAAGGAAGGATCCAGGCTACCGGACGGATCACGGGCGGGTTGTCGCTGGAACAGATGAAGGTCGAGACGAAAATCGACGGAAGTGACTGGTCGTTCTTCGGCGAGCGGTTTCGTTCCGTTCGATTCACCGGCGGATATGACCAGGGTGGCTATTTCATCAAGGAGCTGGATGCGCGGAAGCGCTCTGGGGCGATCCTGGGGACTGTCTCCTTTGATTCTCGAAGCCGTTTCGACTGGAATCTGAGAACACAGGGGTTTTCGCTCCGCGACCTGGACTGGATGCTCCGGCTGGGAATTCCCATTCGCGGAGATGTCCAGTTGTCGAGCGAGGGGTCCGGAACCCTGAATTCGCTCGAGTCGACGACGCAGATCTCGCTGACTCGCACGGTCATCCGCTCACGCAATTATCCGCAAAGCTCGCTTCGAGTCTCGAGCCGGCAGGGAGTCTGGTCTGCGTCGGGTAGTGCCCTGGGTGAGCAGGTCAAGGCGGAATGGAACCATGATCCGCGCGCCGGAGCCTCGAATTTGCTTCGCATCGGCGTCAGTTCGGCGGACTTTTCGCCACTTCTGCTGCTGCTCAATCCCAAGAGCGTGCAGGACCTGTCGCTGCTGGGTCGGGCCACGGGGTCGCTCGAAGTGTCGTATCCTGGAACCTCGTTCGATCGTGGTTCGGGAAGGATTGTCGTGACGGAGTTCGTGGCACGAAAGGAGGGGGCGTCGCTTCAGCTGGCGGAACCCGTTTCTGGAAGAATGGCGCAGGGTGACCTGTCGATGCCGGAGATCCGAATCGTTGGAGACCGCGGTTCGGTAGCGCGACTGTCGCTTTCTTCGCGCCAGGGAGAGTGGCGCTGCACGCTCATGGGCGAGGCGGACCTCTCGAGCCTGGAATTTCTGAGTGGGCTCGTGCAGCAGGCATCAGGAAAGGCCGATCTGGATCTCGAGCTGCGTGGAAAGCTGGATGCCCCGCAAATCTCCGGAAGGGTCGACGTGCGTGAAGGTTACCTGCGGACCACGGCCCTGGATTCTCCTTTCGAGAACCTGCAGGGGCGTTTCACCATCCGCTCCGGCAAGGTCCTGCTGTCGGGATTCCAGTCGGATCTTGCCCAGGGCAGGGCTTCCGCCTCCGGAATGATCGAGTTCTTCTCGGATCGTTTTCCGCTGATCGACATTTCGGCGCAGCTCGACGAGAATCGGCTGAAGGTCTTTCCTTTTCAGTTCCTCAAGATCCGTGATGCTCGGATCAGGGTTGCCGGAAGCTCCGTGCCCTACGACGTGACCGGAAACGTCAACGTCGAGCAAGGGCTGTCGCGCGAGCGCATCGGAGGTGCCGGGCAGGGGATTTCACTCCAGTCCAGCCTTTATGCTCCACCTCCGACTGGAGACGTCGCCTTTGACTTTCCGAAGTTTCGCCTGAAGGTCGACGTCAATGCCGACTCCGGGCTGAAATTCCAAAACGAACTCCTGGATGTCGAAATGCGGGCAGCGGTCACCCTCGTGAATACGATCGAGGCTCCGCGGCTGCTCGGAAAGGCCGAGTTGGTGCCTGGCCAGGGAAGGATGACGTTCAAGGACCATGTTTTCCAGGTCCAATCGGCACTGGTGAAATTCGACAATCCTGCGGTGCTTGCGCCGGTCTTCGATCTTGTTGCCACCACCGACATCGGCGGAACGAAGGTGCAACTCTATACCTCAGGAACGGCCGATCGATTCAAGGTGGAGCTCAGCTCGAATCCGGTCCTGCCGGAGCCCGAGATCCTGTCGTTACTGGCGATGGGAAGGACGCTGGAGGAATCGCAGCGGCTCCGCGCAGGAAGCACTTCGGGCCTGCAGCAGAGCGAGGCGGCCTCGTTGATCCTGCAGTCGCTCGATTTCAACCGTGATGTTCGTGAAAAGACAGGGTTCCAGGTGGGGGTGGGCGAGGCCTTCGACACGCAGGCAGGGCAGAGCATCTTTCGTCCGCAAGGTGATGTGGAGTCGAACATTGCTCCAAAGATCGTGCTCAAAAGGCAGATCGGAAAGCGCGTCGATGTCAGCGTGGGCAGCACGGTCGGCTCCGGAACCACCAACCAGCGCGAGGTGAACGCCGACTTCTACGTTTCTCCAAACGTGTCGGTGAGAGGCGTCTGGAACTTCTTCGAAGGTTCAACGTCGCAGGACACGAGCACGACCACGCTCCAGCAAAGCCGGACCAGTTACGGCGTCGACCTGAAGCTTCAAAAGAGGTTCAAGTAGATGCGGCTGCCACGGTGGCTTACCTTATCCTCGATTCTGGTTGCCCTGCTCGGGGCTGCGAGCGTCGCACACGCGGGTTCCGTCATCGAGCAGGTCGAAGCGGAAGGAATGAGCTATCTTGGTGCGGTGGAGCTCCAGGCGGTGCTCGAACTCGGCGCTGGTGACGCCTTCGACGAGGCTCGTGCAAGGCGCTCCACGGAAAACCTCGCCGAGCTGTATCGTTACCGCGGATTTCCTGCTGTGGGGGTGAAGTCGACCTTCGATCGGGTGAAAGGCGTCTGGTCCATCATCGTGGATGAGGGAGCTCCGACCCGAATCGCGAAAATTCAAATCGTGCCGGATGGCTTTTCGGATCGAGGAACCGAGGTCCAATGGCGCAGCCTCGAGTCGGAGCTTCTGCAGCGCTTCGAACTGACGGCAGGCGACATCTTTGACCAGGAGCGGGCGACCGTCGGCGCCAGGGCGCTCCAGGCGGTGCTTGTCGATGAGGAATACATCGGCGCCTCAGTGGGTGAAGTCCAGATCACCCGAGAGCCCAACGCCCCGGATCCGGAATCGCTTCCAAGGGAGCGGCGCGAGGACCCGGCTGCCGGCTGGGTCTCGCTCCAAGTTCGGATCGAACTGGGCGAAAAGGTGAGCTTTGGTTTTCGAGGCAACAATTACTTCTCCAGGAACGAGCTGCTGGCCCTGGTCAGAGAGCAGCGTTCTCTTGGACTGGGTCGGAACTATCTTGAAACGCTCCGCGCCCGATTCGTCGAAGCGTACCGCGCCTCGGGATTCTCGCAGGCGGTCGTCACTGCATTTCCGATCGAGCGTTCAGGAGCGTCTGAACGTCACGTCACCTGGGTGATCCAGGAGGGAGTCCGCTCGCGAATCGAGTCACTCGATTTCGACGGTGGCGTCGCCTTCTCGCGCGATGAGCTGGAGCGAATCTTCAGGCAGGGGCTTGGCGGAAACATCTCTTATGGAGTCTACGTCGAGAAGGAGCTGGACCGTGCCGTTGAAGTGTTCATCCAGAAGCTTCGGAGCCGAGGCTATCTCAGCGCGCGGCTCCTGAGCCTGCAGACGCAGTGGAATGATGAATCGCATTCCCGCGCAGCGGTGACGGTATTCCTCTATGAAGGCGAGCAAACCAGGGTCGAGAAGGTGGAGGTCCTCGGGGTGCCCGGTCTCGATTCGAAGGATATGGAACGTGTCCTTGGGGTGTCGACGGGACAGCCGCTCAACCTGTTTGCGTTTTCAGAAGGAATCCAGAGGCTGAAATCGCGGCTTCGCGATCGAGGCTACCTCGAAGTGGGGATCGTGGGTGAGGGGGGCGACACCCTGTTGCGCTATCATGACAATAATCGCCTTGCCGACATCCGGATTGAGGTGGAGCCCGGCGCGCAGTACCGGGCCGGCAGCATCAGCGTCGAGGGGCGATCGAAGACGAATCTCGACGTGATCTTGCGCGAGCTGGCTTTTCGCGAGGGAGACCTGCTCACCGAATCCGGAATTCTTGAAAGCGAATCCAGGCTCCGCCGTCTCGGCCTCTTCTCCACCGCCCAGGTTCGAATCGAGAACGATCCGGAGCAACCGGAAGTGAAGAAGGTGCACGTGCTCGTTCAGGAGGGCACTCCTGGACTGGTTGCCGGCGGCGTCGGCTTCCGAAATGACCTCGGCGGCCGGGTCTTTGCGCAGACGTCATACAGCAACCTTTTCGGCAGGAATCATACGGTGGTCTTCAGCGTCGACGCCAATCGCCGGCTGATCGATCGTCGGGTACCGCTCGAATCACAGGCCCAGCTCGGTTACATCTGGCCCTGGTTTCTGGTTCCTGAGCTGACGTTTCGGCCGACTTTGACCGTTCAGCGTACGCAATATGTGACGCTTGATGCTGCGTCTCTCGTGCTCGGGGGCACGCTCGAGCGGCGGCTGCTGCGGCGTCCAAATCTGCTGGCAACGTTGAGCTACAGCCTCGAGCGTACCTCGCAGACGGCGCTGGATCCGAACAGTATCGACAACCAGACGCTCACGATTGGCGCGCTTACTGGCTCGCTCAAGCTCGACATGCGCAATGACCCTTTGGCGCCAACTCGTGGTTTTTATGCCGCGCTCTCGTATGAGGTTGCCGACCCTGCCCTGCTATCGCAGCGCGAGCCGTTTCCGATCGGCTACACGCGCATGCAGTTCCGTTCGGACTACCTGCTTCCGGTCTGGAAGAATGCCAGCTGGTACTTTTCTTTCCGAACCGGAATTGAGCGAAATACGCAGGATATCACTGACATCCGGGTGGCCATTCCTCTGATCAAGCAGTTCACGCTCGGAGGCGTCGGAAGCCTTCGCGGATTTCGAGAGCAGGAGCTCAACATCCAGGACATTGCGGTTCGCGGTACCGCCTCGTACGTCAATTATCGGGCGCAGTTCGACATTCCGGTTGCCGGTCCGATGCGCTTTGGCCCTTTTTTCGATGCCGCGAACCTGCTGGTCGACGAGTATTCCTTGAACAAGAACCTGCGCATGGGAACCGGAATGGGCCTGCATTACCTGACGCCGGTGGGTCCGGTGAACTTCGACCTCGGTTTCAAGATCGACCCCCGCCCCGGCGAGGATCCGTACCGATTCTATTTTTCGATCGGCGTGATCTGACCGTCAGCTTGCTGGCGGCCTTGCCGCTTGTACGTTCAAACGTCTCCGCGTTACACTTCGAATAACGCCCACGGATTGGGCATCGCTGGGGAGATTTCCATGATGGAATTGCCAACGTCGAGCCTGCGCTCGCGACTTGCACCCGTTCTCTTTTCTTTGCTGATGGCGGCCTGTGTTCCTCCGGCCGGTCCCGAGGCTCCTGTTCCGGAAAGTCCGAACGTGGGCGTCGTGGATGACGTCGTGGGTTTCAAGCTCGAGGCCTGCAGATCCGTGGCAAACTCGACGTGCTCCACAGGAAATTACTTCACCCATGCGAAGGGCAAGCGCAACACTGCGTGCGTGGTACTTCCCGGAGCGACGACGACCTCGATCGACTGCGTGGCCGAGGTGCCCGAACTGGATCTGGTCTTCTTCGGCGCCAAGCTCAATTACAATGTGCCCTCAAGCATGTGCGAGTATCTCGCCGTTCGTCCTTATCATTACTGGAGAAATGAGCCGGGAACGGGTCCGGGCACGATCACCGTTCGAAGGAATTCCGGCGGGACGGTCGTTCGCAGAATGGTGAATGAGCGCATCGGCATCACTCCTTCGCAGGTTGGGGCAAGGACGACTCCGATACAGGCACTCACGCTGACTTCGCTTTCGACTACAGCAGACATTTCTGTGGGAACTCCGCTTGTTTTCTATCGTGGAGATGAACGATCGACCACCGGAAGCGTGGAAACTCGAAACGCGAACGCGGCCGGCTCCGCCACACTCTCGGGTGCATCGGTGACCATCACCACTGGCCCGACGACAGTCACGCTCTCTCCCGAGAATGAGTCGTTGAAAGTCTATGTATCCAAAACGGGGGCGAGCCCTGAATTTCGGGCCATCGGTACGATCTCGGGCAATATCGGCACCTTCACCATGAGCGGCACTTCATTCACGATTTCCAAGCAGGCTGATGGCGCAGAAAGGCCCCTCGTTGAGTTGACTTTCAGCGGAGATGCCTCCGCGCTCGAGCTTGGCGACAATTTCACCGTCGTGACCTATGCCGACACCTCCAGGACGCCAACTATCCTCACCAATGATGCTGGAAGGAATATCGGCACCGGACTCCTGACTGGAATCTCCGTCGGTACGGGTGCGCGTCATGGCGATGTCTACAACATCACGATCACTGCCGAAGCCCCGAACGGTGGTTCATTTTCGGTCGTCAGAACGGGGGGCGATTATCGGGACGATGGAGATTTTGCTCTGACCAGCGGCATGGTGGGCACTGCCTACTCCACGCCGGACGTCTCCTTCCTGCTTTCAGATGGCGCAATCGATTTCGTACGTGGTGATCGGTTCAGCTTCACCATCACCGCTGACGAGCTACCGAACGGTCTGTCGGAGGGCACCTCCTACACCGTCACTACACGGACATCGACTTCGGTTGTAATCAGTCCGGCGTCCGGCGGCACGACCTTGAACGACAATTTAGCCGTAGGCACTTTTGTGTTTGGCCTTGCGCCATCGGATGGGATCACCCTGAACACGGGCGCAGCCATCCATCCGGTTTCAGGCGCCGCTACCTGCGACTACGATTACTCGACCGCGGGCGGCCTGAACTGCTGCTCGGGTAGCTACACGCTCTACAACGAGACCGTGGGACAAGCTTCGCGTCCGGCGGGTTCGGTGCAGGCTTGGGGCGGCCGATCCGCCAACTGCCTCGCAGGCCCGGCCATGGACTCGCAGTCGAAAACCGCATCGGGCTTTCCGCTGGGATCGCTGTTTGATGTGGCCGACACCGGAAAGAACGACGTCTACTCGATCAACCCGAGCAGCCCGATCGACGGCAAGAGCTTGCGGCAGGCAAACTACACCCGGATCACCTTGACCGGAGACAGCGATGGGCCGGTCGGGATGCAGAAATTCGAAGGCTATCGTCCGACTCGCCACTACGAATTCATCTGCTACGACAGCGCGCAGGAGCAGAAGGCGAAGATCCGGGTGCAGATTCGTGAGTGGAACGACTCGACGAAGCTGGCCAACTATCAGGCTTGCGTCACGGCCGATACGGCGGGCACGAACTGTGACGGACTCCATCCTGATAACAACGGCGATGCCGGTCCCGACACGACCACCGGCGATGTGGCCGGATGTCCGCTCAACGACTCGCACGATTGGGACGATATCAGCGCGCTCTTTCCGGATGAGGCTTCTGGCGCATCGGCCTGCACGATGTCGCTCAAGGGCTGGCTGAAGTCGGTGAAGGCGCAGGGCTTCTTGAAGGACTACCTGAAGTAATCGGGCAGGCGCCGCCCGGCTGTGCCGGGGCGGGCGCTTACTCGAGCGCCATCAGGCTCAGGAATTCGAACACAAGCGCCGCGCCCAGGAGCGACGTCAGCTCGGCGTGGTCATACGGAGGCGAAATCTCGACCACGTTGGCGCCGCAGATCGATAGTCCGCGGAGCTTGCGCACGCTCTCAAGAGCCTCGCGCGAGGTCATTCCTCCCACGACTGGAGTTCCTGTGCCCGGAGCGTAGGCTGGATCCACGCCGTCGACATCGAAGGTGAGGTAAACGGGGCGTCGCTTTCCTTTCCCGCCTTTTGACGCCTTCGAATGGATCAGGTGGAAGAACTGCTCGCGTTTTTTCAGGTCGTAGAACGCATCGATGTCGAGGATATTGATCTTCTGCTCGCGACAGTACTCCTCCTGGTCGGCCGCGGTCAGTGGGCCGCGAATACCGATCTGGTAGATGTCGCTTCCGCTGAGCAGTCCTTCTTCGATCGCACGCCGAACCGGCGTGCCGTGATGGTATTTTTCTCCCCAGGCACCATCGGCCGTGTCCGTGTGGGCGTCGAACTGCACCAGAATCGGTTTACCGAACTTTTCGTGGATGGCGCGAAGCTCTGGAAGCAGGATCGAATGATCGCCGCCCACGAGGATGGCGCGAGCCCCCGCCTCGTGCACCTCGCGAACTCGCTTTTCGATGTTCTTGAAGGTGGCCTGGAGGTTCAAGGGGTTGACCGAGATGTCACCCCCATCTACCACGTTCAACTGGTCGTAGACCTGGACTCCGAGGGTCGGGTGAAAATTGCGGTTCAGGGCCGAGGCTTCACGGACGGCCCGAGGTGCGAAGCGGGCTCCGGGACGGTAGCTGGTGCCTCCGTCGAACGGCACTCCGAGAATCGCCACATCGACCTGCTTTCCTTTCAAATCAGGCAGATACGGGAGCCGATTGAACGTGGCCACATCGCCGAAACGGGGGCTCACCAGGGGGTTCTTGGGGCGATAGTCGGCCGGGCTCGAGGAGGGTTTCATGTGCCCGAGATCATAGGTGAAAAACCCGTTGACTTCAACTTGGCCATCTTATAGTTCCAGCCGTCTATGTTGCAGAAGAAGACGTACCAAGGAAAGCAGAAGGGCCCTCATTATTTCGAGAATAAGGGGCCGAACGCGCCCAAGTGGTATGTGGTGGACGCCAAGGACCAGGTCCTCGGCCGCCTCGCTACCGTCATTGCGCGTGCCATCATCGGCAAGACCAAGACGACCTACACCCGTCATGCAGATACGGGCGATTTCGTCGTTGTGCTGAACGCCGACAAGATCGTGCTCACCGGAAACAAGGAAACCGGCAAGCTTTATCGCCGTCATACCGGCTACGTGGGCGGACTCAAGACCGCTACCGCTGCTCAGATGCGCGCACGTCACCCGGATGAAATCATTCGCCTGGCTGTGTGGGGCATGACGAACAAGTCGAGCCTCGCCCGTCACCAGATGAAGAAGCTGAAGGTGTTCGCTGGAGCCGAGCATCCGCACGCCGCCCAGAACCCGCAGCCGCTGCCGATGGGCACTGTCCGTCGCACGAACCTGGCCAAGGCGACGAAGGCCGCTGCCAAGTAATTTAAAAGGAAGTATTCATGGAAAAGCAGACCCACAAAGTTGGTAAGAGAAAGACGGCGGTTGCCCGCGTCTACATCCGCCCCCGCGCGGGCGAAGAAGGTGTGATCCTGGTCAATGGCCGTGAATTCGCCGAGTACTTTCCGCGCCCGACCAGCCGCATGATGATCATGCAGGCTCTCGAAATGACCTCGCTGGTTGGCCGTTATGACATCAAGATCAACGTCAAGGGCGGCGGTAAGTCTGGCCAGGCAGGAGCTGTTCGTCACGGCATCTCCCGCGGCCTGATCCGCATCGACCCGGCGCTCCGTCCGATCCTGAAGAAGGCCGGATTCCTGACTCGCGACAGCCGCGAAGTCGAGCGCAAGAAGTACGGTCTCGCCGGCGCTCGCCGTCGTTACCAGTACTCGAAGCGTTAATTCTTGCTGGGTGGCTCGCGCCACCCCGGCAAGACTCTTACGACTCTGCAACATCGACGGCTCGGCGAGAAATCGCCGGGCCGTTTTTTTTGATTCCCGGAGACGGCCCGCCTCACGCCGCGGGCGCGTCCAACTGCTCTTCGGCTTCCATCGCGAGCAGGTAGTACTCGAGGATTCGCCCGTACTCGTGAGCCGCCTTGATGTGCTCGGCGTGGAGCAGTTCATTTTCGACCGGCGTGGAGGCGAGGTGAGCCAGATGGCTCCTGCCGCGCTCTAGAAGACGTAGCGGCTCAGAAGGGGTGCTCTTGCCATGCTGCCTGCGGAGTTTCTGTGCCGCTGAGTCGAGAAGAGCCTGTGCCGTTTCTCGAGTCTCGGCGTGCAGATGAAACTCCGTCCGGGCATGAGGGAGGCAGGGCAGGACCTCGGAATGAGGTTCGAGGTAATCGATCTTCGCCTCGTGCCAGCAGGCCAGCGCCAAATGCTTGACGACTCGGGCCCAGCGCTCCGCCGCCAATCGTGCCTGGGGCGTGTTGCGTTGATAGTAGCTGAGGGCTTTTTGATACAGGGCAAAGACCAGGGATGAGTCCACTCCAGGAATGGGGCGGCGCTCCCACTCATGCGTCACGCCTGTCTCGATGCAGCTGTTGTAGGCGCGCTTCAATTCGACTTCAGCGTTGTCGGGCAGGAGGCTCTCTTCATCCATGGGCTCGGGTGGTGCAAGGGGCTCGCCCGGCCCGGCGCGGTCGCAAAAGCGATAGGTCACGCGCTGCCCCTATGTCATCCTTGGAGAACATGGTCTGGGTCACCACGAAGGAGAAGATCAAGCGGCTTTCGCGGCGCCTAGTCGAGGCGCAGAAGCCGATTCGCATCCTTGACTCCATCAAGTGGGATTCCTCGATCGAAGAGGTGCTGCGCAAGGGCAAGTTCCGGCAAATGCCGAAGATCGGCCCTGACCACTACCAGAAGCGTCCGCTGTCGTTTGATCCGGAAAAGAAGATCGAGGAATTCGCCGACATCATTCAGGACATTCGGCTGAGCCTGGGCAAGGACGACGAGCTGGCTCCGCTCCTGATCTCGATCTGCGAGCAGTACCAGGATGTGGTCCGGATGCTCCAGTCTCGCGGAACGAAGCAGTTCTGGGAGTACAGCCGCAAGCTCTACGGCTCACCGAAAGATCCTCTGGTCGGCGAGAAAACCCGTGTCTGCGATCTGGGAAAAGTTCTCTACGAGATCCTGTCGGGGCTGGATGATTCACTGGGGGCGGATTACCCCAAGGAGCTCCAGGCCCAGGAAGTGGTCGACGAGTTGAATCGCCGCTTTGCGGTGTACTTCAAGGGCGAGAGTGTCCAGGCGAAGATTTCAGACGGCATCCTGGCCGATGCCGCCGCCGGGGGCGATACCGTCAAGATCAAGGAAGGGGCGCTCTTTTCAAAGCGTGAGATCGACATCCTCGAGGTCCACGAGGGATGGGTGCATGTCGGTACGACGATCAACGGCAATTCGCAGCATCTGGCAAGCTGGCTATCCAAGGGACCGCCCCGCTGCTCGGCCACCCAGGAGGGGCTTGCCGTGCTCCTCGAGATCTTCACGTTCAGGAGCTATCCTCGGCGCGCGCGGCAGATCAACGACCGGATCCTCGGCATCGACAAGGCCGAGGACGGAGCCAATATCCTCGAGTTGATCGAGTTCTACCGTGTGGAAGGCTACTCCGAGGACGAGTGCCTGTTCAATGCCCTCAGGGTCTACCGGGGGGGGCTGGTCGAGGGGGGGGCTCCCTTCACCAAGGACATCTCCTACTGCAAGGGTTTCGTCGAAAACTACAATTTCATTCGGGCGGCCATTCGCGCAGGGCACCCGGAGTTGATTCCCTTCCTCTTTGTTGGCAAACTTTCCGTGGACGATGTTCCGCTGCTGTATCGCAAGCACAAGGAGGGAATCGTGGATTCTCCACTCTTCCTTCCTCCGCAGTTTGCGGACTTGAACGGAATCGCCGTCTGGATGAGTTTTTCAAGCTTCCTGAGCCGAGTGGATCTGGCCAAGGTTCAGGACCATTACAACAAGCTTTTCCAGCAGTACGTCTGACCCGAAAGGGAATGACGCCAGGAAAAGCAGCCAGGCAGCCCAACGATCGAAAGGACGGTTGGCATGAGAAAGTTCCACATGAAGGCGGTACTCGCAGTGACCTTCGGACTCCTTGCGGGAGGAGTGGCCAGTGCGGCGGTAATCGCCACGGTGAACCAGAAGCAGCTGACCGACGGAGACTTGAAGTCTGCCCTGGGCCAGTTCAATGAAGGCCAGCGCAACAACATCCTCAAGGATCCTACGAATCGCCGCCAGCTGCTGCTGAGCATGATCGACCAGGAGCTCCTGAACCAGGAAGCCGAGAAGCAGAAGATCGGCGAAGACGAGCAGATCAAGATGGCAGTCGACGCTTTTCGTCGCCAGCAGATGGTGGCCCGCCTACTTGAAAAGAATCTCGCCAGCCGCGTGACCCAGGCGGCAGCACGCAAGTTCTACGACCAGAACAAGCTGCTCTTCAATACGGACCAGGTGCGTGCGCAGCACATCCTCGTCTCGACCGATACTGAAGCTCGCGAGGTCCTGAAGAAGGCCAATGATCCGAAGGCCGATTTCCAGAAGCTTGCCGAACAACTCTCCAAGGATCCTTCGGCGAAGAATAACCGTGGCGAGCTGGGCTTCTTTGCGCGCGACCAGCTGGATCCGGAATTCACGAAGGCGGCCTTCGGTGCGAACGCAGGTGCGATCGTCGGACCGATCAAGACCGTCTACGGCTATCACCTGATCAAGGTGCTGGAAAAGAAGCCGGGCAAGACCCTGAGCTTCGAGGAGGCCGAAATGAAGGCCACCGGATTGGTCCGCCAGAAGCTGGGCCAGGAGTACCTGACCAAGCTCCGCGATCAGGCCAAGATCCAGATCGAAGAAAAGACCCTGGAAAAGCTCTGATTTTGGAACGAAAGAGCCCGCCCTGGCTTGCGCCGGGGCGGGCTCTTTTTATTTTGACCTGGGGATTCCGAGATCAGGATCCAGGATTGCTCGAGGCAGGGTCGGCCTTCCCCGTGAACTGGCGGGCATTGATTCCGTATTTCTCGAGCTTTCGAAGCAGCGTCTTTTTCGGAATGTTCGCGTGAAGGGCGGTCTGGTTGATCCGTCCCTTGAAGGCCTTCAGGGCGCTGATCAGGAACTGCCGTTCGAACTCCTCCTTGCTCGCCTGGAAGTCGAGCTTCTGGACCGAAAGCTTGAAGCCCACGTCGATGGTCGACGGAGTATCGGAGTCGAGCACGGACTCGTCCGAGTCATCCGCATCGGTGCCGGTCACGTCATCTGGAGAGTCCATGAGCCGTCGTCCCGTGATGCTCGCCGGCATGCTGTCACGAGAGATCTGGTTGCCGGTTTCGATGACAAAAGCATGCTCGATGACGTTCTCGAGCTCGCGGATGTTGCCAGGCCAGGAGTGCGACTTCAGCAGCTCGAGAGCATCAGCTTCGACGCCGAGGATCATCTTGAGCCCGGGACGGCGTTCGGTTGAAACACCCGAAGCCTGCCGGTGCTGCTGGTTGAACTTCTCGATGAAGTACTTGATGAGATGTTCGATGTCATTCCGCCTCTCGCGAAGCGGCGGAAGCTGCACTGGAAGCACGTTGAGCCGGTAGAACAGGTCTTCGCGGAACTGGCCCTGCCGGATCATCTCCTCGAGGTTGCGGTTGGTCGCTGCCACTATCCGAACATCGACTTCGATTTCGCGATTTGCTCCGACCGGAGTGAATCGCTTGGTCTGCAGGGCGCGCAGGAGCTTGACCTGCATTCCCGCCGAGATGTCGCCGATTTCATCAAGGAACAGGGTGCCGCCGTCGGCATACTGGAACTTGCCGATTTTGCGCTGGTCCGCACCGGTGAACGCCCCCTTCTCGTGTCCGAAAAACTCGCTTTCAATCAGATTCTCGGGAATCGCCGAGCAGTTCACGGTGACAAACCGGTTATCCTTGCGCGGACTGTTGTAGTGCAGAGCCTGTGCAACGAGCTCCTTGCCCGTGCCGCTCTCGCCCCGGATCAGCACGGCGGTTTCGACTCGCGACAGCTTGTCGATGACCGAGAACACGCGCTTCATTTCGGAACTCTGGCCCACGAACTCCGTGCCGTTCGGCATCTTGAAGACTGGCGCAGAGAGGGCGACTCCCTTGACCAGATTGTGAGCCTTGAGCGCCTTGTCGACCATGTAGACCAGGTTCTCGGCCTTGATCGGCTTCTCGAGATAGTTGTAAGCGCCCTGCCGCGTGGCTTCGATGGCATCGCGCACATTCGCGAAAGCGGTCAGGATGATGACAATGATCGATGGATCATAGGCCTTGATCTCGCGAAGCGCCTCGATTCCGGATAGGCGTGGCATGTTCACGTCCATCAGTACGAGGTTGTAGCGCCCCGCCTGCACCTTGTTCACGGCCTCCTCGCCATCCGAGGCCTGGTCGACCGTGTAGTCGCTCTCGGAGAGCGCTGAGGTCACCGATAACCGAAGATCGGCATCGTCATCGACGACAAGAACCTTGAACTTCATGAGGTTTCTCCCTTTGCTTGGATCGAAGTTTTCCGGCTGGAAATCAGCAGGCCCGGCGCCTTGCCGGTGCGTGCGTGACTCTGTGGAGTTGCCGGGGCCGCGAGATCAGTTCGGAGGCGAATGGTGAAGGTGCTTCCCTGGCCAAGCTCGCTGGCCACCTGCACTTCTCCGGCATGTGCTTCAATGAAGTATTTCGTGAGGTACAGGCCCAGTCCCGATCCACCGACCTTGGCGGTGGCCTCGTTCTTGGCGCGGAAGAACTTCTTGAAGACGTTTTCAAGGTCGGCCGGGCTCATGCCGACTCCCTGGTCTCGGACGCGGATTTCGACCCAGTCTCCAAGATCGCGTGTCTCGAGATAGATGGTCGACCCTGATGGGCTGTACTTGACCGCATTGTCCACGAGGTTGTGCAGGACCTTCTGGATGAGCGAAGGATCGAGCCGTATCGGAAAGAGCGGCTCGAGCTCAAGCTCGATCCTGCAGTTCTTTGCTCGCGCCGGAGCCTTGAAAGTCTCGGCGCATTTTTCAATCAGCTGGTTGACATCCTTGGACTCGAGTCGCGGCAGGAGCTTCGAGCTTTCAATCTTCGCGAGCTCGAGGATGCTCGAGATGAATCGATTGAGCTCGTCCGTGGATCCGATGATGTGACGAAGGCTTTCCTGGTCGCGCTCGGTCAGGCGAATGGAGGCCTTCATCAGCAACACTTCAGCCAGTCCCTGGATGCGCGCTACAGGAGTTTTCAGGTCATGCGTCACCAGTGAAAGGAAGTTCGTCTTGAGTTCCTCGACCTGGACGAGCAGCTCATTCTTGCGCTGGTACTCCCAGCGCTTCCGGTACTCGCGGATCAGGCGATAAGGAACGGCAATGTAGTACGAGATCAGGATTCCGAGAGAAGGGTGCGCGGTGTCTAGCCAGATGCCGAGCGAGCCCGCCCAGCCATTGAAAAGGAGGAGCGAGGCCAGCCAGAGCAGGCCGATGGCCGCAAAGCTTGCAGCCACTCCGACCAGCGGCGTGGAATTCATCACCCAGGCAATGACGGTGGCCGAGGCGGCGAAGGTCGTCGCCACCTTCATCCATTCGGGAAGGCGCTCGAGGCCGTCATTCCTGACCACCGAATCGAAGATCGTGGCGTGGATGGCGAGCTTGGGAGTGGTGAACGAGTCGCTCGAGTAGGGAGTAAAGGCGAAGTCCGAGGAGTCTTCACGTACCGACGTACCGACGAGCACCACCTTGTCCTGGAGCGCGGCAGCGGCGACGCGCCCTTCGATCACGTCCTCGAAAGACAGCGTGAGATACGGCATTTCGGATTTGGCACGATTTCGCGGCATCGCCGGGTTGCCATGATAACGAAAGTAGAAGTACTGCGCGTCGATCTCTGGAAGCTCGAAGCTGCCGCGTGGAGCGAAATCATGCGGGGCAAGACCTGCCTCCGCGGCCAGAAGCGAATGGAATACCGGCCGATCGTACAGCGAGGTGAGCGCACGACGCGTGACCTTGTCTCCTGCGAAGACATTTCCATCCTTGTGGATCAGCGCGAGTCCATGGGGAAGGGTGCTCAACGGATACGGTGGGACCACTTCTCCGGTGACGTCAAACGGAGTGCCGACAACCACCGGAATGGATCGCGCCCGGAGGGCTTCGAAGGCCCTCACCATCCTCTGAGAGGAGTCGAGGCGTGCCGCACCGGACTCGAGCTGCGCCGCGCGCGACAGATTCGCGAGATAGCCGACGGCCCTGGGGCGGTAGCGTTCGAGCGCCTCGAGGAAGCGGGCATGCGAGCGCAGGCTCAGGGGTGAAATTTCCTGGAACGCCGAAAGAGTGGAGTCGTCGATCGTGACGAGCACGATGTCGCGCGAGGGCTCGGACTGCCAGCCGTGCCGGACCCGGAGATCCAGCATCGCGGCTTCTATCGCGTGAAAATCAAAATGGACGAGCACGCCCGTGATGCAGGTGGAGGCCAGCGTCGTGATGACCACGACCTCGCGGGCACGCGCCAGTCGAAGGCCCCGACGCAGGAATCTGGCAATGGTCTCGCTGAATACACTCATCCGTTGCTCATTTAGAGCAACCGGCGTTCCAGCGCTTCAAGGTATGATTTTTCAGGGCATTTCGGCTCGGTGCCGAATCGCCACTGTCCAAGGTTTTGACACCTGCCTAGAACGAGCGTTCAGAGGACAGCGTGAACTCAATGCGGCGGTTCTTGGCCCGGCCCTCGGCAGACTGGCTGCTGGTGTAGGGCTTGCGCGGGCCGACCCCGGCAGGGAGGATTCGCTCCTCCGTCACGAAGTCCTTTTGCACGAGGTATTTCATCACGGTCACGGCACGCGTGAGCGCGAACTCGAACTGCGAGCCTGCTCCCTTGCCCTCGATCGGCTGGTCGTCGGTATGGCCTTCGATCTTCACGTAACCAGGATAGCTCTCGAGAATCTTTCCCAGTCTCGTGAGGTACTTTTGCGAACCTGGCTTGAGCTCGGTCGATCCCGGATTGAAAAGCAGATCCTCCGGCACTGAAAATCGAAGCGTGTCGATGCTCACGTCCAGCCCATAGAGCTGGTCCTCCATGACTTCCTGGGTGAGCTCGCCGAGCTTTTCGTGCGAAACGCGCTGCTGCTCGACAGGACGAATGGGCTTGTCCACCAGTGCTGCCGGAACATCTCCTTCGGCCCCCTTGAGCAGGCTGTCGCCTGCGCCGGGTTTTTCTCCGAGCGGATTGACCGTCTCGGAGGAGGGATCTCGGCCGGCCTTGTAGGGAGTATTCGGGTGATTGAAGTAATGCGATACTGACTGCTTCGTCTCCTCGTCCGCTCCGAGAAGCCACATCACCATGAAGAAGCACATCATCGCGGTCACGAAGTCGGCGTAGGCCACCTTCCATGCGCCGCCATGGGCGCCACCGTGGCCTCCGCCTTTCTTCTTTTTGATGACGATGACTGGTGCGTCTGCCATTTCCGTTCTTTCCGCTGGTCAGTCGTTAAGCTGCAGCCTTGCCAGCGCCCGAGGTGGCCTTATCGACTTCCTCGAACGAAGGACGGTATTCGGCCGGAATGGTCCGTCGTGCGAACTCGACGCAGACTTTCGGCGAACAGTTCTTGGCGTAGGCGAGCAGCGCTGCCTTGATCACGCTCATCAGTTTTCCGGATTCAGCGTTGTTCAGCTCCATCTTGGCAGCCAGGGGCTGAAGGAATCCGTAGGAGATCAGGATGCCCAGGAACGTTCCGACGAGTGCGGCGGCCACGGAGTTACCCACGGCCTCCTTGCCCTCGGACAGCTTGCCCATCGTGTGGACGACGCCGAGCACGGCGGCCACGATGCCGAGGCCGGGCATGGCGTCACCGGTCTTCTGGACCAGTGATGGTGCGCGTGCCTCTTCTTCATGCACGGTCTGGATGTCGGCATCCATCAGCTCCTCGAGATCGTAGGGGCTCATGGGAGAGCTGATCTGCACCTTGAGCGTGTCGCAGATGAATTCAATGGCGTGGTGGTTGTGGAGGATCGACGGATACTTCTTGAAGATTTCCGAGGTCTCCGGCTTTTCGACGTGGGGTTCGAGCGAAAGCGGGTTGGCCTTCGCCGTCTTGGTCAGTTCGAAGAGCAGCATCAGAGCCTGGAGGTAGATCGACTTGGAGACCGGGGGGCCCTTCAGTGAGGCCAGAACCTGGTGCAGCAGGGCCTTGAGGCCGCCGGCGCTTGTCGAGGTCAGAAGGCCGCCGATGCCGGCTCCCCCGATGATGATGTATTCCGAAGGCTGCCAGATGACGTCCAGGTGGCCGCCGCCAACGAAGGCGTAACCGCCGAAGACGCAAACCGTAACGATGATGGCACCAACAATGACGAGCATGGTTTGTCCCCGTTCCTCTCACCGGCGTATCGCCTGAAAGTGCGGGAAGCCTGAGGAAAAACTGGTGATGCGATCGCGGCCGACAGAAACCTGACGCGTTCGGGTGCTGAAACGCCCGCCCGCTCAAGTTCGGACGGATGAGTTCCGAAGAGTCACTCTTCGGTCGCTGCGCGAATCGAGGTCGGAAACTCTGGAGAGCAGGATTCCTCCGAGGGCTCGTGGCCCTGAATGTACCTTTCGCTGATGATTTGCTCGAGTGGACAATTCGGCGCGGCGCGATTTCCGGATTTGCGGTCCACGCGAACCTCTACCAGGTGGGGGCTGACCGGGAACGGGGTGACCGGCTCTCCGCGGTGCGCCTCCTTCATGAACGCCGTCCAGATCGGAAGTGCAGCCACGGCGCCCGTGAGCTTGGGCAGCTTCTTGGTTTCCGGAAGGACCTGGTCCCAGCCCACCCAGACCACTGCCGTCAACTGGGGCGTGAAGCCGGCGAACCAGCTGTCGCGGTGCAGGCTCGTCGTTCCCGTCTTGCCGGCAGACGGCCTGTTCCAGCCCCAGGCTTTGGCGGGAGCCGCGGTTCCCTCGGTAAATACGGAGCCCATCAAGTCGATCAGGAGGTCGACGGACGCAGGATCTGCGACCCACTGAGGACGGTGCACATAGCGGGCTACCGGAGTTCCGTCGTCTTCGGTGATCGCACGGATGACGGTGAGATCATCCGATTGTCCGTGGTTGGCGATGGTGGCGTAGGTTTTCAGGAGTTCGACCGGAGAAAGCTCCGCCACTCCGAGCGCCAGTGAGGGCACCTCGGGAAGTTCGCTCGTCACGCCCAGCGCTCGTGCAGTGTTGATGACCTCGCGGATTCCGACCTCATGTCCGATTCGTGCGGCGGCGGTGTTGATGGAATTGGCCACGGCCTGCCTGAGGCTGATCCAACCCCGAAACTGAGGATCGTAATTTTTCGGCGTCCAGTTCTGGCGACCGCGATCGTAGCTGAGCGTGAACGGGGCATCTTCAACGGGGTAGCCCGGACCCAATGCCACGCCGTTCTGGTCCTTGCGCCTTTGAATCGCCGCAAGAAAAAGGAGTGGCTTGAACGTGGAGCCGACCTGTCGCCTCATGTTCAGGATGCGGTTGAACGTGGATTCGGAGTAGTTCTTTCCGCCCACCAGCGCACGGATGTACCCAGTCGACTGCTCGACTGCGGCAAGCGCGCCCTCGAGTCGCTGCCCGCTCGCAGTCGCGCCGAGCTTCAGGTCCTTTTCGAGCCTGGCCACACCGCTCGCCACGGCACGCTGGGCGGCAGTATTCACTTCCGGATTGAGGGTCGTGTACACGCGCAGTCCGAGGTCCGGTATCTCCTGTTCGGAGTAACGATCCGAAAGCTTCTGCTGGAGCATGGCCTTCACGTAATCGATGAAGAACGGAGCCTTGAGGTTCGAGGCGGTCTGAGACGGCGCAAGGCGGATGGGGTCGCGAAGCGCATCGTCAAGTTCGCCCCGGGCGATGTGACCGGTCTCGTTCATCTTCCTGAGCACGAGCTTTTGACGCTCCATTGCCCGCTCGCGATAGCGGTACGGCGAATAGTAGCTCGGCCCGCGGATCAGGGCGGCCATCAGGGCCGCTTCGTGAATCTCGACCTCCTCGAGGCGCTTTCCGAAAAAGTACTTCGCGCCCTCGGATACTCCATGGATTTCGAGGCTGCCGATCTGGCCGAGGTACACTTCATTCAGATATCGCTCCAGGATGGCTTCCTTCGAGAAGCGGAGCTCGAGAAGCAGGGCAAGGAAGACCTCGTTGGCCTTCTTGAAGAGATCCTTGTCATGCCTCTGCATGAGATTCTTGACGAGCTGCTGGGTGATCGTGCTGCCGCCCTGCGCGAATCTCATCTGCCGAATGTTCACCCACATCGCACGCGCAAGGCCCCTCCAGTCGAGTCCGATGTGCTCGAGGAAGTGCTGATCTTCTATGGCCAGGATGGCCTGCCAGATGGAGGGTGGAATCTCCGACAGGGGCACCCACTCGCGGACCTGCCGCGTCGTGGAGCCTCCGGACTGGAGAGCGCCGATGAACTCCGGCTCCAGGTAGATTTCAGGTATCTCTTCGTCTCCCGCGCGAATCGCCTCCAGCTCGGCATCAGCCTTGGTTCCTTCGAACTCGAGCCGGAGTGGCACCTGCGATTCTGCAAGCTTCCATGTCGCATGGTCTGTCGGAATCAGATTCTCGGGATAACGGATCGGATGAAGCTTCAGCTCGATCACTGCGCCGTGTGATTGGTGCGAGTAGCCGAGTGCACGCAGCCGCTCTTCCATGTCGGCTCTCGGCATTCCCGGGGCCACTCGCGTGACATCCGAATAGAGACGAGTGGGAATCCACTGTTGCTGCTGCTGGAAGCTCGTCTCGAGCTGTCGGAAGAGCACGCCCAGGTAAATGGCAAGGGCAACCCAGGGGGCCAAGAGGATGAGCATCAGTCTGACAATGCGGTGCATCGGCCCGGGAATCTCCTTGACGGAGAAAATAGCCGTCCATAGAACCAACATCAATGGCAGGAGACTCCAAGCAGATGAAAAAAATCGGGTTTTGCGTTGGCTTTGCACTGGGGATGGTCGTAGCCGGCATGCCTGCCGTGGCGCACGCGTTGGATCTCGACTGGGCGGGCGACTTCCGGGCCGAAAATCACTGGATCAGCAACTACCGGATGGATGCGGCCAACGCATCGAGCGGCGGCTACTCTGTTTCGGGAACCGACGGCAAGGCCCAGTTCCAGACGCTGTTTTTGCGCCTGAAGCCGCGCGCTGTCATCAACGACAACGTCTATCTCCGCAGCGAGCTCTGGTTTGGCACTCCCGCATACGGGTTTTTCGGTGATGCACCTGCTGCAGGTGATCTTGCTTCTTACAACTCCACTTTTTCGGGCGGCGGCACCGTCACTGCCCAGCGCTTCTGGGCTGAGGTCCTGACGGACGTCGGAAACGTCCATGTGGGGCGCGCGCCGCTGAACTGGGGCCTGGGACTGGTGTGGAGTGCGGGTGACGGACTCTATGATCGCTTTCAATCGACAGGTGACGTGATCCGAATGGTGTCCAAGTTCGGCGCATTTTCGTTCAGTCCGGCTGCAGTCAAGTACCGGACATCAGGATCAGTCAGTGGGGGCGGAACTTCAGAATATGCCGTGGCCCTCAAGTATGAAAACCCCGACGAGGATTTCGAAGGCGGAGTGAATTTCATTCGCCGAGTGGGTGGAGGGTTTCAGGCCTTCGGCAATAGTCCGGGCCTTTCCGGAGACATCAATTCGACCACCTGGGACATCTTCACCCGCAAGAAGCTGGGAAGATTTGATCTCGCAGCCGAGGCCCCTGTGACGAGCGGAAAGATCTCGGGTGTCGAAGCAAGCACCTATGCCATTGCGGCAGAAGCCAGGTATGCGGCCAGCGATGTGTGGAACTTTTCGGCCAAGGCAGGGCATGTTCCCGGCCAGACGGGTGACGCATCCAAGATTCGCGGGTTTTTTCTGCATCCCAACTACAAGCTGGGCCTGATTTTGTTCAATTATCAGCTGGCGAATCTCAGTGGGTCGAATGTTGGGGCAGGAGCTACGGGCGGATCCGTTTTCAATTCGCCGATCACCAATACGAACTATCTGCATCTGGCCGGGGCCTACACGCTGAGCAAGTGGCAGTTTCGCGGATCGTGGACCTACGCGCGGGCAGTTGAGGCGGCGGGAACGAGCGGCACCTACTTCAACCAGTGGACGCGGGGATTCGAGTCGGCCGGAGGGCCGGTCGCGCAGTCGAATTCTCTGGGCTGGGAGCTCGACGGAGGTGCGACGTTTCAGTGGGATGACCAGTTTGAGTTCAAGGCAGATGCAGGGCTGTTCATGCCGGGCGATTTCTTCAAGTACACTGCCACAACCCCCGAAAACCAGACCGGCACCATCCTGGCTGTCGTGCTGGGCATCGGCGCGAAGTTCTAATTCGGTATCCGGTACCTTTTGCAGGACCGATTACTGGACCACGAATTCGGTGAAGTAGACGTCCGTGACCAGCGCTTCCTTGGCGAGCTGGTTGGCGGATTCGCGGAGCTGGCTCCGAAGCAGATACCGGCCCTGGACTGAGATGAGGTCCTGGTAGCTGCGCCGTCCGACCAGGGTCAGGAGCTTGTCCTCGATCAGGGGACGAACCTCCTGGAGCTTGGCCTGCGCCTCCTGGTCCACTGTCGACATCGTGAAGCCAATCGTGGCGTAGTGAATTTTCTTCTGTCCTCCGGAGTCGGCAGGGGCAGGGTCGAGATTCACCGTCACGGAAGGAAACGCCAGTGATCCGGGAGGACCCACGGGTTTTTTCTTTTCCATTTTCCGCGCAATCTTTTCGCGCTCGGCGCTCTCGGTGATTGGCGGGCGCTTGTAGAGAATCTTGGTGTAGACCAGCATTCCGATGGCGCCGAGGGCTGCCAGCAGGTTCACTCCGAGCAGAATGACCATCAACGGGGGCTTGGCCTTCGGAGCCTTGCCTTCGGCGGCAGCACCTTCCTGTTTTTTCTCGGACATATCAAAAGTGTAACGCGCAAGGGGCGGGGCGGAGGCAAAAAAAAGCCCCGGCTCCTCGCAGGAACCGGGGCTCGAAAGTCCACTTCGAGGGATTTAGAGACGGACCGGCTCAAACGGCAGGCCGAGATCGTCGGCGACCTGCTTGTAGGCCACTTTTCCGTTCAAAATATTGACGCCCTTGAGGAGGGCTTCGTCCTTCGCGACGGCAGCCTTCCAGCCCATGTTGGCGAGCATCACGGCATACTTCATCGTGACGTTCGTTAGGGCGTAAGTGGAGGTGCGCGGCACGGCTCCCGGCATGTTTGGAACGGCGTAATGGATCACGCCGTCGACTGTGTAAGTGGGATGCTCATGGCTGGTCGGTCGGCAGGTCTCGACCGAACCGCCCTGGTCGACGGCCACGTCCACGACCACGGATCCAGGCTGCATGCGCGAAATCATGTCGCGGGTGACGAGCTTCGGTGCCTTGGCTCCGGTCACGAGCACTGCGCCGATCACGAGGTCGGCATTCAGCACGGCCTTCTCGATCTGCTCGCTGTTCGAGTACAGGGTCGTGATTTCGTTTCCGAAGATGTCCGAGAGGTAATCGAGGCGGTGCACGTTCACGTCGAGGATCGTGACGTTCGCGCCGAGTCCCACCGCCATCTTGGCCGAGTTGATGCCAACGACGCCGCCGCCGAGGACGACGACATTCGCACGGTTCACACCCGTGACGCCGCCAAGGAGCATTCCTTTGCCACCATGATCGTGCTGCAGGTAGGTGGCGCCGATCTGGGTTGCCATGCGCCCGGCAACTGCCGACATCGGAGCCAGCAGTGGAAGCGAACCATCTGCAGGCTGGATGGTTTCGTAGGCGATACCGACGATCTTTCGTTCCATGAGGGCCTTGGTGAGGCGCTCGTCAGCGGCGAGGTGCAGGTAGGTGTAGAGAATCTGGTTTTCGCGGAGGAGCGGGTACTCCTCAGGCAGAGGCTCCTTCACCTTCACGATCATGTCGGCCTTTTCATAGACCTCTTTGGCGCTTTCGATGATGGTCGCGCCCGCCTTGCGGTAATCGTCATCGGAAATTCCAGCGCCGACACCGGCGTTGTGCTGGATCAGGACCTTGTGTCCGGCCTGGGTCAGTGCGCGAACTCCGGCGACGACCATGCCTACACGGTTTTCCTTGTTCTTAATTTCCTTCGGGACACCGACGATCATGAGGACCTCGTGATTGAGCTGATGGGCGGCGTGCCTACCAGCGGATTTTCATTCCATCGTGGGCCAGGACGACCCTCCCGTTTCCGAATTCACGAGAGAGCTTCCGGTTCCACATGGCGTTATCAAAGTCATGCCCAAGATGCGTCAGAATGGTTTTCTTCGGACGCAATGCCCGGACCGTTTCAAGCGCCTGATCCAGGTGAAAGTGCGTTCCGTGCCGCTCGAGCCTCAGGCAATCGAGGATGAGGACGGAAAGCCCCTTCAATCGGTCAAACGATTGCTTCGGTATATAGCTACAATCCGTAACGTAGGCAACGGAGTCGATCCGGAAGCCCAGCACCTGTTTCGAGCCGTGTTTTACGGGAATGGGAAGGATGGGAACGCCTTGAATAGCGAGGGAATCTCCGGATTCCAGCTGCTCGTTCGTGATCAGGTGAGGAAT
Organism: Bacteriovorax stolpii; assembly: GCA_945860415.1. Classification (GTDB taxonomy): domain Bacteria; phylum Bdellovibrionota; class UBA1018; order UBA1018; family UBA1018; genus CAIOHW01. Next base: position 47,024 of record CAMAQA010000001.1, read on the forward strand.
CAGGCGGGCGGTGCCTCCACCTTCGTCGTAGGCAGGAGTGGTCGCAAAAATGTACGGAAATCGCGAGCGGAGCTCCGAAACCGTCCAGTCATTGCCGTAAACCGGAAGGTCCTGCTGCTGGAGGTAGTTATAGCTTCGAAGATCGTCCACGCCCCCGATATGGTCGGCGTGGGGATGGGTGTAGAGGACGGCATCGACATGCAGCAGCTTTTCGCGCAGGGCCTGCTGGCGGAGGTCGATGGACGAATCGACCAGGAGGCTCCTGCCTCGTGTGCGGATCCAGACGGAGGCACGAGTGCGCTTGTTCTTGGGGTCACGCGACCTGCAGACCCTGCACCGGCAACCGATCAGCGGAACCCCGGAAGAGGTGCCGCAGCCGAGGATCGTGAGGAGATTCTCCGCCTTTTTCATGTGCTTCCAGATATTCCATGGCCCGAAACTGGGGTAAACGCTGAAAAGCATGATTCAGAACGTCCTGGTCACCGGAGCGAGCGGTTTTGTCGGAAGCCATGTCATCCGAGAGTTGAATCGTCGGGGAATTCGACCCTTTGCGCTGATGCGGGGCAGCTCCTCTTCGGGCGGACTACACGGAACCGACTACGAGGTTCGCCTCGGAAGCCTGGGCGATGGAGAATCTCTGCGCGAGGCCGTCCGCGGAATGGACGCAGTCATCCATGTGGCGGGGGTCGTCGCTGCTCCGTCTCGTGACCAATTCTTTGAGCACAATGCCGTGGGCACCCGGCGCCTGCTCGATGCCGTGGCTTCGAATGCGCCGAAGCTCCAGAGATTTCTTCTGGTGTCGAGCCTCGCGGCCTCAGGGCCAACCCTGGACGGTTCTCTTCGCAAAGAGTCCGACGAGCCTCGGATCGTTTCGGCCTACGGTGAAAGCAAGCGGGCGGCCGAAGATCACGTTCGTGAGTTTGCGCCACGAATTCCGAGCCTGATCGTGCGCCCGCCGCTGGTCTATGGACCGCGCGATCGTGGCGTGCTGACGATTGCGCAGACCGCTGCCAGGGGTTGGATGGCGATATTACCGAGCGAGCCCCCGGTTCCATCAAAGCTTTATAGCCAGATTTACGGAGAGGATCTGGCACGCGGAATTGTTGAAATGACCTTGAGCCAGGCATCAGGCTGGAGCTCAGGAGAGGCGTTCTTCCTGGCAGGCCGTGAAATCGTGACCCAGGAACAGATCTTCGAAGCGATGGCGGCTGCGCTGGATCGCAAGCTCACGCGGATCTCGGTTCCCGCCTGGGTAATCCGCAGTGCAGCCTATGGACTGAATGCGGTTAGCGCAGTGACCGGCAAGTCGTTTCCGCTCAACCCGGATAAGCTGGGAGAACTGCTTGCGCCAGCGTGGACCTGTTCTTCGGATCGGGCACGCCAGGTTTTCGGATTCGAGGCGGAAACGCCTTTTGCTGATGGCATTCGTTCGACGATGAAGTGGTATGCCGAGCAGGGATGGCTTTGACCGCTAGCGCCGCGCGGGCGGGGCATTTGGCTCTGGCGCCGCGCGGGCGGCGCTGCTGCCCTTACTTCTTCTCCATCCGGCAATTGCCGTCGAAGTAGGCTCCCGGGTGGATCTCGATCGAAGGGCTTTCGAGATCACCGATCACACGGGCCGTGGGTGACAACACGAGACGCGTCCGGGCGTGCACTCCGCCACGCACGAAGCCCTCGACCCAGATCGTGTCGGCATCGATCTCACCTTCGATGATTCCCGATTCACCGAGGATGATCAGGCTGCCTGGTTTTCCGGCAAGCCTTCCGCGCAAAGTGCCATGGAATCGCGATACCGAGTCGAGCTCGAGTGTCCCCTCAAATCGACTTCCCTCGGAGATCAGCGTGACCTCCGATTCGTGGAGCCCCACGGAGAACTCGGGTGGAGATTTATCAACTTTCTTCGGGGCCTGCTGCTTCACGAGCTCCTCCTCGAGTCTGGGGCACCTTCAGGACTTCACGGACGAGCAGCTTCTGTGTCCCGTCGTTCCATGTTCCAAAAAGAAGGATTTCAATCGTCTGTATGGTCGAGTCCACCGCCGGAAACTCGACCTTGGTCTGGCGGAAGCGAGACACGGAAAAGAATTCACCTTTTTCGTGGTCGAACAGGAATGGTGAATCCATTCCACGGACGACCCCCGATGGATAGCCCAGCAGCACGTCCGGACCCCGAGCCAGCACGATGATCCTGCCCTGCTGGTTGTCGCCCTCGCTTCCCGTGAAGCGGATATCGAATTGAAGCTTGAGCTTGCGGCCCTGCCACTGCGTGATGGGTGAACTGATCTCGAGCGGAACGGAAGGACGAGCGATGATCGGAACCTCGCCAGAGACAGCAGCCGGAAATGAGCGGAAGGCCACGACTGCGGGGGCGGTCGAGACGGTCTTGGTCAGGACCGTGGGTACGCAGGGCGCGGCAACTGCCACGGGAAGCGGCGATGGTGCAGCACAGGTGACGGGTGCGGTGGTTGCCTGCGTGGCGCTGGTCGGCACCACCGAGGCAGCAGGGAAGGGGGCCGGGGGGGCGATCGGGATCGCCACTGCCGACTCTGCCTTCTGTTTCGCGACTCCCAGCAGTCGAATCTGTTGTTCGAGCTCGCGAAGACGCTCGGGTTGCGCCCGGTGGCTGAGGCGCCAGTAGTGAATCGTGGTCGCGACCGACAAAATCGTGACGAGAAGCGAGCCCCCAATGTACCAGCCCAGGCGCGAGATCCAGGCCAGCGGAACTTCGAAGTTTCGCGAAGCGAGTCCATCCTGGAAAACCAGGAGCTGGATGGCTTTCCTCAGAGATTTGGGTGCCTGAACCTTCATGGAAGTCCTGAAAGGGTATCGGCGTGAAAAATGGGTGTCAACTTTCAGGCCCGTCGTGCCGAAAGGTTTTTTGGGATGAAGCTGCTTCTCGTACATCCAAGGCTGGGATCCGGTGACCCTCTGGTCCGTTCGCTCCAGGCGACGGGCGTGGTGGTCCTCCTTGCCAATACCGTTGTACAGGCAAAGCAGCTTCTTTCAGCACACGCGCTGACGCTCGAGGTGGCGGTGATCCATCGCGAGCCCCAGGGGCTGGAGCTCATTACCTTCATCAAGTCCTCCGCCTCGCTCTCGGATCTACCCTACATCGTCATCTCCTCCGAATGGACGGATGCCGATTTCGCCCGTCATCAGCAGTCCTCGGAAGGTGCCAATGCCTACCTGCGTGAAGAGCGATGCGCGCAGGATCTTCGATTCGTCATCGAGCAGGTTCTCGGTGCAGAGTTGTCGATGGCCCTCGCGGCACCCGCTGCGGCAACGGGCTCGGCCCTTTCCGGTCTCTCATTGCCTCAGGAGCCTCTTTCGGGAGTAAGCGTCCGGATGGAGGATGCCAACAGCGTCTTCCAGCCCACTTCCATGATTTCGCAGAACTTCTCGCTGGAGGTGGATTCCTCGGAATCACCGAAGAGTGCATCTCCTTCCATTGAAGGAGCCACACGGGTGGTATCGCGCGATCAGCTCGAGCCGGCTCCGATCGAGATTGCTCCTGTCCTGGATGTCGCGCCCGTTTCTCCGGAAATCTCGGTCGTGGAGCCAGTCCACTTTGATTCCGGTGTGAGCATCTCACAGATGCCGGAGCTGCCTGTCGAGTTGCTATCTCCTGTCGAGGGGCTACCTGCAGAGTCCTCGCCGGCCGTGGAAATTTCTCTGGTCGAAGCCGAGCGATCGAGTCCCGCCCATGAACCCGCCCCGGATCCGGTTGCCGAGCTGCCGTACCTGTTCAATCAGGCCGCCAGGCCGCGTCCTGCTCCGCTAGTCGGAGATGCCGTGGTGCCGGGCGGTGCGGCACAGTCTCCGGATATTGAAACATTGAAGCGTTATCTCGCACTTCGTGAGCAGGATGTGGCGGCTCTTTCCGCCCAGCTGCACGAGGCGCGACGCCAGATTCGGAACTTGGAGTCCGACCTCAGGCAGAGCCATGCCTTGATGGAGGAGCAGGGTTACCGGCTCGAAGGCAAGGAAAAGCGCGAGCAGGAGTTTGAGCGTGAGAAGGCGCTCCTGATCCAGGGACTGCAATCTGAAATGGATGAGCTGCGCTTCCAGATGAAGACGCGCTCGGATAAGGCCCGTTCGCTCGAATCACAGGTTCGAGAGACGGCCCAGGAGATGGAGCGGCTTCGCGAGCGAGTCCGAAACGACATCCGGAAGATCCGAGTCCGCGAAAAAGAGCTCGAGAATCGGCTGGAAATCGTGCGCAAGGACTCCGAGGCACTGCTCATGGCCCGCGAGGCAACCATCCTGGAACTCAAGCGCAAGCTCGACACGGCCGAGTTCAATCTCGACCTGATGCACGATCGCCTCGGACGCGAGAAGGAAAGTTCATCGGAGCTTCGCGAAAAGCTGCTGAGAGCATCGCAGGCAGTCCGTCTGGCAGGCGGCTTGCTTGACCCTGCGGACTCGGATGCAGGCACCCCTGAATCATCCGGCCGCTCCGCAGAGCGTACGGATCGAAAAGTCTCCTGAACCTTCGCAGCTTCGGCTTGTGGTGAGTGATTTCCACCTCGGGACGGGGCGGTATTTTGCGGACGGTTCCGTCAATATTCTCGAGGATTTCCTGTATGACGACGAGTTCGCCGACTTCCTCGAGTTTTATTCCACTGAAAAGTACTGGGACACTCGAGTCGAGCTGGTACTCAACGGCGACATCCTGAACCTGCTTCAGGTTGACGATTTTGGAGTGCACACCCACCTGATCACCGAGCGGGCCACGATGCGCGCCGTAGAGCGAATCGCGGCCGGACATCCCTGCTTCTTCGGGGCACTGCGCAGGTTCTGCCAGGCTCCGGGGCACTCGATTACATATATTGTCGGCAATCATGACGCAGGAATGCTCTGGCCGGGGCCTCGACGCGTGTTCGAGCGTGCCGTCGGAACTTCGGTGAAATTCCATGATCAGGCGTATCGATTCGACGGCGTGCATATCGAGCATGGCCATCAGCTCGAGGATCTCTGCCGAATGGAGATGTCATGCCCCTTCATCACCAAGGGCCTGCCCGAGCCGGTGCTGAACCTGCCCTGGGGCTCGATCTTCGTGGCCGTATGGCTCACCCGCATCAAGCTGGAGCGTCCTCATGTGGACAAGGTCAAGCCGTTCTCCTCGTTTCTGAGGTGGATGCTGATTCACGACACGGGCTGGGCGGTAATGACCATCCTGAGAATGGGCAAGTTTCTCTGGGACACGATCCTGTGGAGGCCCCGCTACCATATCGTCGAAGGTGTTCGGGCCACCTGGGGCATGATCCAGCAGGCCACCGTTTATCCGAGCTTCGACAAGATGGCCGCAAGAGTGCTTGGCGAGAACCCCGAAGCCCAGGTGGTGATCTTCGGCCACACCCACGTTCTTCGGTATCGAAAATTTGAAGGCGGAAGGGAGTACTTCAATGAGGGCTCGTGGAATGAGGTCACGAATCTCGAGCTGGGAGAGTTTGGCACTCAGACGAAGCTGACCTATGCGATGGTCGAGAGCGGCGCACCAGGGGCGCGTCCCCGGGTGCGCCTCAAGCGCTGGATGGGAACCTGGAAGCCCGAGATGGATTTGCTCGGGTAATAATTTACTGCCCGCTCCTTGACCGCGATCAGCGCATTTTCTACGCTGAACTTCCATGAAGGTTCCCACAGTTGCGACGGTGATTCCTGCGCGCTTTGCCGCGCAGCGCCTTCCTGGAAAGCCCCTTGCCGACATTCACGGAAAGCCCATGATCCAGCACGTCTACGAGCGCGCGGCACGCGCCCAGGGTATTGCGATCACGGGTGTCGCCACGGACGATCCACGGATTGCGGAAGCCGTCGAGCGCTTCGGTGGCAAGGTCTGGATGACGTCTCCCGACCTGCAGAGTGGCACGGACCGTGTTGCGGCCGTGGCGCGTATGCATCCCGAGATCGACATTTTCGTGAACGTCCAGGGTGACGAGCCGCTCATGGACACGCGTGCGATCGAAGCCGGCGTGGCGCTCGTGCACTCCGGCCGCTTTGAGATGGCGACCGTGATGACGCCGATGACCGAAATTGCCGATCTTTCGAATGCGGCGGTGGTGAAGGTCATTCCCGATGACCTCGGCCGCGCGATTTATTTTTCGAGGCATCCGATTCCTTACAGTCGCAAGGCGGCACCCGAAGCTGGCGAGGCGTTCGTCTGTCGAAGGCATGTCGGACTTTATGTCTACCGCCGAGAGACGCTCCTGCGCTTCAGCTCGCTTCCACCGACCCTGATGGAGCGGGCGGAAAGCCTCGAGCAGCTTCGCGCGCTGCAGGCGGGCATTGCGATTGGAATTGCAGAGGTGGACTTCACGTCAATCGGCGTGGATACGCCCGAAGAGCTGGAGAAGGTCCGCCAGATTCTGGCATCATACCGATAAGGAAGACGGTTTATGGCCAAGCAGAAAAAATTCATCTTCGTGACGGGCGGCGTTCTTTCGAGCATCGGCAAGGGCATCGCGTCTGCGTCTCTGGGAATGCTCATGGAAAGCCGGGGCATCAAGGTGACGATGGTCAAGATGGACCCGTACCTGAACGTCGATCCGGGAACGATGAGTCCGTTTCAGCACGGTGAAGTGTTCGTGCTCGATGATGGTGCCGAGACCGATCTCGACCTGGGCCACTACTCGCGATTCGTGCAAAACGCCGTCTTTTCGCGCAAGAACAGCTTCACCACGGGCCGGATCTACGACTCCGTCATTCGTCGCGAGCGTGCGGGGGGCTACCTCGGCAAGACCGTGCAGGTGATTCCGCACATCACCGATGAGATCAAGCGCCACATCGACGAAGCGGCTGTCGACGCCGATCTTGCCATCGTGGAAGTGGGCGGAACGGTCGGTGACATCGAGAGCCTGCCGTTTCTCGAGGCTATCCGGCAGCTTCGGGTCGAGCGGGGCTCGGAAAACGTGCTCTTCGTGCACCTGACCCTGGTGCCGTACATTGCGGCCGCAGGAGAGCTGAAGACCAAGCCCACCCAGCACAGCGTCAAGGAGCTTCGAGAAATCGGCATCCAGCCCGATATCCTGCTCTGCCGGACGGACCGGGTGATTCCGCGCGATGTGCGCGAGAAGATCGGCCTGTTCTGCAACGTATCCGCCGAGCAGGTCTTCAGCGCGATCGACGTGTCGAGCATCTACGAGGTTCCGCTGTACTTCGCCGAAGAAGGTCTCGACGAGAAGGTGGTCGAAAAGCTCGGTATTTGGACCAGCAAGCCCGACATTTCAAAGTGGGCGGCGATGGTCGAGAAGATTCGCAAGCCCAAGCAGCAGGTCACCATCGGCATCGTCGGCAAGTACACGGACTGGCGCGACAGCTACAAGTCGCTAGCCGAGGCACTCGTGCACGGAGGCGTCGCGAACGACTGCCGTGTGAACATGCTCTACATCGACTCCGAAGAGCTCGAAAAGGGCGTGGGTCGTGAGCTCCTCGACACAGTGGATGGCGTTCTCGTTCCGGGTGGATTTGGCGAGCGCGGCATCGAAGGCAAGATCCAGGCGGTCGAATACGCCCGCGTGAACAAGATTCCGTACTTTGGCATCTGCCTCGGAATGCAGCTGGCGGTCATCGAGTATGCGCGCCACGTGGCAGGGCTCAAGGACGCGCACTCGGAAGAGTTTCGTCCGGACGGACGTGAGAACGTCATCGCCCTGATGGAATCGCAAAAAGGGGTGAAGGATCTCGGTGGCACGATGCGCCTCGGCGCTTATCCCTGCTCGGTGCTTTCGAAGACCGCAGCAGGTCCGACGAAGGCTTACACTGCCTACAAGAAAGAGCAGATCACCGAGCGGCATCGCCATCGTTTCGAGGTGAACCCGAGGTTTCGTGGCCAGATCGAAGAAGCGGGTCTTCTCGTTTCCGGTCATCACGTGCACCGCGAGACCGGTACCGATTTGGTGGAGATGGTCGAGATTCCCGGGCACCCCTGGTTTCTCGGATGCCAGTTCCATCCGGAGTTCCTGAGCAAGCCGATGGTGCCGCATCCGCTCTTTGCTGGATTCATCAAGGCGGCCACCCAGAGCGGGCGCAAGGGACAGGCGAAGCTGCTGTAGCTGGCTCGGCGCGAGCCGAGCCTTCTGTGCGCACCGGCGTTGCTCCGCGCCAAGGCCCTGACATGGCGAAATCCGGAGTGATCGCGTATGATGGTAGCCACCATGGCCCCATCCCTCACCTCCTTTCCGAAAGACCAGATCAAGGTCCTGCTCCTCGAGAACATCCACCAGCTCGCGCACGAGATGTTTCGAGGCGAGGGCTATCAGGTCGAGGCGCTCTCGACGGCACTCGGAGAAGAGGCGCTCGCTGAACGGATCAAGGATGTCCACATCCTCGGAATACGAAGCAAGACCCAGGTCACTGAAGCGGTGCTCTCGAAGGCCAATCGACTGCTCACCATCGGCGCCTTCTGCATCGGAACGAATCAGATCGACCTGAAGTCGGCCAAGGCGCGAGGAATTGCGTGCTTCAACGCTCCATTCGGAAACACTCGAAGCGTCGCCGAGATGGTGCTCGCGGAAATCGTCATGCTCGCCCGTCGGTTCGGACAGCGGAGCAACGAGATGCACCAGGGTATCTGGCGCAAGGTTTCCGCCGATTGCCACGAGGTGCGTGGAAAGACGCTGGGAATCGTAGGTTACGGCAATATTGGAACTCAGGTCGGCGCACTCGCTGAACACTTTGGAATGCGGGTCATCTTCTATGATGTCGTTTCCAAGCTGCCACATGGCAACACCCGCGGCTGCAACACGCTCGGCGAGGTCCTGAAGAATTCCGACTTCCTGACGCTGCACGTTCCCGCTACACCGACGACGAAGTGGATGATCGGTGCGAAGGAAATCGAGCAGATGAAGAAGGGTTCGCACCTGATCAATGCGAGCCGAGGAACCGTCGTGGTGATTCCTGCTCTCGTTGAGGCTCTCAAGTCCGGGCATCTCGCTGGAGCCGCCATTGACGTGTTTCCGGAGGAGCCCGAATCGAACATCAATGACTACCAGTCGCCGCTTCAGGGCTTGGAAAACGTCATCCTCACTCCGCACATCGGGGGAGCGACTGAAGAGGCGCAGGCCAATATTGGTGAAGAGGTGCCGACATCTCTCATTCGATACATCAACTCCGGGTCAACTCTCCGTTCGGTGAATCTGCCGGAAGTGAACCTGTCACCAACGGGTGAGACCCATCGCATCCTGAACATCCACAAGAACGTTCCGGGCGTGCTCTCCGAAATCAATCGAATCGTCGCGGGTCTGGGTGCCAATATTCAGGCGCAGGCCCTCGCGACCGATGCTGATGTCGGCTATCTGGTGCTGGATACCGATCGCGCAGTTTCGAACGAGGTGAAGTCCGCCATCGAAGCGCTCAAGACCTCGATTCGGACTCGAATTCTCTACTGAGCTGATTGAGATCGGTGCGTCGCGTCTTTTGACGTCCCATGAGTATCATCGTCTTGACGAACTCTTCACGGGTCGTTCTGCCGATTTTTTGAATTATTCTGTTTCCAAATTTCCTGCGATCCGTAGCCTGAATAAATCCATTTCAACGATCCGAAGCCATGGAGGGTTTGTCCGTGATCGATTTCATGAAGAAGGGCCATGGGCCCATGAAGCGCGTGGTGGCGGCTGCCTTGGCTGCCTCCATGTTTGCAGGTTGTGCCAAGGTCCAAGAAGCCATCAACTCGGTCAGCAACAAGATCAAACCGAATATCGTCGGCAAGGTGACCTCCTCAGGCGGGGCAACCATGATGAAGGCCGTCGCGCGCAAAGCCGCTTCGGGCAAGACCGTTCCGATCTTCGGCCGCAAGCTGCCGGTGGTCTCGCAGTCCGTCGAAGGCGATGGGGTTTCCGGTTGTACGGTCACGGCTCGTGACCTGCAGACGGGTGCCGTGATCGCCACGGGAACCTCGGGATCCGACGGTACCTACGTCATCGAGAGCGACAGCATTACCGCCGGGGATTCCTACCGAGTTGTTGCGACCTGTGGAACCGGACCCTCTGCGGTGAGCTTCGCGGCGGTGACCTCCGCTGATACGCAGGATCCAGATGAAAAGGAGCCTGTTTCGACGAATGCGCGCTCGACCCTGATCGCCGCGCAGATCATCGAGGCGGTCCTCGAAGCGCTTGAAGCCGCCGTCCAGTCCATTCCTGGCGCAAGCGATGCGGTCAAGGATTCGATCAAGCAGGCAGTCCTTGAGGCGGTCGATACGATCATCGCGCAGGTTTCGGCGGTCATCGAAGAGGCCATCGAAAGCGGTGCGATGCAGGAGCCCTCCGATACGGTCGCCACCGAGATGACTGCCGCGGTGGATGATGCCACGACAGCGGCGGATGCAGATGATGCCGCTGCAGTGTACGAGGAAGATGTGGGCTCGATTCCGGAGTCCGTGGGCAATGCCACCGCAGGTGCTGCGAAGGCGGCCTCTGCGCTTCCGGCTTGCGACTCGTCGCTGAACGCTGAAGGAGAGACCCCGATCGCCACCCAGGCTGGCTGCACGCAGGCTGTGGCCAAGCTGCTCTACTCGCTCGGCTTCAGCGTTGCTGTGAACACCGGTTCGGGCGGGTCATTTGACGGCGAAAGCTGCGCCTCCACCAATGCCGACATGCTCAATGCATTTCCGGGCGCCGAATTCCAGGACCTGAGCGAACCGCCCGCAGACGGGGAGAATCGTCCTCAGATCGCCGGAGCGTGTTTCGTGAGATCCAAGACCGCGAAGGTCAATCGCAACGAGGGCTACGATGACAAGGGTGGCGAGGAAGACGACACAGTCTTCGTCGAGTCCTTCTCATCTTCGGAGATTACCGGACTTCTTTCGAAGATCGCGCAATCCATGCTGGCGAACTACCAGTACAGCCTGAACAACATCGACCAGATCCTCTTCTCGCATGATGCGGGCGCGCAGGCTGGCATGAACATGAAGCTGATTTTCCAGTCGAAGGAGTTCAACCAGGATTCCGCCGGCTTTGGCCAGAGCTACAAGTACCGCAATGCATCCGGCAGCTGGGTTGATATTCCCTGTGGTGAGGGCGGCTGCGCCCTCTGGCAGATGATGGAGGCAGGATTTGCAGACATGACCTGGGGAAGCTGCAATGCAGCCCTGGGAAGCCCGGCAAAGCTCCTGGCCACCAACATCGGTTCGGGTGATTTCGTAGGCGATGTGATGTCGGCCCAGTACTCAGGCCCGGTGCCGACGCAGTCGCAGCTGGAGAGCTTCTTCAACGAGCGCTCCTTCGTCGACAATAACCCGACCGGCGAGAAGGAGTTCCACGTCCTTTTTGAGAAGGATCCTCGCTGGGTGAATCCGGGCGACGTTCTTCCTGCACCGGCAACGGGAACGGACACACGGCCGGCCTCCTGCACGGACGCCGAGCCCGAGAGCGGCACGCCTTGTCCAAACGGTTGTTTCGACAACGATCCTTCGACCAAGTGCTACGCCGTCGGATCAACTCTTGCCGAAGTGACGCCGGTCCAGGTGAATGTGCAACTCGGTGCTGCGATTACGCTTTCGGGTGACAGCAAGGGATTCAGGCCGATGACCTCAATCACGGGAGCCCCCGGAACGGGAGCTTATTTCATTCGCCCCATCTTCGGTCCGTCAGGTTTTCTCGGAGCGGGCCAGTTGATCAGTGCATCGACGGGCAAGCTGCTTCGTGACGACTTCATGCGGCCGAGGACTTTCCTGGTCTATGACTCCGGCGTGGAATGCCCGTCCGGAATCTCTTGCGCAGACGGAAATGCCTATAACGTCGACCTCGAATGGAGTTGCGGTGGAGATGGGCCCTGCGAGCCGGAGATGAAGGCCATCACCGGAGCCACGTCCACGATCTCGATGTCTGAAATCAACGCCGAGGTGAAGTCGGAGTACCGGTCTCGCTGGGAGGAAATCCACGCGGATGAGGACAAATTTGGTCATAGCGCAATCGTCGTTGGGCAGGGGGAATGGAAGGATCTCAGTGTGCTGACGGTGAAGGTCAATCCGGCTACCGCTCAAATCACCCTGACTGGAAAAGCCTCCAGTCTCCCGGACGTCGAGGATGATCGTTATGCCGTTTCACCGGTCTGGAACTGCTCGAATGAAGGCTGCAGTGTTGGCGGCTTCTACCTCGTGAACAAAAACGGTGTTCCATTCTCGCCACCCAGCGATTCTTTTGATGGGAAGAAATGGGAGCCGGGCAAGGTCTGCTGGGTCGAATCCGGCAACTGGACCTGCGGCGCAGAAGTCATCCGCTTTGGCGTTGGGGACGATTCGACCTGGGTGAACCTGAACGCCGGGTCTCCCGATTACGACACCGAAACTGGAGGAGCCCAGTCCTTCGACGACGTCGCAGCCTCGATCCGGGTTCCGTCCGGACCGGCGGCGAACCCCAGCCACAAGTGCAGCTTCAATCCGTACTATGTGGAGACGGGCACTGCGAACGAAAAGCTGGACTGCAACGAGGGCGATGCGGCGGCCACCAGCGGGGACGTCTCGTTCTCCAATATGTGGGAGTTCGATCGCTGGAGGAATGATCCGGCAAATGCGGCGCATGCATCTGCCGAGCTCAAGAAGAACGCCAACGGCTACCGGTTCTCGAATCCGGCCGCCGTCAAGAACCTCATGAACACGGCATTTCCGGGCTGGTTCGATGGATCACACACCATCGATTCGTCGACCCGGTTCAATGCACTGCAGGTGTTCTCGCTGATCTACCTGTTTTTCGAAGGTAACGGCAGTGATGGCCTGCATGTCGAAGGACTCGCGCCCGACGGCGAGCAGGGCGGATTCATGCCGATGAGTCCGGTCATGAGTGGAGGCGACAATGTTCCGAGCTTTAACAAGGCCTTCGGAAACGGCCTGACGACGTTCAAACAAGCGACCAATTGATCGCCTGACCTGAACTCAATGAGCCCCCGGTCGCCGCAAGGTGGCCGGGGTTTTTTCTTTTCAGAGCAGACTAAAAGATCTTCCCGGGATTCATGAGCCCCTGTGGATCCAGCAGCGTCTTCACTCCACGCAGGATCGCGAGTTCATCGCTCGACTTCGAGTACTTCAGCGCGTCCTTCTTGAGGAGCCCGATGCCGTGCTCGGCCGAGACGCTGCCCCCATGCGACTGCACGAGCTCGAAGAGCGCCACGTCGGCTTGCTTGCACCTCGCAGTGAACTCCTCTTTCGACAGGCCTTCGGGCTTGAGCGTGTTGACGTGCAGGTTCCCGTCTCCGATGTGTCCAAACAGGTAGATCTCGAAATCCGAGTGCCGCGACTCGAAAAGCGCATACATCTCTCCGATGAAGCGTTCGAGCGAGGCTATCGGAAGCGCGATGTCGTTCTTGTGGACAAACGTGCCGGCCATGATGCTCTCGGCAATTCCCTCTCGAATCATCCACAGGTCTCGCGCCTCGCGAGGGTTTTGGGCCAGGGTGCCGTCCAGCACCAGGCCCTTCTCGAATAGTCCCGAGAGCCACGCATCCATCACTTCGCGCGCATCGGCTGAGCCCGGACGTTCGGCCTCGAGAAGAACATATGCTCCCGCTTGAGTTTCAAAGGGCGGCCGAAGTTTCAGGTGCGAGACGACCTTTTCGAGGCAGTTGTGGGTCAGCGTCTCAAAAGCCATCAGCGTGAAGGGTGCACGACGTGCCTCCAGGAAGAGCTGGAACACTGCCGCCATGTCCTTCACGGCGAAGAAGAACACATCGGCCTCTCCCTGGGCCCGCGTGAGCTTGAGCGTGGCTTCGGTGATCACGCCGAGTGTTCCTTCGGTTCCGATGAAGAAGTGACGAAGGTCCAGGCCCGTGTTGTTCTTTTCGAGCGCGCCATTCAGCTCCAGGATGCGTCCGTCCATCAGGACGACCTGCAGCCCGAGGACCCAGTTTCGAGTCATGCCGTAGTGGATGACCTTCACGCCACCGGCGTTGGTGGCGATATTGCCGCCCACATGGCTGGATCCTTTGGATGCAAAGTCCACCGGCCAGGTCAGTCCATGCGGCGCGCAGTGCCCGTGCACGGCTTCGGTGATGGCGCCGGCCTGCACGCGTAATGTCTGCGAGAGGACATCCACCGGACCCATCCGGTTCATGCGCTCGAGGCTCACGACGATTTCACCGTTCGCGGCCACGGCTCCGCCGGAGAGGCCCGTGCGTCCGCCGGATGGAACCACTGCCACATGATGTTGAGAGCAGAGCTTCAGGAGCCGGCTGACCTCCTCGGTCGTGCGAGGAAACGCCACTGCAGAAGGCTTCGGTGCATAGACTTTCGTCCAGTCCTTGCCATGCGATTCGAGGATCGCAGGAACACGGGAAAGAAAGTCGGCGGGAAAGTCCTTCTCGAGGACGGCAAGCAGCGCCTGGGGCAGTGTCGGAGTCGAGGTAGCCATGGCGCCAGTCTAGCGCCCAACGGCCTCGCTTGGCTAGCGCAGCCGGGCTTCGAGCTGTCCGGACCGGAAGCGCTGGCTCGAGAACTGCCTCAGCGCGTCGTCGTTTCCTGAAAGCCACGCTTCACCCTCGCTGAGGGCCGGCGCCACGGTGCCGGGTGCGGCCTTGGTGGGCTTGTCAGAATCGACGAAGAGGACGGCCTCATCGATGGAGCACGTTTCCGAGACGGGAAGGGCGGCCTCCGATCCATGGCCCCAGGAGTTCCTGAAAATGAAATGCGGGACGCCATTGATGTCCTGAAAGCCCTTGAGCGTCATCGCGTGGCCCTGACCCGGAGTATCGCCCGCCGATCCGGTCGGAGCGTAAGGAGCCCAGTTCTTCGAACGAAGCCCGCCCCGAAGCAGGAACTTGGACATGCTGGGTGTTCCGATCGAGACCGGAATTCCGGCGCAGAGTGCGCGCATCAGCTGCTGGCGTCGTTGTTCGGCCTTTTCAGGAGTGCAACTCGACTGGCCCAGCTCTGAGTACAGCACGAGGGGTTCGATTCCGGAGAGATTGACCGAACCGTATTTGCGGATGAGTTCTTTTTCGAATTGCTCGGCACTGCGCGGAATCGCGCATGAGAGTTGTCGGTCGCCTACGGTTCCGTCCTTCAAATGGTTCTTCAATGCTCGCGACTCCTTCGAGTTGGCTTCAATTCGAGTCACGACTTTTTCGAGGACCTGGTTCAGCTCGCGAATCTGTTCGAGCGGAGTCCTTCCTGTTTCATCGGGCTGGCGGCATCCGGAATCGAGCTTCTTGAAAAGCCCGTCCTGCTTGCTTTCGAGCAACTTGAACTGCTCCTGTAGCGATGCATACTCGCGCTCCAGTTCTCCGATCTTCTGGTGGTCGGTTTCGCGCTCGTAGTATTGGCACGATGACTGGCCCACCAGGTCCTCCGAGAATTGCCGATACTCCACGAGGGCATCCCAGCTGTATTGGGGAACGATTCGATCCTCCTGCAAGCCCTTCCGGACTGCGGCAACCAGTCCACCCTCGAAGAAGCTGCGCGGAATGCGACCGATCGTGCCGGTGACTGCGTCGCCCTCCGAGGCCCGGAGAATGCGATCGAGGTTGAACTTCGGCTCTCGTGCCTGCCGAAGTGCGGGGAGGGTGGGCAGGATCTGCGTCGTCTTGCCGTGCTTTCGTGCATAGGCTGCCTCGGCCCCGGCAGTTGCCGCGTAGGAATAGCAGGTGCCGTCCAGCTGGAAGAGCTCATCCTCGAACTGGGGACTCGCCGAGATGGACTCGAAGGACTTGCCGTAGCACTGCAGGTCCGCGGAGGAGTCTGCGGTCTGCGCCGATGCCGGGAGCGCCAGGCTCGAAGTCATGGCGAAAATGCGGAAGAATAGAGCTGCCCGGTAGCGGTCCATCGACCGATGGGAGTGCAAGGGCGGAGCCGGCCGGTCTCACGTCAGTTCCAACCTGGAGCGGGCTGGGACGACAAATGGAGCCGCCCTCAGGGACCGATTGTCCAAGCTTTGGTCAGTGCCGGAGTCTCTCGACGATTGACTCGGCCGCCATTCCGCGAAAAAGTGCGGCAATGGAAAAGAGCCCCGTTTCTCCGATGACCCTGATTGCCGGCCCATGCGTGATCGAGAGCGAAGCCTTGTGTCTCGAGATCGCGCAGGAGCTGAAGCGCCAGCTTGCCGGTCTACCGGTGTCGCTCACCTTCAAGGCGTCTTTCGATAAGGCCAACCGCAGCTCCATCGAAGGCTTTCGCGGACCCGGCATGAAGGAAGGACTCAAGATCCTCTCTCGCGTTCGCGAGAAGACGGGCCTTCCCGTGTTGACGGATCTCCACACTCCCGAGCAGGCCGACCCGGTTGCCGAGGTCGTCGACTTTTTGCAGATTCCCGCATTTTTGTGCCGCCAGACCGATCTCGTGGTTTCCGCCGCCGAGGCCGCTCTTCGTCGCGGCCGGCGCCTCAACGTCAAGAAGGGCCAGTTCCTGGCTCCGTGGGACGCAAAAAACATCGTCGAGAAGGTGCGTGCCGTCGAGGTCCGCGAAGGCAAATCTTTCGCCAGCGATGGGTTCTTCCTCACCGAGCGTGGGGTGACCCACGGCTACAACACGCTGGTAGTCGACATGGTTTCATTCCAGACGATGCAGGGTTTCGGTGTTCCAGTGATTTACGACGCCACCCATTCCATCCAGATGCCGGGGGCAGGATCGGGCGGAAAAAGCACGGGAGGCAAGCGCGAGTACCTTGAAGTGCTCGCACGTGCCGCGATGGCAGCAGGCGCCAACGGGCTTTTCATGGAATGCCATCCGCGTCCGAACGAGGCAAAAAGTGACGGACCCAACGCGTTTTATCTCGAGCACGTCGGCACTTTCATCAAGCAGCTTTTGGCGATTCGCCAGCTCGTGGCATCGCAGCCCAAGCTCCTTCCTGAGGCGAGAAACTGAACATGATGCAGCCCCATTCCACGAATATCTCCGCAAAGCTCCTCGAAACGGCCGATCTCCAGGAGCGCCTGAAGAGGATCCGGCTGCTCATTCTCGATGTCGACGGCGTGATGACCGATGGCCGAGTTTTCTGGCTCGAGGGTCACGGCTGGACCCGGCATTTCCACGTGCAGGATGGCTACGGATTGAAGGTGCTGATGAACCATGGCGTGCAGGTTGCCGTGATCAGTGGTGGCGAGAGCGAGGACGTGCGGACTCGCATGAGTTTCCTCAAGATCGAGCACGTTTTTCTCGGCGACGAAGACAAGGTCAAGGCTTTGGACAAGATTGTCACTGCGACCGGACTCAGCACCGAGCAGATGGCCTTCATGGGAGACGACCTCTTTGATATTCCGGTCATCGAGCGCGTCGGATTCAGTGCCACCGTTCCTCATGCCGTGGATGCCGTGAAGGCCCGTGCGCATTACATCACGCAAAAGCAGGGAGGCTGGGGCGCCGTGCGCGAAATCGCCGACGCCATCCGCAAGGCACAGGGACTCGGGCCTTACCTGACCTGACAAATCCTTGGCACGTGCGACCAGGGCGGGCAGCAGGTACACTGGTCCAATGGGGTGGTCCTGCCTGGCCAAGACATTCCTGCCGGTGATTGCTGCGGTGTCGATTGCGCCATCGACGTTTGCAGCTCGGCGCCCTCACGTGGTCTCAATGCTGGACGTGGCACTCGAGCGATTCGCCGAATTCCAGGATCGGAACGTCTTCGTGGAGTCGGGTGGAGATGAGGCCGGTCGCTCTCCCGCATCGACGCCTTCATTTCTACTCAATGCCGGAGAACGTGAGACGTCCGAATCCTGCAGTCGTGAACCTGCCTCTGGGTCGCTCGTTGAAGATCGATTGCAGGACACCGAGGGCACGTACGATTCACTGCGCTCTCTGACCGAGGGGCTCTCGGGTCGAGAGTGCCTTCAGGTGCTTCGGTGGGAGCTCAACCGTCCGGGGCGGCTCTGGTCGGACCTGAGTCTCGTCGAGCGTGCAGACCGAATTCGGGCGCATGCCATCCGGACGTATCGCCAGCTGGTCTCCATCCAGAAGGCAACTCGCAACCTAAAGAGCTCTGGTGATGCGCGCAGGGACATCTACAACCCGGACTACCTCGATCCGATCCTGTCGCCGGAGCTCGTGACCTGTGTCGCCCTCCAGGAGACCAAGGGGTTTGCCGACCTATCGCCGCACGCAGTGAACTATACGTTCTGCCTTTCTCCCGGTTCTGGAAAGTACGCGTCGAGTGCATCGGGCCTCGGCCAGATGACCTGGACCACGATGTCCGGAGTCTCAGCCGTGCTGGTTCGTCCCAATGAAGCGCCCGCCGAGCTGCTGCCGATCAAGACCGTTCCAAGGCATGAAGGGCGTCCCGTGGAAGAACTCTTTTCGCTCATGAATGATGATGTTCCGCTCCAGATGGAAGTCATCTACCGGGTGATGAACTACAAGTTGAAGTTCGCACGATTCAAGTACCCCGAGCTTTCCGCCACGCACGATGGACTGCTGCGAGCCGGAGTGGCGAGCTATGATCGGGATGACCAGAGCAGTTACCTGAAGAACGTCGTGCAGGCCTGCCTGCCGTGCATGGCGAGGCGTCGCAAGGGTGCGATTCTTTGCCTGGATGAGATGAGGAATTGAGAGGGGAGAGGACGATGAGAGTACTCGGACTGATCGCGATGCTTGCACCGCTGGTTGCATTGGCCAGCCAGCCTCAGGGCTCAGACCCCTACCGTTCGCTGCAAAAGGAAGGCGTGAAGTTCTTTGCGCGTTTCTCCGTGGTGGATGATTCCGCATGGAAGGTGCTCGTCAAGCAGCAGGACGGCGAGGATCTGTTGACAGTGCTCGACGACCGCACCGCACGCGTGTTGCTTTCTGCGGCGGGAAATTCCGAGCGATTTCTTTCGGCCGAGGCAGTGCAGCTGGGCAATCGCTCGGACCCGTTCCTGGTCACCCGGTGGACCAAGGGTGCGCATGGAGAGGAGATCCGCATCTATGACCCGAAAACCACCCAGGGAAAGCCGCTGGTTTTTTCCAAGGCATCGAGCTGGACGATTGGCTATCAGCAGTCCAACGGCAAGTTGAAGATCACGGGCCGCGCGGACGGCCGGGTAAATTCGAGCGATGGAGCCTTTGAAGTCTCCTGGCCCTAGTGGCCCACGCCGGCGAGCGCATAAATGATCTCGAAGGCAATCAGCACGATGATGATGATCTCGAGCAGCATGCTTCGCTGCGTGTTTACCTCTCCCTGGAGAAGTTCGGAAACCTGGGCGAGGATGTTCATCTTGCGGCTGATACTGCCCTGCCAGTCTGCGACTCGGAATCTTCGTATTGCACCTCGAAAGGCCCTGGCGAGGTAGAAGTCGCCGACGACCTTCAGCGAGTTTTCCACTCGTCCAAGAAATTCCGAGAATTCGATGAACCTGGTGCTCGCCTCGTGCGACAGTTTCCAGAACGGCAGCCGGCCCTTGTTCCTTCGTCGTGCCTCGATGCTGTCATAGAGCAGGCCGAGGCGACGGTCGATGAGGTCGTCATAGTAGCGCATCTCAAGCAGGTGAGTGACGGCAAACTCCAGCACGTCCGGAATGTCACGCATTCCGCTCGGCTCCCAGACTAGGGCGCTATTCCAGTCGATGACCGCAAGGTCGTTGTCGCGGTAGGAGTACGTGTATTCCGCGAGCGCCTCGCGATTTTCCTTCGACAGGTTTCGATCCGTCTCTCCGAGCATCAGCGCGGGAATGTCAGCGCGTTCCGAAAACTCGACGGCGTTTCGGGCGCCTTCAACGTGTTCGAGGAAATAAATCGTGTAGTCCTCGAGGCCCTCCCATTCAGAAGGCTGTTGCAACGCATCCTGCAGGCGTCCGGTGAGTTCCTTGGCACGCTTGCGCGCGAAAGCGTCAATCTCGCTGTTGGCCTCGATGGCCGCCGACTTGCCCAGTAGCTGGTTCCAGTCAGTTCCTTCAGGAATCGTCAGTTGGAACAGGATGGAGAGCACGCCGTAATCCCAGATCCTCGCCGTGGTCTCTGCTGCGTACTCCCGGTTCATGATCGTGATCGATGTTTCACCGAGCGAAATCGTGATCGGCGCATTCTTGATCACCACGGCCTGTCCGGTGGGGCGTGACAGGCGAAGCCGCTCCTTGGGGCTGGCCTCCTGGGTCAGGATCTGTTCGACCTTCGACAGGTTCACCTCTTCGGCGATGTCGAAACAGCGGTAGAGCATGATCGTGCCCTTGCGGATCTTGATCGTTTCGCCGGAATACGTCTCGGGCTTCGGGTTCATGGTCGATCCTTTCGTGGCGTCGCCTTCAGAGGATTCGCGGGACAGAACCCCGGCCGAGGTCCGATGGCCGGAAATGTCCTGCAGACCTCCGGACGCTTGTCATACACGCCGCATCGCCGGTCGGCGCCAAGATAGCGGCAAACCCCCGACTCCGTCTGCCGGAGAATGAAGGACCGTGAGTTTTCGATGGCCGCCTCGATAACGCTCCGCTCCAGAAGAAGGCGAGTGATCTGGCGATAGGGCAGCTGCGACTGCTCGAGAGTCAACAGATCCAGTTGAGTGAGGTCGGTGAGGCTGACCTCGACGGGGAGGGTACAGCAAAGAGCCTGGCACCCCTCGCAGAGCCCGTCCTGATAGGACGTCCACGTCGACGGTCGGCCGGGATCCCTTCGGGCGCTCAGGGCTAAACTCTTAAAATCCAATGATTTAGTCATGCTTGGCTGGTGGCGAAAGAGCGACTGCTGCTCCTATGATAACAGGAAGCGGCTCAACTTTGGAGTAACTCGGATATTCAAGGTCCGATATAATCAGATTGAAGTCGGAGTCGGAAAATCGTAGTTACCGCCCTGCTCCAAGGACCATTGAATGCTGAAGCTGAATCGTACGACCGAGTATGGCCTGATCGCTCTTCGCCACCTCAGCCAGAGGCAGGCCGGAGATGCGTCGTCTGCCCGCGAGATCGCGGATGTCTATGGTCTTCCGTTCGATATCCTGGCCAAGACCCTCCAGCGTCTCAAGGAGTCCGGAATCATTCAGTCCGCGCAGGGGGCTCGAGGCGGCTACATGCTTCGGCGTCCGCTCGACCAGGTGACCCTGGCGGAATTCCTCGAACTCATGGAAGGCGCGAATGGCGTCGTGGCTTGTGCCGAAAAACCGGAACACGAGACGGCCTGCGAGTTTCAATCGAAATGCCAGATTCACGGAATGATGCGCGGATTGAACACGCGACTGAAGGCTTTCCTGTCAGGCATCCGCCTCTCGGAGTTCACGGCCGAAAAGATTTCTCCTGAACCGATCCAGCTCGAAAACTTCTCCAGACAGGTGAACTCATGAAACTTCCGATCTTCCTCGATTATCATTCGACGACACCCATGGACCCTGCGGTCCTGGAAACGATGCTGCCGTATTTCACGCAGACCTTCGGCAACGCCGCGAGCCGGAATCACGAGTACGGATGGACTGCGGAAGCGGCGGTCGAAAAGGCACGCACGCAGGTTGCTTCGCTGATTGGCGCGAGCGACAAGGAAATCATTTTCACGAGCGGCGCCACCGAGAGCAACAACCTGGCGATCCAGGGCGTGGCACAGATGTACAAGGAAAAGGGCCGCCACATCATCACTTCGCCGATCGAGCACAAGGCAGTCCTGGATACCTGCCAGTACCTCGAGAGCATCGGCTTCGAGCTCACCACGCTTCCAGTCGACCAGTACGGCCGAGTCTCGGCCGAGGATGTCGTGAAGGCCATTCGTCCCGACACGATCCTGGTGAGCGTGATGTTCGCCAACAACGAAATCGGCTCGATCAATCCGATCGCCGAGATCGGCAGGGTGTGCAAGGAACGCGGAGTCGTCTTCCACACGGACGCCGTCCAGGCCTGTGGCAAGATTCCGGTCGACGTCGAGAAGATGGGCATCGACCTGCTCTCGCTGACGGCACACAAGATGTACGGACCCAAGGGCGTTGGCGCCCTTTATGTCCGCCGGCGCAATCCGCGCGTGCGCCTCTCTCCGATCGTCCACGGTGGCGGCCACGAGCGCGGGATGCGCTCCGGCACCCTGAACGTCCCGGGAATCGTCGGCTTCGGCAAGGCGGCGGAGATCGCCAAGGCTCGCCTGCAGCTCGACACCGAGCACTCGTCGCGCCTGCGCGACAAGCTCTGGAATGCGATCCGTTCTCGCGTGGACGAGGTCCACCTGAACGGCCATCCGACCGAGCGCCTGCCGCACAACCTCAACGTCAGCTTTGCGTATGTCGAAGGCGAGTCGCTGATGATGGGAATCAAGGAACTGGCCGTCTCGAGCGGTTCAGCCTGCACCTCGGCAAGCCTTGAGCCGTCGTACGTACTCAAGAGCATCGGCGTGGGCGACGAACTCGCGCACTCGAGCATCCGCTTCAGCGTTGGACGGAACACGACGGACGAGGAGATTGATTTCGCGATCGAGCGCGTCGTCGCGACCGTGAAGAAACTTCGTGAGTTGTCGCCCCTTTACGAAATGGTGAAGGAAGGCGTGGATTTGAAATCGGTCGTCTGGACCGGACATCACTGAGAACCTCAGGAGGTACCATGGCATACACCCAGAAAGTCATCGATCACTACGAGAACCCCCGGAACGTCGGCTCGCTCGACAAAACCGCGAAGGATGTCGGCACCGGACTGGTCGGCGCCCCGGAATGCGGCGACGTGATGAAGCTGCAGATCCAGGTCGACGAGAAGACCCGCGTCATCACCGATGCGAAGTTCAAGACCTTCGGCTGCGGCAGCGCGATCGCCAGCTCCTCGCTCGCCACCGAGTGGGTGAAGGGAAAGACGGTCGAGGAGGCCCTGCAGATCAGGAACACGGACATCGTCGAGGAGCTCTCGCTTCCGCCGATCAAGATCCACTGCTCGGTCCTTGCCGAAGACGCGATCAAGGCCGCGATCCAGGACTACATCAAGAAGAACGACGGAGAGAACAAGTCATGAGTGAAGCCATGCAGGACCAGGGCATGCAGGACCAGGGCATGCAGGACCAGGGCATGCAGGACCAGGGCATGCAGGACCAGGGCGCTGCCGGCGTTCCGGCGGCGAAGCCGACCTCGCTCACGATCAGCGACAAGGCCGTGACCGAAATCAAGCGCATCCAGGCCAGTGACCCGACCGCGGTCAATGCGAACCTCCGCGTGATGGTGGTCGGCGGCGGATGCTCGGGCATGAGCTACAAGCTGGGCTTCGATGCGCAGCCACTCGCGGCCAGCGACAAGACGTTCGAGAAGGACGGCGTGAAGGTCGTGTGCGACGCCAAGTCGTTCCTGTACCTTGCCGGCACGGAGCTCGATTTCACCGACGGCCTGAATGGCACCGGATTCGTGTTCAAGAACCCGAACGCGAAGCGCACCTGTGGCTGCGGTTCCAGCTTCTCCGCCTAAGGCGTGCGTCCACTGCGGGGCGGGGCCTTCCGGAGCGCTTGCTCCTCACGCATGTGCGGCCTGCGGAGCTCCGCAGCCGCTGCCGTCTGAGGCTAGCCGCGATCCGTTCGAGGTCTTCAGCGTGCCACGGCGTTTTGCGCAGGATCGGGCCGCGCTCCAGAAGCGCTTCCTTGACCTGAGCCGGGCCCTGCACCCGGATCGCTTCGCCCGCGCCCCTGAGGGGGTCCGGCAGGCGTCGCTGGAGCGGATGGGGCTGGTGAATGAAGCCTATCGCCTCCTGACGGATCGAAATGCCGTGCGAGACTACCTCCTGGCCGAGGCGGGAATTGCGGGAAAACCGGTTCGGAGCATGGATGACCTGGAGCTCGCCGAGCGCTGGTTTGAGCTGCAGGAACAGGTCATGGAGCTCGATGACCCGCGCGAACCGGTCGAGAAGTTCGCGGGCGAGCTTCAGCTGCTGATCGTCTCGTCGCAGGAGCGGATGCAGGAGTTGGAGAAGAAGTTTGATGCCGGAGAGGAGTCCGGCAGCGAAGCGGCGGAAACGCTTCGTGAAATGTCGGCGGCGGCGCAGAGGGGCAACACGCTCCGATCGATGCTCCGGGATGTGGAGCGCTTGAAGGCCCGAGTGGGCCTGGGCTAATAAGGACGCGAAATGACTTTCCAGATCGGAAAATTCGAAGCTCCCGCGCAGGAGCCGATCGTCGGAATCGACCTCGGCACCACGCATAGCCTCGTGGCGATCGTCCGCAATGGACAGCCCGAGGTGCTGCCGTCGCGCGAGGGCAAGCGCCTGCTCCCGTCCGTGGTCGCGGTCGATGCCGAAGGTTCCGAGCCCGTGCTGGGCTATGAGGCTCGGAAGCACCAGATTCGTGATGCGCGGCATACTGCCTTTTCGGTCAAGCGACTGCTGGGCCGGAGCTATGAGGACGTGAAGGCGAAAGCCTCGGAGTTTCCTTACGAACTGGTTCCGCCTCCTGCCGATGATCCTTCGGGCCTGGTCCGCATCCGACTCGGCTACTGCGTGTTCACGGCCATCGAAATTTCCGCGATGATCCTCAAGGAGCTCCGGCTTTCCGCGGAAGCCGCCCTGGGGCAGCCGGTTCACAAGGCCGTCATCACGGTTCCCGCTTATTTCAACGATGCCCAGAGGCAGGCGACGCGCACGGCGGGAAGGCTTGCCGGACTCGACGTCCTCCGCATCATCAACGAGCCGACGGCAGCCTCGCTCGCCTACGGCCTCGACAAGAAGAAGCAGGGAACGATCGCCGTCTATGACATCGGTGGTGGTACGTTCGATATTTCGATCCTGCGCCTGCACGATGGCGTGTTTGAAGTCCTGTCCACGCATGGCAATACCCAGCTCGGCGGCGACGACCTCGACCAGGCCATCGCACAGTGGTTCCTGGCCGATGGATTGTCGATGAACGAGCTCTCCCTGGAAGATCGTGCTGCGCTGATCGAAGGCGCAGAGCGCGCGAAAAAGGCCATCGGTTCGAGCGGTGAGGAGCAGGCCATCGAGCTCGAGCTCAGGGGCGAGCGCAAGCGCAAGGTGCTGACCGTCGAGACCTTCAACCAGCTCTGTCGTCCCATCCTGGAAAAGACCCGCGTGAGCTGCGAGCAGGCGTTGAAGGACGCCGGGCTGTCGCGCGAGGAGCTGACGGACCTTGTTCTCGTGGGCGGTCCGACGCGGCTTCCGATCGTCCAGCAGGTTGCCTCCGAGATCTTCGGACGCACTCCGAATACGTCGGTTCATCCGGATGAAGTCGTCGCCCAGGGGGCCGCCATTCAGGCCGACATCCTGGCCGGCAACACGACCGATCTCCTCCTGCTGGATGTCGTGCCACTCTCGCTGGGCATCGAAACCTACGGCGGACTGATGAATGTGCTGATTCCGCGCAACACGAAGGTGCCCGCGACGGCTCGTGAAGTGTTCACGACGTTTGCCGACAAGCAGACCGGCGTCGACATCCACGTTTTTCAGGGCGAGCGCGACCAAGTGAGCGAGAATCGTTCTCTGGCGCGCTTCAAGCTGCGTGGCATTCGTCCCGCTCCCGCCGGCATTCCGCGAATCGAGGTGTCGTTCCTCGTGGATGCCGACGGCATTCTGCAGGTGAGTGCCCGCGACATGGAGACCAGCCAGGTCCAGAGTGTCGAAGTTCGCCCCAGCTTTGGACTTTCCGATGCCGAGGTGGAGCGCATGCTCAGCGCCGGGCTGGAGAACAAGGACGGCGATAAGGCGTTCAAGCGACTGGTGGATGCTCGCAATGAGGCCGAGCCGATCCTTCGAGCGACGGAGAGGAATCTTCCTGATGCCGATGAGCTGATTGGCCGCGAGCAGGCTGATGTCGTCCGAGCAGCCGTTCGAGAGCTGCAGGACGCCATGGCCGGCACCGATCCGGTTCGTATCCGCCAGACTCGTGACCAGGTGAACCGAGTGACGATCGTGCTCGCAGAAAAAGTTCTGGCTCGGACACTGGCCCGCGCGTCCAGCACGCGGTAAGAGGTTCCTGATGCCAAAAGTCACTTTCCTTCCCTTGAAGCAGACCGTCGAAGCCCGTGCCGGAGACAGCATCCTTGAAACGGCGCTTGCCCATGACATTCCCCTGCACCATGCCTGCGGCGGTTACTGCGCCTGCACGACCTGCCAGATTCGCGTGGTCGAGGGGGCCCAAAATCTTTCGGCCATGGAAGAGGAAGAAACGGAGCGCCTCGAGCGCGCCGATGACGTCTTGCCCCAGTCACGCCTCGGCTGCCAGGCCAAGGTCAACGGCGATGTCATCGTTGAAATGGTCCACGTCGACTGAGAGCAGGAACACCATGTCGGAAAACAATTCTCCCGCACGACCCTTCAAGATCACGTTTGTTTCTCCGACCGGAGACTCCCAGGTCATCGACGTCGACGCTGCTGCACGTCCCAGCTGCGGAACGGGAGAACCCGGAAGCATCCTGGACATCGCTCTGGCGCAGGGCGTTGAGATTGATCATGCCTGTGGTGGAGTTTGCGCCTGCTCCACTTGTCACGTTAAGATCAAGGCCGGCCTCGCTTCGTGCAATGAGAGCACGGAGGATGAAGAGGACCAGCTGGACAAGGCGCCCGGAGTCACCAGCCAGTCACGACTGGCCTGTCAGTGCATCCCGAGCGGACAACAGGACCTTGTTGTCGAAATTCCCGGCTGGAATCGCAATCGAGTTCGGGAAGGAGCCTGATTTCGCATGCGGCAATCAAGGGGGGGCGGAGGCAGCCTGAAGAGGCTGGTGCTCCTTGCTGCGCTTTTTGGAGCGACAGTCGGCGGAGTCATGATCGAATCGGCACAGGCAGGCGGACAGGGCGAGTTGATCTATTATGTTTTTCCTTCGCCCAAAGGAATCGACTGGTCCTCGCCGCGTCGTCTGGCCTGGTCTTCGATCGTCAACCTGCTTCGCTTCAAGTTCGAGCGTGAGCACAACATCGGACATGTGAATGTCGAAGTCCGCTGCACTTTCGATGATGGTCGGCGTGAGTCCTTCCTGACGGGAATGACCTCAGAGACAAAAGGTGAGACCACGAAGGCCGTCCTGTGGGACCAGCGCGGGCTAGGTTCTCTTTTCTATAATTTCAGGGGACGTCTCGAGTCTCGCGAAGAGGTGGAGCGCCAGTGGCCGGAACGCAAGAAGCACGGAGAGCTGGCGGTGATTCGTTACGCCATCTCGGAGTCCACCTGCGAACGCCTGCTCCAGTTTGAGCGTGAGTACCGTGAAAGCGGAGCACAGGTGAACTACGGACTTCCACGCCGCCCGCGCCATGGCGAAGGCGGTGGCTGCTCGGCATACGCTGTGAGCTATCTTGAACTTGCGGGGCTGCTCACGGACGAGATGCGCAAGCACTGGAGTCGGACCATCCTCGTGCCTGAAGATCTGATCGGTGAGCCCGAGAACCACAAACACGTATCGATCGGCACCCTTCTGCTATCCTTTTGGAGAAAATGGGCGAAACCGGAGCATCCACACCGACCGATTTTTTTCTGGGATCCCGATGCGATGTACCGCTGGATTGCCTCGGTTCATGCCTCCGATCGCGCCGATTTCGGGCGCCAGCAGGTCGTAGCAGTTCCGGTGCTGACCCAGGATGCCACCTCTGTTCCGACTCCCGTCGAGCCGATCTGGTTGAACTAGGAGTTTTATGATGCAGATTCTTCGACTCTCCCTCCTGATTCGCCTGGCAGCCTCCGCAGTGATCTGCGCCCTCGGCGTTACTTCGGTCGGTTCAGTGCAAGCGGCGGATTCGCAGGCCACGACCTTTACCTTTCGACTCCAGGGAGAGCCCGAGACTCTGGACTGGAATCGTGCGTACACGACGGGTGAAACCTACCTGCTGATGAATCTCATGGAGGGCCTCATCGAGCTGAATGCGCAGCTCAAGGTGGAGCCTCGCCTCGCCGAGCGGTATACGATCAGTCCCGACGGAAAGACGTACACGTTTTTCCTGCGCAAAGGAGTCAAGTGGCAGGACGGCGTGCCCTTGAAGGCTGCAGACTTCGTCTACAGCTGGAAGCGACTGCTTTCGCCGCTTACTGCGGCCTCCTATGCCTACCTGCTTTTCGATGTGGCAGGTGCGAGAGAATTCTACGAAGGAAAAAATCGCGACTTCTCGAAGGTCGGCATCAGGGCCATCAATGATTCCACCCTGGAAGTGAAACTCCACCGGCCGGTTGCCTACTGGATCTACATTCCCACGTTCTGGGTCACGTTTCCGCTGCGGCAGGATGTGGTCGAGACGCATGGCGAATCGTGGAGCATGCCTGGAAAGATGGTCACCCTTGGGCCCTACACCCTGTCTTCGCGTGAGCTCGAGAGCAAGGTCGTGCTCCAGGCCAATCCGAACTACTGGGGCAGGCGCGGCAACGTCCAGAAAGTCGTGGCCCAGATCGTTCGCGATGACCAGACTGCGCTGACGCTTTTTGAGACCGGTGCCATTGACTTCATGTCGGAGATTCCGATTCTCGAGATGAAGCGGATGTCCTCGCGTCCTGAGCTGAAGACCTTTCCGTATCTCAAGACCTCCTTTCTCGGATTCAACGTGACGAAGTTTCCGATGAGCTCGGCGAAGCTGCGGCGGGCCATTGCCATGGCCATCGACAAGAAGAAGCTCGTCGAGGCCGTCGGAGGAAAATTCACAGTCGCATCCAGCTTCCTGCCTCCGGGAATCGCGGGCCACGATCCGAAAGAGGGTCTCCCTTTCGACCTGCTGCGTGCTCGAAGTGAATTCAGGATGTCCGGTGTCGACGTGAGTTCCGGACGACTTTCGCTCGACCTGCTGGCCTATAATCTCGACAAGAACAAGATGATGGCCGAGGTGCTCCAGGCCCAGCTCCAGCAGAATCTCGGAATCCAGGTCAATATCGAGCTTTATGATCCCAAGGCATTCTGGGCGCAGATTGATCTCGGTGTTTATCCGATGTGGCAGGGAATGTGGGGTGCGGACTATCCCGATCCGGACAACTTTCTGGGCATTTTTCTCTCGGGCTCGGGAAACAACCGGACAGGCTGGAAGAATGCTGCCTATGACCAATGGATCGACGATGCGCGCACGAAGCAGTCGGTTTCTGAGCGCCAGAAGCTCTATGCCCAGGCCGAAACACTCT
Organism: Bacteriovorax stolpii; assembly: GCA_945860415.1. Lineage (GTDB taxonomy): Bacteria > Bdellovibrionota > UBA1018 > UBA1018 > UBA1018 > CAIOHW01. The sequence continues at coordinate 75,867 of CAMAQA010000001.1, forward strand.
TGATCGAGCGCGAAGCCGCCATTGTTCCGCTTTTTTACGAGCCCCTGATTGTACTCGTGAGTCGCCGGACGAAGGGCATCGAGCTGAATCCGCTGAACTACCTCTACCTTCGCGGAGTGAATCTGAACTAGTCGACGGCTCCGAGACGACCCTGGCCGCTCACGCGATCACGAAGCCAGTCGCCGAGGTACTGGCTTGCCAGGAGTACCACGAAGAGCGCCACGGACGGAAACGCCAGAAGGTGCGGATGGCTGCGAAGCGCGCGCGATCCTTCCGAGGCGAGAGTTCCCCAGCTGGCGTGAGGCGGCTGCAGGCCGAGGCCCAGGAACGAGAGAAAACTCTCGGCCATGATGTTGGACGGAATCTGCGCCGAAACCGAGACGAGGATCGGTCCCCAGAGGTTGGGCAGCACGTGCTGCCGGAGAATCCTGAAGTTCGACACGCCCAGTGCCCGAGCCGCTTCGATGTAGGGTTGTTCGGAAGCTTGCATCACCTGCGCGCGAACGAGCCGGGCGTGCTGGACCCAGGCCACGATCCCGATGGACAGGAAGATTCCCGCGACTCCCCGACCAAAAAGCAGCGAAAATAAAATGGCTAGCAGCAGCGATGGAAAAATCGAGAAAAAGTCGATGAACCCGGTGAGGATCCGGTCCGTCCAGCCGCGATAATACCCTGCCAATGCTCCGGTGATGGTTCCGATCACGAGCGAAAAGAGGGCCGTTGCAATTCCAATCGACAGCGAGAGGCGAGCGCCGAACAAAAGACGGGTAAAAAGATCGCGTCCGAGGCTGTCGGTGCCGAGCCAGTATTTCGCGGCGGGGCCGCTCAGTCTGTCCGAGATGTTCTGTGCGTTCGGATCATGCGGAGCAATCCAAGGAGCCAAGAAGGCGAGGGCGACCAGGCCGAGCAACGCCACCAGAAGTCCGAGTGCGATTCGATCGTTGCGGAGGGAGGCCTTCACGGCGAGCTCCGTGTTCGTAACCGAGGATCAGCCCACGCCAGGAGCAGCTCCGTGGCCGCGTTGAATAGAACGAGCAACAGGCCGAACACGAGCGTCGTGCCCATCACCAGCGGGTAATCGCGATTCAGTACCGCTGACACAAAGTAGCGTCCCATGCCTGGAATCTGGAAGAGCGTCTCGACGAGGAAGGACCCGGTCAGGAGGTGTGCTGCCACCGGACCGAGAAGTCCGATGCATGGAATCCACGCGTTGCGAAGGGCGTGTCGCCACAGGACGGCATCCCGGGAGAGTCCTTTTGCATGCGCCGTGCGGATGTAGTCCTGTCCCAGAACATCCATCACGCTTCCTCTCATGAGACGAGTGATCAGGGCCATGGGTCGCAGCATCAGAGTGAAGGCGGGCAGAATCCAGTGTGACGGCCCCTCCCAGAGAGCCGGCGGAAGCCAGCTCAATTGTATGGAAAAGAGCCAGACGAGCAGGCTTGCCACGAGAAATCCGGGCAGACTCACCGATGAAAGCAGGATCAGCCGGATCCAGCGGTCCCAGAGCGCGTTCCGGCTCGCGCCCGAATAGATGCCGAGGGGAACTCCGATCAGCAGGGCGGCAAGCAGGGCAATTCCGCCGAGAGCGAGCGAGTGCGGCAGCGCAGTCGACAGAATCTCGGATACCGAGCGATCCGGATGCTGAAACGAGGTTCCGAGATCCCCCGATAGCGATGCCCATGCCCATCTTCCAAACTGATGCGTGATCGGAGCATCGAGGCCGTAGCGACGCTCGATCTGGAGCTGCACTTCTGCCGGAAGCACGCGATCGGTGTCGAATGGGCCTCCAGGCGCAAAGCGCACGAGAAAGAAGACCGCCATCATCAGGAGTGAAAGCACCAGCAGTGAGTGCAGCAGGCGTTTGAGCGAGAGTTCCAGCATCAGCTCTCCCTCGGAAACTCCACCCAGCCGGAAGCCACAGGAAATCCTCGGGGCGGCTTCTCGCATTTTCCGAGATGCGACAGCAGCGCGGTGTAAGCGCACAGGAATGAGTCAAATGCCGTCAGGCTCGAGGAAAGCTTCCGCAGATCGCGGTCATAGATGAAGACTCCGCGCTGGGCGACGAGCTGCTCAAGAAAGACGAGACGTGCGTGGGCGCCCTCCTCGAGCTTGCGATAGCGCGACAGGAATCGTCGATCGAGCCCCAGCTGCAGGCAGAGCCTGAGAGCCGTCAGTTTCGGTAGTGCTTCGACGAGTTTCTTGCGATCCAGCATGCGCTGGAGAAAGTGCATGCGCGCTGTCAGGGGCGCGCGATTTCCGCCGAAGGCCTCGTCGACTTCAAACTGCATGGCCTTTGGAAGCGAGGCGAGGACGTGCTGGCGAAGCCAGAGCTCGACCGGTCTCTGCGTGTAGGAGGTGAATTCGACGGCCGCGCCCCGGCGTTCCCTGGCCAGCTTCTTTGAAAAACGCGCCATCCACTCGACCGCCGTCTGTTCAGCCTTGTGGGCGAGAAATGCGGGAGGAAGCGTCAACGGGACGTTCACCGCCATGCGCGTGAATTTTTCGTCCGTGTCATCAAGCTCTTCCAGCAGTGCCTGATCTCCGGAGGTCAGGCCTTCGGAATGCGGCGATTCATGCCTCGATCCGCGCGGACCGGCTATCCGGTCACGGATATCGAGCAGGAAGATTTTCTGCTCCTTCGGGTAGAACTCCAGGATCGAGAGCGCGGTCTTGTTGTTCTTGGCGCCCGCAAGCTCCAGGCCGAGGTATCGCTCACGCACGAGTGACCTTGACCTCCAGGCCACGCGCGACTGCCTTGAACGGCAGATGCCTCACTCCGAGCGATTCGAGTTTCGTGCGAATCTGCTGGCGCTGCTCCGCACCCTTCGGGGTGTCGGACGATTCCGGAAGGTAGAGGAAGAAGCATCCGCCACCGCCTGCACCGCAGACCTTGCCGGCGACTGCGCCGAGCCGTGCCGCTTCGGCGAAGGCCTGGTCCATCTGTTCGGTGGTGATTCCTTGGGCAAGCGTGCGGCGGAATTCCCACTCGCGCGCGATGGCCGCGCCGACGCCGTTCCAGTCCTGGACGCCCAGGGCCTGGTGCAGCTTGCGCGTGGCTTCGGCAATTCCGGTAAAGCCGTACTTCGTGGCGGAGTCGCCATCGATGAGCTGCTTGAAGAGCGCCCAGTTGTTGATTCCTGAGTTCCGCGACTGGCCCGAGTAGAAGAGCAGGAGCCGCTTCTCAAGCTCCTTCATCGTCGCTTCAAGGAGGCCCTCTCGCGAGTGCTTTCCGGGATTCCACTGCAGGGCCTGAAGGCCGCCGAACATGGCGCCGTAATAATCCTGCACGCCTGCCGGAACCTTGATGACGGTGGTTTCAATGTCGCGAACGATCGCGATGAGGTCTTCGCCTTCGAGGGCGACATTCGGGGCATCGCCCTCGCGCGACCAGGCCGCGAGCGCGCCTGCGAGCGACACGGAAAGCGTGGAGCTTCCGCCGAGGCCTGCTCCGGCAGGGCTTCTGGCCTGCGTCTGCACGAGGAGCGATCCCTGCGGCGGGGTCTTTCGTTTTTTGGCGAAAAACCGCAGGAGCTTGCCATGCAGTTCGAGCTGCGGCGGAAGCTTGAGCGGCTCATCGCCGAGGATGACGTTCCACGGCACCTTCTGTTCGAACTTTTGGTCTTCCGCGCGGAGCACGGCGTTCGGAGTGCCGCTGATGACGGCCTCGAGGTGAGTCTGTGCCCAGAGGTCGATGCCCAGATTGACGGTCATCGGCTGGTCGAAGAACAGGTGGAGCGGCCAGAGATCCAGCGTGCCGCCCGCGAGGTCGATCCGGGTCGGGGCGCGCGAATCAATGATCATGTTCGAGCATCCCGATGTACGGAAGGCCGCGGTGCTTGCCTTCATAGTCGATGCCGTAACCGACGACGAATTCCTTACCGAGCTTGAATCCCCAGTAATCAATCGGAGGAGTGATCTTCAGGCGCTCTTCCTTGACCAGCAGCGCGCAGCTCTTGAGCGAGGCTGGCCGGCGGGCACGGAGCATGTTCAGGATGTAATTCAGAGTCAGTCCGCTATGCACCACGTCTTCGATGACAAGCACGTGCTTGCCTTCGAGCGGCTCATTGATGTCGAGCGTGACCTTCACTTCGCCCGAAGTGACGGAGCGGTGGTAGGCCTTCACGCCCAGGAACTCGGTCGTGAGCGTCATGTCGAGCTGTCGGATCAGATCCGTGAAGAAAATGAAGCTGCCCTTGAGCACGCAAACGGCAACGATTTCCTTGCCGGCGTAATCCTGGCGGATCTCGCGGGCGAGCTCGGCGATCCTTTCCTTGAGCTTGGGTTCGGAAATCAGGATCCGGGGAAGCTTGCTGGCGAAATCATCAGTCGTCGACACGGGCGGTTCTCCTTACTTTTGACCGTGCGTTTCGGGCTCGTGGCAGAAGCGGCAGCGCGCTTCGTACATTTCCTTGGCCCCGACGGCGACGGTGGAATTCGGTTCCAAGTTTCCCACGGTCCGCTGGGTTCTGGAAGCGGGAGAACCGCAAACCACGCAAACGGCGGAAAGTTTCGTCACGGCTTCCGCGACGGCCAGGAGCTTGGGCATCGGACCGAAGGGCTGGCCGCGGAAATCCATATCGAGGCCTGCGACGATCACGCGCATGCCGCGGTAGGCGAGCTTGTTGGCCACTTCGACGACTCCATCATCGAAGAACTGGGCTTCGTCGATGCCAACGACCCGGGTATTGTCGTCCACGAGATCCAGGATTTGACGCGAGTTGTCGACTGCGATCGAGGGCAGCCGATTGGCATCGTGGCTCTGGACATGGTCCTTGGAGTAGCGGTCGTCGATGCGGGGCTTGAAGACCTGGACCTTCTGGCGGCCGATCTGGGCCCGCTTGCAGCGCCGGACCAGCTCCTCGGTCTTTCCGCTGAACATGCTCCCACACACGACCTCGATGAACCCCTGCAGCGCACGATGAAACATGAAAGTTCAGTACACTCGAACCCGGATTATTCCAAGCTGCAGGCAGGAACTGATGCGGAGCATCCAAGATAAGCCCTGATCTCAGGATCGGTTCCGAGAATCTTCTCGATGCGGACCCGAGGTGAGGGGTGGGTTCCAGCCTCATCCGAGAGGTGGTCCTCTTCGCAGAGATCACGGATGCTGTTGCCGACCGCCGCCCAGCGCTGGGGTTCCGGGTATTCGCCTCCCCATCGCTGGAGCGCACGTGAGGAGATCCTCACGGCCACCCAGTCGGCGAAGGCCTCGGAGAGCTGGTCGTTTCGGCGGCACTCGACCCGTGATCGGGGGGTTGCCGCAAGTCCGGCAGTGATGAAGCAGGCACCGAGCCGATCGAAGGCGGGGATGGCCCAGCCGGTGCTGCGGAGCTCGCAGGGATCAATCGCATGCGCCAGCTCGTGGGCGATCGTGAACACGAGATTGAAACGTGAGCTGGTACCCAGCACATAGGCTCCACCGAAGCGCAGTCGTCGGGGACTTTGAGGATCGTTTTCCAGGCGTTCGTAAGTGGCCTGCGAGGTCAGCAGCAGCTCGGGCTCATCGGGGTACCCGAGCTGGGGAGACGGAAAGTCCAGCCGCGTCGTCTGGATTCTTGCCAGGAGCTCTCGCCGGTCTCGCGGAAGAAATGCGGCCTGTTGTTCGATCCAGCGCGAGAGTTCAGCCTTCACCCAGCGTTCGATCTCCACAATCCGGGCCTTGCGACCTTCTGAAAAAACAGAGGCGATCCAGTCCGGCTGTGCCGCCCGGACTTCGCGGATGGCCGCCTCGGATTCGGAGTCGAGCCACACTTCGCCGGTAGGATCCGTGAAGGTACCGATTCCGAAGTCGGGTCGAGTCCTGCAGAATTCCTCGAAAAGCATGCGGCAGCGCTTTTCGATCCTTCGTGAATGCTGGAGCGATTTTCCTGCGCCCGGCACCCATCGGGGGCGCGTCGAGGTTCGCCACAGGTCCCAAGCCACCAGCACCAGGAGCGCGATGGCGATCGGCATGAGGATCCGAAGCTTTCGATTCATGAGACTCCGAAGAGCGCCGACAAAGTACGAAAGGCAACCCAGCTGATGGCAATCACGCCGCTGATGACCAGCAGGACAAACGCAATCTTTGGAAAGATGGCAATCGTCAGTGCCCGGAAGAAGCTCGTCTTGTAGACCTCGGCCAGGGCAATGGTCAGGGTGGCAATCATGGCGATTGGCGCCACGAGTGCGCCGACGACCGGAACCACTGTCCAGAGTGCCGCAGCTGAAGAAAAGCAGACGATCCGAATCAAGGTCCTGAACCGGATGGGTCGCTCCGAGTCCACCAGCACGCGCGCTGCCACGAACACCAGGATGGAAGTGGTGAAGACGCCGGCAAGAGTGGTGAATGGATCCAGCAGAACCGAGGAGGCTCCCCAGAACCAGGGCAGTACGAGCTCCTTGAATTTCACCCACGCTTCAGCTGCAATCGAGCTCTCCGCATGCCTTCCTGGAGAGTCGATCGAGGAGAGGTCGCCCGCGAAGTCATTCCATAGCCCAGCGCCCTCCCGGTAGCCGCGCTGAAGGTGCTGGAAAAGCGGTACCTTCCAGAAAAACGAAATGGCGGCAGCAAGCCAGTTCGTGACCACTGCGAAGAGCAACGGCATCATCATTCCGCCGTCTCGCGGCATGGTCGCAAAAAATCTTCCCGGATGGATGAGCAGCCGGGACGTGGTCCGGAAGTAATGGCCGATGTACCGGACCGGCATCCCGGTCTTGCTCACAGTTTTTCCCAGGGAAGAGCCGAATCCAGTACAGGATCGAGCTCCAGGATTTCGTGACGGTTCGAAAGCGCATCGCGCCCCAGCACCTTGCCGCCTTCCTTCCAGAACTCGAGCCTTCGCAGCACCTGCGCCTTGTCGTCCTTGAGTGAAACCTCGAGGGCATCCTTGCCGGGCTTTCGCTCGGGCAGGAACGCCTTCACCTTGTTTCCGCTCAGCCGATCGAGGATCGAGCTGACCTTGGAGTCCTCATCCTGCGTCGAGGCACCATCGCGAGCCCACTTGCCCTCTTTCTTGGTGAACACGACCGCAGTGGCGCCGAGCGATGCCGATCGGAACGTGACCTCGCGTGCGTTGAAGCGATCCATGGAGCCGAGTAGACGCGAGAGCCGCAGATCCTGGATCGACTTCGCGAGCCTCTGCCGAGCCGTGCCCTCCAGCTCATAGACCGGGTCCAGGTTGGAGGCCGTGAGGAAGAGTTTTTCCATCTGCGACGACTTCTTCTCGAAGAGCTGAAGGGCAATCGGTTTTTCTCCCTGCTTGGCGAGCATGATCTCGATTACGGGTTTTGCTCCAGCAAGGGCCTTTCGTCCCTCGGGCGAGTTCTTCCGTTCCGCAGCGAATTCGCGGGCCGACAGGTAGGCCACTGCCGAGGTCCAGTTGTCGATGTTCTCGATGTCGCCCGGCAGTCCCGAGTAGGTCATGCCGTTTTCACGGCCATTGAGTGTCCACTGCAGGTCCTTCTTCGACGCTTCGAAGGTCGACTTCGCGCTCTTGTAGCGAATGCTCGAAATCTCTCCCGAATGAAGAGTCAGGATCTTCTTGTCGCGCCAGTGCGTGAGCGGCTTGGAGATCGCCTCCTTGAACGAGGTGGGAATCATGAGAACCCGGGCGTCCGGTGCAGGCACTTCGCCCTTCTTCATGCGCTCGACCAGCGCGAAGCGCGAATCACCGAGCGGATGCAGATCACCGAGGACGATTGCGATCCGGTTTCCGGAATCATCCGTGACCTCCACCCGCTGCGCGAATTTCCTCTGCTCGTCCGAAAGGCCATACTCGGCGAGAAGCCTCGTGCGCTTCTCGGGAGTTTCCGAGGACAGGTCTACGGAGTCCGTGGGCAGGAGATTATTCAGCGACGACAGCAGCGACTGCACGTTCACTTCATCCGCTCGGAGCTTCGAGGGCGAGCGCACCTCCCACTTCGAATTGGTGCCGGCGAGACACTGCCTGGCTGCAAGATCGAGGCATCCGAGGCTCACCAGTGATGCTCCCTGGATCAGGGTCACTTCGGCCACCTGGTTCTCGTCCAGGAGGAAGACCTTCTTTTCCTGTGCCTTCTGCTTTTCGGTATCAGGCTTCTTCTTGAACTCTAGCCAATACACGGCCGTGCTGAGCACCGTCAGTACTCCTGCGAGCGCGACCGGCCGGGTCCAGCTCGGACTCTTGGTTGACATGGCTTTACTCCTCCATTTAAAGGCGCTTGCGATAAGCCCAGAACCCGATGCCGCCCGAAGCGATCAGAAGCGGCATGGCGATCACGGAAACCAGGAATATCAGGGTTCCCTGCTTCTGCGAGAGCTCGATCTTTCCGATGGTCGCATCCTTGGGACGGATGGAGATCATGTTCTCATCCTCCATCACCCAGGAGGCGGCATTCAGAAAAAGATCCGCATTACCCACGAGCCGCGAAAAATTGTTGTTGGCGAAAAGCGAGCTCGCGAAAACGACCAGCCGGGTGTTGCGTGAAGCCTTGGAGTCCTTCAGCTTGCCCTCAACGGCCACCATCGCGTTCAAGGGGCCGGCCTTGTCGGTCGGGTTCTGCTGAACCTTGCCTTCGGCGAGTTCCTTGAAGTTGCCTTCAGCCCAGGCCTTGGGAGTCGACTGCGCCAGCCACTGGACATTTAGTGTGGCGGGTGCACCCGGAACGATGTCGATCGGACGCGCAAAGGGCATCGCGGCGTTGAGCGCGAAGTCTCTGGTGATCGCGTTGTCCTTGGAGAACGTGGGCAGGATCACGACCGAGGGGTCAAGATTCAGAACGCGCGAGAACGGATCGACCAGCATCGCCTTGCCCGGCTGGACGTGCCAGGACGCCAGTACCGGAAACAGCTCGGCAGCCGGCTCGCCGCCCTTCATGTCGATGTCGAGGGCAACGAGCGCGCGACCCCCGTTGGCAAGATAGTCGCGGATCAGCGGAACTTCCTGCGGAAAGAAGGCCTTCTGTCCTCCCCAGATCGCCACGGCATTGCAGCTTTCCGGAATCCTTCCTTCTGTCACGAGATTCAGATCACGGATCTCATACGCCTGGTTGGTCAGGCCCTTGCGAACGGCATCGAAGCCCTCGGCGTCGGTGGCGGTGAACGACTTCTCGCCGTGGCCGGTCAGGACGCAGAGCTGCTGTGAGGAATCCTTATTGAGCTTGATCAGCGCGTTCGTCACCTTCTCTTCCGTGAGCTCGGTCACCTGGCTGTCGCGGGCGCCCGAGATGATCTGGAGCGTTCCGTAGGTTCGGATTCCCGCCTGCTTGGTGCGAATGGGTTCCTTGTTCGGGTCGACGATTTCGATTTCGATCTTCGACGGATTCAGCGCGCGGTAGTTTTCGAGGAACGACCGACTGGTTTCCGCCTGTTCGACTTTTCCGAAATAGACGAACTTGATCGATGACCGGAGCTCGCGCGCGAGCTTTTTCGTCTGGTCCGAAAGCGTGTGGAGCTGGTCCTTCGTGAGGTCCACCTTGCCGGGGTTGCGATGGCCCAGGAAATTGATCACCCCGAGGATGGCGATCACGAGGAGCGTCGTCATCATCGAGTGCGAGCCATAGGCGACTGCCCTCCCCTGCAGCTTCCTGCGATTGAGCACGATGAATCCGGCGAGATCGGCGATGAGCAGGATGCCGAGCAGGATGTTGAGCCACGCGTATTCCGGAAAAAGGCTCACGGTAAACAGCAGCGTGAACGCCAGGATGCCTGCCCCGATGCCGAGCATTGTCGTCGTTTCCATCTTCTTCTTGGAATTTTCCATGTCAGCTTACCTCCAGCGGAACGAGTCCAGGACTCGGTGCGTGAGAAACAGTCCCAGGCCGATGAACGACAGATAATAGATGATGTCCGTCGAGTTCAGGACGCCCTGGCTGAAGTTGTTGTAGTGATTGATGAGCGACAGGTAGTTCAGGATGTCTCCCCAGGTCGATCCCACGGACTGGGCGGCCCAGTTGATGAGCCAGAAGAACAGTCCGAACGCAAACGTCAGCGCGCCTGCCACGATCTGGTTTTCGGTCATCGCCGAGAAGAGTAGCCCGAACGCAAGGTAGCAGCCCACCAGGAGTGCCGTTCCGAGGTACGACATCAGGATCGGACCCGGATCCGGGTTGCCGAACAGGAAGAGCACCGCCGGATATGTTGCAGTAAGTGCCAGCATCACCAGCACGAGCAGGAACGAGGACAGGAACTTGCCCAGGATGATCTCGGCCAGCGAAACCGGAGCCGTGAGCAGCAGCTGGATCGTGCTGTTCTTTCGCTCCTCGGCAAGAAGCCTCATCGTGATGAATGGCACGAGGAACAGGAAGATCACATTCATGTTGCCGTAGAGCGGGCGAATGATGCCGTCGGTGATCGAGACCCCCTTGCCCAGGTTCATCTGCAGCGCCTGCATGTTCTGCATGTTGAAGTAGGACAGGTTGAAGAAGAACATCCACCCCATGATGGCCAGGAATCCGGCGATCAGGATGTAGGCGATCGGAGAGGTGAAGTAGGATTTGAAATCGCGGCTGGCGATGGTCCAGATGTTTTTCACAGGTTTTCCTCCGTGGTGAGCTGCAGGAAGATCTCCTCGAGGCTCAGCTTTTCAGCGACAAATTCAAGAAGTCCCATGCGATGCGAGACGACCGTTTCGGTGATGCGGTCGCGCACTTCGCCCGCTTCCGGAAGGATCTCGACCGTGAGCCGGGATTCGGCAGTCGAGGCCGAGTCGGATACGGCCTTGATTCCCGGAATCGCACGGATCGCGGCGATGCCATCCGGAGTCAGATTGCGGACGGCCAGGCTGTAGATCCGGCCCTGCTGGATCCGCGTGGTGAGCCGATCGAGGGTGTCCTGTGCGGCAATCCGTCCCTTGTTGATCACGATCACTCGGTCGCAGGTGGCCGTCACTTCCGGAAGGATGTGCGTGCTCAGGATGATGGTGTGCTCTCCGGCAAGCTCCTTGATGAGCTTGCGGATCTCGATGATCTGCTTTGGATCGAGGCCGACGGTCGGCTCGTCCAGGATCAGCACCTGCGGATTGTGGGCAATGGCCTGGGCGATGCCGACTCGCTGGCGGTAGCCCTTCGAGAGATTGCCGATCAGGCGTTTTCGAACATCCCCGAGCACGGTCTTTTCAATCGCAGTGGTCACTGCGGACTCGATCCTGGACTTCTCGACACCATGGAGCCGGGTCGTGAAGCGGAGGTAATCCTCCACCGACATCTCGGTGTAGACGGGGGGATTCTCCGGCAGGAATCCGATGTTGCGTTTGACCTCGATGGGTGAGTCGAAGACGTCGAAGCCTGCAACCGTGGCGGTACCTTCGGTTGCGGGCATGAAGCCTGTCAGGATCTTCATCGTGGTGCTCTTGCCTGCGCCGTTCGGCCCCAGGAATCCCACGATTTCCCCGCGCCTGACCTCAAAATTCAGGCTGTCGACCGCCGTGCGGGGACCATATCGCTTCGTCAAGTTCTGTACCTGGATCATGCGTCGATCTCCGTTTGTCTGAAGTTTTCCCAAATAATGAAAATGGAGCAGGGTTTGTCAAGTCATGGAAGGTCGAGACGGTACGCGGATATCACGCCGTCATCGGTTCCCAGCACCAGCATGCCGGGAGAGTGGGCGACTCCGCGAGAGTACAGGTAGGCACCCTCATCCGCCAGGATTGGAATGTGTACCTGCATGGTGCCCTGCCGATCGAGCGCCACCACGTGGCTGTACCTCGTCCGATCGTTGATGCTTTCAAACCCCAGCATCGTCCAGTTCGAGACGATGTCCATGCTCAGGTTGTAGTCGGCATACCGGGGCGAGTGATAGCTCCACTTTTCCTGAAGCTGGGGTTCAGTGTCGTATTGCGCGACCGCCTGCCCGCGGGGGCCATTGCCGTAAACCGAAAGCCACTTGCCGTCATCCGACAGCTCCAGCTGCTGAAACGGAATGTGCTGGCGCACCTCCTGGCGGCTGCGTCCCTTGTCCGCCAGCGTTACGATGGATTGTCCGAACTCGAGGTGATTCAGCAGGAGTGCGTTTTCGATGAACGCGCCTTTTTCGGAAGGTGAAGAAATCGCGGCATCGACGATTTCTCCGTCAAGCTGCTTTTCCCAGATCTTCTTGAAATCAGGGCCGAGTACCCAGATCCGCCCCTTCACAAAGCCGACGAGAATCCTCGATTCATCGGCTGATACCTTGAGCAGGAGCGAGTCATGAGGAGCCTTCTGCTCGAAAGTCCTCCTTCCCTCTGCATCAAAAACCTGGAACACGAGCCCCGGCGAGGCATCATCGTCATGATGGCAGAGCACCTGCGAGGATTTTTCGAGCACCAGTGGCCTGCACATGCCTGTATCCTTTGCCCTCCAGAGCACCTTGCCGGATCCGGAGTCCAGGCGAAGCAGCTCCTCCTGGTAGGTGCTGAGAAGGATCCAGTCGCCCGATTTCGAGATTGCCTGCGAGCGGACGGGGGCATCGATGATCGACTTCCAGAGACGCTTTCCCGAAGCGTTGAACAGGCTCACCTGGGTTCGGTTTTCAGAAATGCTTTCCAGGATCTCGGAGACGAGAGTCTGTCCGGAGATGTGTGCGACGGAGAGATCGGTCAGCTTTCCATCAAGCGAGTCCTTCCACGCAACCGTTGGAACCATCACCGGCGTTGGACCTTTCGAAAACGGAAGATGCTCGGCCCTCCCGACGGATCGACCCGTGGTCGAGCACCCGCTGCAGGAAACCAAAGAGCCAACGACGGCGATGATCGCCAATGGAAGCAGCGGGCGTTTGACCATGATGTGCTCGATGTTACAGTAGGACTTCAGGCGGGATCAACCATGCGGCTTGCAGTACTCACACGGAATCGAAATCTCCACAGCATCCGACGGCTCCTGCAGGAGGCGAGCAAGCTCGGCGTGCAGCTGGATACCATCAATCCGGTCGAGTGCCAGATGATCGTCGATGGGTCGACCAGTCGGATCGTCGTTGGGGCGCAGGAGATTTCTCGCTACGACGCCGTGCTTCCGCGGATAGGTGCCTCCATCACGCAGTATGGGCTGGCAGTCGTGAAGCAGTTCGAGATGCTCGGCATGTTCACCGTCAATAGTTCGTTGGCCATCGCCGAGTCGCGCGACAAGTTCCGCGCGCTCCAGATGCTGAACCAGGCCGGTATTCGTGTTCCCGCCACGGTGCTGACCCGTTCGCAGCGGAGCCTCCGTTCGACGTCGCGAGCCGTCGGGGGCATGCCGGTCATCGCCAAGCTTCTCCAGGGCACCCAGGGGGTTGGCGTGATGCTGCTGCATACTCCCGCCTCATTCCAGTCTGTCGTCGAGACGCTTTGGGACTTCGGAGTCGATGTCTTCGTACAGCAGTTCCTGAAGGAGGGGGCCGGCAGCGATTACCGGGCCTTTGTTGTCGGAAATCGAGTCGTGGCCGCGATGCAGAGAACCGCATCTCGCGGAGAGTTCCGTTCGAATATCCACCGGGGAGGCGAGGGAGCGCTGGTGCGCCTGCCCAGGGCCTATGAGCGAGCTGCCGTCAAGGCCGCCCAGGTCTTCGGACTGGAGATCGCCGGAGTCGACCTCATGGCTAGCAAGAATGGACCTGCGGTGCTCGAGGTAAACAGCTCGCCGGGGTTCGAGGGAATCGAACGCGCCACCGGACTCAACATCGCGGGCGAGATCGTTGCCCACATGGTGAAGCTGGCGCAAAAGGAGAAAGGCCGGAGGCGGAAGCGCTGATCAGCCGACCATGCGCTGGTAGCGCTGGCGAGCCCGCTTCTTTCGCGTCTTCGGAATGCCGCGAGTGAAGTCCTCGATGGTGGGGCATCCATAGATCTTCTTCGTCAGCATGATGTTCACCTGCTCCGCCAATTCTTCAACGATCGCGGGCTCGAGAGACTTCGGGACGGCGATGTTTTTTTGACGAAGAAATCCGAGGTAATCTGCGACGATGCCGCAGATAAATGTCTTGCGGTCAGAGTCTGAATCTTGAAAGTTATAAAGATGCTGCTCGAAAATCACGTAAAGCGGATCCGTCTTGCCTGATTTCGAGTCTGAGCTGGAGGAGGAGGTTGCCTTGGCTTTCATGCGTGGATCTCACCTTCACACCAACCATCGGAAGGGATGGGCACAAGCTTGAGCACGAGCAAGGGTTCCAAGGGCGCCACGAAGGCGCCGCGCGTGGAGCTGTCGAAATCCAAGGAATTCGTCAAGTTTCGCGAGGCAATCGACGGCGCCAAGCGCGTACTCATCTCGACGCATCAATTGCCTGACGGCGATGGTCTTGGTGCAGAGACAGCGCTGTTCCACTACCTCAAGCGCGCCCGCAAGGCCTGCCGCGTCTACAATCCTGATCCGCTTCCGAAGCGTTACCGCTTTCTGGATCCGAAAGGCCAAATTCTCCTCGGACCGGGGCAGGTCGAGCTGTGGGATACCTGCGATCTCTGGATCATCGTGGACACGAATGATCCTCGTCGGCTGGGCAAGCTCTGGCAGGAGATGTCGCTTCGTGCGCGCAAGATCGTGTTTCTTGACCACCATCCCGAAATCGCGGGCGTGGGCGAGATCGCCTATCCGCCGCATGCTTCGGTGCTTGCAGACGTGCAGTCGAGTTCGATCGGAGAAATGCTCCATCATGTCTTCCAGGAGCTGAATCTGGTGAAGCTCAACCAGGATATCGCCCTTGGGCTTTACGTTTCGATCATGACCGACACGAACAGCTTTCGATATGCCCGCACGACGCCTCAGGCGCATCGCATCGCTGCCGAGATGATCGAGGCGGGAGTGAATCCGGAAGAGATCTACCAGAACATCTACTCGTCAAAAGAGCTCTCGCATCTCCATCTTCTGGGAAACATGCTCCAGAACGTGAAGGTCACGGCTGGCGGCAAGGTGGCCTGGCTCGAGATGGCGCTCGATCTTCGCAAGCGCCACCAGGCGAGTGCCGATGATACGCAATCGTTCCTGAACCAGCTGCTCCTGCTCAAGGACGCTGAAGTGGTCTGCTTCTTCCGCGAGGAGGACGACAACCAGGTGCGCGTCTCGATCAAGTCGAAGGGCAAGGTCGTCATCAACAAGGTGGCGATGGAGCTCGGTGGCGGAGGCCACGACTATTCGGCCGGACTGGCGCTCTCGGCGCCGATCGAAAAGACCGTCGAGGCCGTGATCAAGCGCCTCGAGACGGTCGTCGCGCACTACGAGAAGTTTGGTAAATAATCCTGCATTTTCAAGAACTTAAGGCGTCGTCGGAGTGCTTATGGTTTTTTTGCTGCAATGCGCCATTCGTGATAAACGCCTGTCCATCAGGAGTATCCCCATGAAGCATTCCCTCGTTGTCGCCCTCATTTTGTCCAGTCTGGTCGCAGGTGTCTCGCACGCCGACACAGCCACCGAATCCTCGAAGCGCATTGCTGAAGCCGTCGAGGCCTTCAAGCCCCTCGCAGGTTCCGGCGTCGACGTTTACGAAGTGAAGCCCGGATCAGCAAAGCAGATGCTGCTCGCACTCGCGCTGAAGGAACAAATCGTCGAGTCCGCAAAGGACTTTGAATTGGTCTCGACGAAGGAAGCCTGGCAGGGCGACTCCGGAAACTGGGGTCTCGAAACGATGAAGGGGGCTTTCAGTTACATTCTGTCCGTCGATCAGGACGCGCTGAAGGAAATGTCTTCGAAGGACCGGGCCCAGTTGGAGAAGAATCTCCAAGCTGCCAAGGCAGCCTTTCCTCTGCTGATGAATACGGGAGTGCAGTTCGGAGTCGTTCCGCTGGGTGCCGTGCAATGCGGTTACCGCTACGCGGGCCTCGCGATTCTCGATACGCAATACGGCAAGATCTATGTTTTTGCGAAGGAACCCAGCGGCTGCTGAGAACATCGCAGTGCTGAAATGAAGAAGGGCGATCCTCTCGCGAGGACCGCCCTTTTTAATTTTGCTCGGTCCGAGCTGATCTCGTGGCCCACGTGCTCGCTCAAACGCGCATCACGCGCGTTTGGGGTCCACTGGACCCACGCTTCGCCCGCGTATCATCGACTCCTGCCGATTATTCTTCGTCTACGGGCAGCTTCTCATGGTTCGCCGCATGAAGGTGATCGCGGACGATCTCCTTGTGCTTGCGGACCTGGCGCTCGATCTTCTCGATGACGAGGTCGATTGATGCAGGAAGCGATTCGGCCTGGCTCTCGCCGAAGTAGTCGATGTTCTTGCCGACGACATGGCAGTGGGCGATGGCCACGTCCTTCTCGAAAGTGAAGTTCCAGGAGACCGAAATTCGCCCGTCGAAGAACTTGTTCAGCTTCTCCGACTTTTCCTTCGCATAGGACTTCACGTTCTCGTTCGGCTGCATGTGCTTGAAGGTCAGTTGCAGGCTGTTCATGGCGTCTCCTCCGGCTCCGTTTAGATGATCTTCTTGCGCTTGCCCGAGGACAGGATGCCGAGCATGTCGCGGTACTTTGCGACGGTACGCCGGGCGATCTCGATGTTCTCGTTGCGAAGGAGCTCCACGATCTTCTGGTCGGAAAGGGGATTCTTCACGTCCTCCTTCGTGACCATTTGACGGATCTTCTCCTTCACGGCTTCGCTCGCAAGGGCATCAGTCCCATCGGCTGCGCTGATGCTGGAGTTGAAGAAATACTTCAGCTCGAAGATGCCCACCGGAGTGTGGACGTACTTGTTGGTCGTGACGCGCGAGATCGTGGACTCGTGCATGCCGATGTCATTCGCGACGTCCTTGAGGATCATGGGCTTGAGGTGCTGCACGCCCTTCTCGAAGAAGTCGCGCTGGCGCTTCACGATCGCATCCGTGACCTTGTAGATCGTCTTCTGGCGGTTGTGGATCGAGCGGATCAGCCACACGGCGGAGCGCAGCTTTTCCTGCACGTATTCCTTCGTGGTCTTGCCATCGCTGCTCTTGCCGATGCCGGCCAGGATGTTCTTGTAGTAGGGCGAGATGCGCAGCTTCGGCATGCCGTCCTCGTTCAGCACGATCACGAACTCATCGCCGACCTTGTACACGTAGATGTCGGGCGTGATGTAGTGCGTGTCGTTCGTCATGAAGCTGCGGCCGGGCTTCGGCTCGAGCTCCATGATCAACTTGGTGGCTTCGACGACCTTTTCGTAGGGAATCTGAAGTGCCTTCGAGATGCCCTGGTAGTTGCGGCGCTCCAGGTCGGAAAGATGCTTCTCAATGATCGTCTCGACCAGGGGCTGGCGCGGCTGCATGAACTTGGCCTGGATCGACAGGCACTCTTGCAAATTGCGCGATCCGACGCCGACCGGATCGAAATTGTGCACGATCTTGAGAACCTCTTCGGCATCCTCCATCTCGATGCCGGCCTCGCGCGCCAGATCCTCAAGGTTGGCGATCAGGTAGCCGTCATCCGAAAGATTGCCGATCACCAGCTCGCCGAGCTTCTGCTCTTCCGGACGCAGCGCAGTCATCGAAAGCTGCCACATCAGGTGGTCTTCGAGCGAGGTGGTCTTCGTCAGGGCATTTTCGAAACTCGGAAGGTCTTCGTTGATCTCGCGCATCGAGGGAGCCGAGCTCGAGTTCGAGTTGAAGTCCTCGACGTACGACTCCCAGTTGAAGTCGTCCTTGCCGGAAACGAGCTGCTCTTCCTTGGTGGCGGGCTTGAGGAAGGCGTCTTCGTCGCGGCGCTGATCCATTTCCGGATCCGCATTGTTCTGTGCGGTTTCTTCGGGCGAGGGAGTGTTCTCTCCATCGGGAGTCTCGGTGAGCTCCTCCAGGATCGGATTTTCCATCAGCTCCTGGTTGACCACTTCGGCCAGCTCCATGCGGTTGAGCTGGAGCAGCTTGATGGCCTGCTGCAGCTGGGGAGTCATCACCAGCTGCTGGCTTAGTCGGAGGCTTTGTTTGATCTCGAGTGCCATCGTGTTCCTATCGGTAAGTGTACCGCATCCATCAAAACTGAAAATCCTCTCCCAGATACCTTTCTCGGGCGATGGGGCTCTGGACCAGCTCCTGGGGGGTTCCCCGTTCCAGAATTCTACCATCTCCAAGCAGGTATGCGGAGTCGCAAATCGTCAGTGTTTCTCGTACGTTATGATCAGTGATCAGGATTCCAATTCCCCGTTTCTTCAGGATCTCCATCATCCGCTGGATTTCGCTCACGGCGATGGGGTCGATGCCTGCGAACGGCTCATCAAGCAAAAGGAATACCGGATCGAGCGCCAGGGCTCGCGCAACTTCGACGCGGCGCCTCTCTCCGCCAGAGAGAGTGAAGGCCTTTTGCCGCGCGATGGCATTCAGGCGGAAGTCGTCGACCAGGCGTTCCAGGGTCTGCCGTTTTTCCGCATCGCTCAGCGATCGTCCCTCGAGCACCGCCAGAATATTTTCTTCGACAGTGAGGCGACGAAAGACCGAGGCCTCCTGGGGCAGGTAGGCAATGCCCTTTCGTGCGCGTTCATGCACCGCACGCGTCGTGATTTCATCGTCACCCAGGAGGACGGACCCGTGGTCGGGCTCCACCAGGCCGACGACCATGTAGAAGGAGGTCGTCTTTCCTGCTCCGTTCGGACCCAGCAACCCGATGATCTGCCCGCGCGCCACTTCGAAGGACACATCCCGGACCACGGGACGCCCCTTGTAGGCCTTGGCCAGGTTCTTGGCTCGAAGCAGTTTGTGGACGGGGCTAATCATACTTTCCCTTGCTGATGGCGTTCGTGTTCTCCACCTCGACCCGGTCATTCTTTCGATCGACTCGGATGAGGTCACCCGTCATGGTGTCCTCGCCCTGGTACACCTGCGGATACTCCGTCAGAATGAACTCGGATTCGTCGGGATGGAATTCCGCCCTGCCGCTCGTGGAATACCGGTAGGGTTTTTCCGAGCGCGGCGAATTGCGGTCCCATTCCTCAATTCTGACATCATCCAGTGCCGTGAACGAGGGCTTTTTCTGCTGCTCCTCGCCGGAAGAATGCACCTCCATGGTGCGCGACCGGGCGAAGAGGTCGGTTGCTCCGCGCTGCTGAAGTTTAACATACGCATCATTCGATGCAGCAGGCCCCGAATGCAGACGTGCGAGCCCCTCGTTTCTGAAGAGCTCCGCCCGTGCTGCATGGAAGATCGCGGGCGACTGCTCGTTCGACGGAGATGGGGGCAACACCCGGATCTCGACCCGTCGAGGGAGGATGAATCGTCCGTTGTCGAGGGTGCCGTCGAGTCCAAGGCTCCGGAACTCGATTCGGGTGGGGTCTGCTGAAGGTCCGCGGCCGAAGACGGCGTATTCCGGTGGAATCACCACGATTCTCCGTGTGGGGTCGAACTTCAGGTACTCCGAATGGATTTCCGAGCCGTCTGGAAACTGGGCCACCACCGTTCCTCCGACCTCCAGCGTTCGAGTGTCGATGGAATAGCGGGCCTCTTTGCCAGTGACTCGCACGGAAGGGGTCTGAATTCGGTCTCCTGAGAATAGCTCGGCCTGGACATCGCTCGTCAGCACGGTCTGCTTCGAGGAAAAGATCTGTGCCTCGGTGGCCGCGAGCTGCCACTGCTTTTTGCCTCCGGAAACCGACACGTACCGGAAATTCCGGATCGAGTAGTCCGGACTCAAGCCGCTGGGGGCCTGGAACCCCTGGAACTGTGCCATCCGCTCGCCCGGGCTCTCGGGGGCATTCAGGTCCGGCGTCTCGCGCGAAGTCGATGAGGGCCAAAGCGCCACGATCTGCCCAAAAATGAGCAGTCCCACTGCAGCCAGAAGCAGTCGGTGAGAGGTCGTGCGGAACATGTCCTAGAAGTATGCCCCAAGGCACCAGGGCTTGGGGGGAGTTTTCGAGCCGGGCGGCTGCCAAAACTTGTCTAAATCACTATGGAATTGCCTGTTCCGTGAGCGTATAGTGCGACCCATGGATATCCAGCAGTTCGAGCTCCGCAAGCGCGAGCATATCGACCAGGCCTTGGATCCCCGGAATCAGGCCGTTGGCCGGACTCGTCTGGAGGAGATCCATCTGAGTCACGAGGCGCTTCCGGATCTGGATTTTGACGAGCTCAGCATCGCTGAATCGTGTTTTGGCCGAGAGCTGGCGACCCCCTTTTTCGTCGCAGGAATGACCATGGGTCACCCTGACGCGGCATCTCTCAACGAGCTCCTTGCTATAGCGTGTCAGGAGCGTGGCTGGGTGATGGGTGTCGGATCGCAGCGTCGCCAGCTGGAGGGGCGTTCGCTTCCTGGAGAATCCGCCCGGCTGAGAAGGTCCGCTCCTCGTGCGCTCCTGGTTTCCAACCTGGGCATCAGCCAGGTGATCACCGCAAAAACTTCCGAGATTCGCAGCATCGTGGATGAGCTTGAGGCA
This sequence comes from Bacteriovorax stolpii, assembly GCA_945860415.1. Taxonomy (GTDB): domain Bacteria; phylum Bdellovibrionota; class UBA1018; order UBA1018; family UBA1018; genus CAIOHW01. The sequence continues at coordinate 96,091 of CAMAQA010000001.1, forward strand.
CAGGCCCTCGTCGTCCATCTGAATCCTCTCCAGGAGGCGCTGCAGCCCGAAGGTACTCCCCAGTTTCGCGGAGGATTTGCCGCGCTCGAGCGCCTTGTTCGTGAACTCGAAGTGCCGGTCTTGGTCAAGGAAACCGGATCCGGAATGTCCGCTCGAACCCTCGAAAAGCTGGCACAGGTCGGAGTGGCGGCCGTGGATGTGAGCGGTCTCGGAGGCACTCACTGGGGAAGAATCGAAGGCGCTCGTGCCCCTGCCGCGAGTCGCGGCAGCCAGGCCGCTCAGGTTTTCTCCGAGTGGGGCGAGTCGACGGTCGACTCGGTGCTTGCAGCGCGAGAGGCCCTGTTGAAAACGGCGCATCCGCGTTATTGCATCTGGGCATCCGGTGGGGTTCGAAACGGTCTTGATGCCGCCAAGCTGATGGCCCTGGGCGCTGAGCGGGTGGGATATGCCCAGCCGGCCCTCCAGGCTGCCATGGGCGGCGAGGGTGTGCTTCATCGATGGATGGAGCAGCAGGAATTTGAGCTCCGAGTGGCGTTGTTCTGCACGGGCTGCGCGACGCCTGCCGAGCTCAGGAAAAAAGAAGGAGTGTGGTCTCGTGGACGCTCATGATTCCAAGTCCGTGTTTGAAGGATTTCATCGCCTTCCGCGCGCGCGTCGCCTCGAGCTCGTCGGTGATTTCTGTCATCTCGATTCGACCGACCTCGCGATCCTTTCGGGAGAGATTCCATTTTCACTCGATGTGGCCGAGCACCTGATCGAAAACGTCATCGGCGTTTTTCCAATTCCGATGGGGGTTGCCACAAACTTCCGCATCGACGGGCGCGAGCGCCTGATTCCGATGGCGGTGGAAGAGACTTCGATCATTGCGGCCTGCAGCGCCACGGCCAAGTGGATCGGCCGCAACGGACACATCACGACCTACACGAAGGGCAATCTGATCATCGGCCAGGTCCAGCTTCCGAGCGTAAAGAATCCAGTCCGCGCGCGCGATATCCTGCATGAGCGTCGCGAAATGCTGATCGAGCTCGCAAATGCCTGTGTGCCCGGACTCGTGGCGCGCGGCGGCGGTGTGCGCGATCTTGCCATTCGAACCCTCGAGCGTCCCGATGGCTCTCCGAATGCGATGCTGGTGCTGCATTTCCTTTGCGATCCGTGCGACGCGATGGGGGCAAACCTCATCAACCAGGTCTGCGAGGCGCTAAAACCTCGAATCGAGGAGATGACGGGCGAAAAGGTGGGCCTGTGCATCCTGTCGAACCTCGTGGACGGAAAGCTTGCAGTCGCTGAAGTCGTCGTTCGCAATATCGATCCAGCAGTAGGCAAAGGAATTGAAGAGGCCACGATCTTTGCGAAGGCCGATCCTTACCGGGCAACCACCCACAACAAGGGCATCCTGAACGGCATCGATCCGATCCTGATTGCGACGGGCAATGATTGGCGTGCGGTCGAAGCCGGAGCGCATGCTTATGCATCGCGCACAGGCAGATACCAGCCGCTTTCGGACTGGTCCATGAGTGGCAACGACCTGCATGGCAGAATTGAGCTCCCGATGGCCGTCGGCACCGTGGGCGGAGTCACGAAGGTCCACCCGACGGCACGCGTGGCACTCAAGATCCTCGACATTTGTCATGCCGAAGATCTGGCCCGAGTCTGCGCTGCCGTGGGCCTGGTGCAGAATCTCGGAGCCCTCAAGGCTCTGGCCACTGTCGGAATCGTGAAGGGGCACATGCAGCTTCA
>CAMAQA010000002.1 GCA_945860415.1 Bacteriovorax stolpii
TGGAGCTCGGCAAGGGGATGGCTCAGAAACTGGGGTTGGCCACTTATCAAGAGATGGTTCGCAGCCCGGGGGCGATCAGGCGCGAGCAGGGAGAGTACCTGAAGAAGCTCGGAGAGCTTGGGGAACTTCAGAAGCGAATCGAGACGGACCGAAAGGCCGTCAGCGAGGAGGAGATCAACTCCACCCTGTTCAACCTGGATCAGTCTTGGGTTCGGCTGCAGTGCCAGCGCCAATCGGTCGGCCTGGCCGAGCCCCTTGCTCAGAAAAAGAACAGCATGGAGGTTGTGGCTCCGTTTTCAGGAGCGCGCTTTGAAGTCGCGGACTGCGTGAAGCTGCGGGGAACGCGCGATTACATCCGTACAGATCGGGCAGCCGCTGGCGTGATATCTCGAGGAATCGATTCGAAGACCAACCGTGAGCTGGCGTGGGTGGCTGGTGAGTTTGTTTTTGACGTAGGAACGACCATTGCTTCGGTTGGTGCAGCGACGGCGGTGAAGGCTGTCCTCAAGTCCAGCATGAAAAAAGCGGGAGTCGCCTTGCTGAAGAAGAACGTGGCGAGTGCAGCGGTCGTCAAGGCGGGGGTGCGCTCGACCGCCTTTGCGGGAACGGTTGTCGCGACTGATGCTTCGGTGCAGACGATGGCCGCGGGTCGCGAGTTCCTCGAAGCCGGTCTGAAAGGTGACTGGGATCCAGCGCATTTTTCGGAGAATTTCGCCTACACTTCGTCCGCTCCCCAGGAACATGTCGTGCGCATCCTGACGACCGCGGTGGCCAGTCGTGGCCTGGATAGCCTTTGGGGAAGAAGCCAGGCCTTCATTCCAGAAAAGTTGGCCACTTGGGGAAAAACCAGGGCAGGGAAGATGGTGGGCGAGTTTTCGAAGCAGGCGGTCAATCGACAGTTTTTGGCGGCAGGAACCGAGGCGGCATTCGCCCTTGCAGGTTGTCAGCAGGACGCTTCAGTGATTCCCGGGGCGAACCTGCTGAGCTGGGAGGAATGGGCGAATTCTTTCCAAGGTGCCGTCATCGGCAAGGTGAAAGGGGACAGCGCCCGGGGCGCGCGAGTCTTTGCCGGAGTGGTCGCCGAACGAGCGAGCGACTTTGAAGCCGAGCCCATCTCGGCCGAGGCCATTGAGGCTCTGAAAAAGTGCCTGATTCCAGAGGAGATCGGTGCCTTGGGCGAGCAGTGAGCATCACCAATGCGGCTTGAAGGCCGGTGTGTTAGGACAGGTGTCGATGCAGAAGATTCCGAGTAACGCGAGCAATCAGTGGGTGAAGTGCCTGTCCTCGCAGGGCAGTATTCGGGGCGTGGCGATCCAGGCCCATGAACTCGTCCGCTCCATGGCCCGGCTGCACGGGCTTCGTGGTGCTCCTGCGGTTCAGCTCGGCGAGGCAGTGATCGGCGCCCTCCTGATTGCTTCGAACTCCAAAGGCGAGGAGCGAGTGAACCTGAACATCCAGGCGACGGGACTGACCCGTCAGGCGTTGGTGGATGCTTATCCCAATGGCCATGTTCGCGGTTATGTGCTCCCGAACGAAATCTCCGCAGTGTCGTCTCAGGGCCCATGGGGCGAGGGATTGATGTCCGTCCTCCGCACCAAGACCGATCGCAGCAATCAGCCTTATATCGGCACCGTGCCCCTGGTGACTGGACATCTGGCAAAAGACCTCACGTATTATTGGCTGCAGAGCGAGCAGATTCCCTCTGCTGTCGGGCTCTCGGTGACCGTGGATGATTCCGGCGAGGTGATCGGCGCCGGAGGGTTCCTGGTGCAGGCCATGCCCGGAGCCACGAGCGAGGAGGTTCGCCTCGTCGAGGGCCAGATCCACGGCATCCAGTCGCTTGCAGCCGAGCTACAGGATGATGCCGACCCGGTGAAGCTGCTTTCCACCATCTTCCAGAATTCGACATTCATGCTGCTGGAGAAGCGTCAGCTGGCTTTCGAATGCCAGTGCTCCTGGGAGCGAGTGAGTCGTGCGTTGGCACTCGTCGGTGTGGACGAACTCCAAAGCATTCTGACGGAGGATGGAAGCGCCTCGATCCGCTGCGATTTCTGCAACCAGGACTATCTTGTGGCTGGAAGCCAGCTCGAAGAGATGATCAGAAAGTCACGCCAGCACTGAGAAAGAACGACGTGAAGCTTCCACCAACCGGAAGCGAGCCGCCAGAGGGCAGGGCGCGGTCCGTGCCGAAGGTGTCGTGGAAAGTCATGGATGCCCCGAAAAAGAGTGCTGGGGTCAGCTCCAGGTTCACGCCGGCACCCAGATGGACTCCGAACAGCGTGGCACTGTAATCCGCCTCTCGATAGCTCGGGCGATAGAAGCCCATTCCGAAAATGCCATACGGAATGACCTTGTCGTACCAGGCGAGATTGCTCCGAAGCCCGGCAAGAAGGCTCGACATCGAGAAGCCTCCCTCGGAATGGCGTGAGTAGCCGAAACTCGAGTTGAACGAAAACATGTCGCTCACGCCGTAGGTGTAGCTCAGGCGAGATCCGATGGAATCTGCGAAGCGATCTCCGAGGTCTCCCATCAAAAAGACCTGGCCCACATCCAGAGAAACATTGCTGGAGCCCGGCACGAACGGAGAAAGCCGTGTCTGCGACTGAAGGGCAGTGGGACGTCGTCCGCGGCTCGGCGCCTGGTCCGTTCGCTCCTGGTGTTCCTGCGTTTCCTCGCGTTCCGCTCGAGGCGCGTCATTGCGTGCCCAGCTCGGAGTCTTGGACCAGCGGGAGTTCATCTCCAGTTCTCCTGCTTGCGCGGAGATCGGAGTGGTGATCAGGGGAAAAAGAAAAAGAGCGCTGAAGGCGATTGGCTTCATACGCTCTCAAGTTTAACGGCCTTCCTCCCGGAAAGAAAAGGGAGGAAGGCCGTTGGTTTTTTGACTTCGGATTACTGATTCAGCGAAGGAGCACGCTCGATGCCGGCGCCCAGGCCGATACCGGCCGCGGCGCTGGAGTTCGAGGCCGAGATGTCCTGGTCGAAGCGGGCGAGTTCAGTGCTGACCTTGGCCTGGATGTAGCCCGAGAAGGAACCATCGCCGTGGCGGATGATTTCCTTGAGGAGCTCCACCGACGGCTGGGTCTTGGCCTTCTTCTCGCTTTCATACAGAAGCTGCGTGAGGGTCGAAGCGGTGATGTCGTTCTTCGTCTTGTTGTCGATGACGCGGAGGTCTTCACCGGCCTTGATCATCTTGGCAATCTCGTCCAGCGTCACATAGCTCGACTCGTGCGTGTCATAGAGCTTGCGGTTCTGGTAGCGCTTGATGATCTTCATTTCCTTCATCGTCTCTTTCATTGTTTCCCCCTAAAAAAACCTGAGAGGCCACTCCTGACGACAGAGGTGCCAATTCCTCCCCTTCTGGTGGGTTGGCACGATGTGTCATTACCTCTTTCGCAGGCAGTTAACAACTCGGTGTGCCAAAGTCAACAGGGCCCCTCCCTGAAAATTGGTCCACACCAGCACCGAAGCGAATCGTGATTCGACCGGCGCCGCAGCCGGCCTAGTGCACGGGGTGTTCCAAGCAGCTCGCTGCTCCGAAACCCGCCCCAATCACCCCAAAAAGGGCGGAACTCGTCAAGCTTCAGCCCAAAAAAGTCGATGTGGACACTAGTGAAGGGGAATTTCTAATGGCCATGAGTGTCAAAACCCTGCCTCGTTGCACGATTCTGAGTTGCCTGGCGTTGCATCTTGCGTCCTGCGCAGGAGCGCCGATCCAAAGAGCGGAGGTGCCGCTCGTCAGCCCGCCGGTAGCTCCAGCCGCTGAGGCGGTCGGCACCGAAACCGAGCTGAAGCCCCTGCATAAAGAGTCAAGTGCTGAATATCATTATAGTTTGGCGCAGGCATACTCCGTTGAAGGGCAAATTGATCGAGCCATTGAAGAGTACCGCCTGACGCTCATCTACGATCCGAAGTCGGCCTGGGTGCACACCCGCCTGGCTGCCGAATGGGTTCGGAAGGGAGATGTGGCCCAAGCCCTAGAGTTTGCCAAAAAGGCCGTCGAGCTTGACCCTAAGCTGGTCGACGCCCGGATGATGCTGGCTGGAATTTACTCGGCCGGTCGTCAGGCTGAGGTGGCGATCGAGGAGTATGATCGCGTCGTCAAGCTGGAGCCTGCCCATGAAGAAGCCCATTTGTTCAAGAGCCAGGTCCAGTTTGAACAGGGCAAGGTCGAGCAGTCGCTGGTCACCCTCAGGCAGCTTCTGAAGAAGAATCCAGAGTCTCATCTGGCGTGGTTCTATGTCGCTCGCAGCGCTCGTACCCTAGACCGCACCAAGGACGCGATCGATGCGTATCGTCGAGCCATCGAGCTCAAGTCCGGCTTCGCCCAGGCGTATCTCGGTCTCGGCTTCCTCTACGAGGAGAAGGGCCGCAACGCAGAAGCTCGGAAGGTCTATCGTGAGGCCTTCGAGGCCACGCAGGAGCTGGCGGCCGCGCATCGCCTGTCGACAATCCTGCTGAAGGACGAAAAATACGCCGAAGCGGAACCCTATCTCGAATCCATTGCCCTGGCCGATCCCGAGGATCTCAATGCCCGCGTGAAGCTCGGGCTGGTCCAGATGGAAATGAAGCAGCTCGACAAGGCCGTGGAGACTTTTGAACTGGTTCTGGCCAAGTCGCCGGATTCGGATCGAGTGCTCTATTACCTCGGAAATATCTACGAAGAGCAGGGCAGGCTCGACAAGGCCACTGAGGTACTTGCGCGAATCACCCCCGATTCGAAGGTTTATGGTGATGCGCGCATTCACCTGGCCTTCATCCAGAAGCAGGGCGGTGATGTTGCAGCAGCCCGCAGGATCGTGGTCGAGGCGATCTCGAAGGCTCCACGGCTCGTGAATCTCTACCTGTATCAGGCCAGCCTCGATGACGAGTTGAAGGACATCCGGTCGGCCATGTCGACGCTCGAAAAGGCAGTGGAGCTTTTTCCAGAAGAAGAGCGCGTCCGGTACTATCTCGGCAGCCTCTACGACCGCGAGGGACGCGTGGACGATGGCATCGTGCACATGGAAGCCATCGTGAAGATGAACCCGGACCATGCCGAGGCCCTGAATTACCTCGGCTACACCTACACGATTCGGGGCTTCCGGATGCAGGACGCCGAGCGTTACCTGAAGCACGCCCTGAAGCTACGTCCAGATAACGGCTACATCGTCGACAGCTGGGGCTGGTACTTGTTCAATACCGGAAAAATCCGCGAGTCGGTCGTGCAGCTCGAGCGTGCAGCCAAGCTCAAGCCGGATGAGCCGACCGTGCTCGAGCATCTGGGGGACGTCTACGTCCGCACCGGTTTTGCCGATCGGGCCATGCGCCTGTACGCTGAAGCTGCCCGACTAACCGATAAAGCCGAAGACCGTCAGAAGCTCGTCGCAAAACTCGAGGCGCTCAAGACGGAAGTGGCTCGTGCCGGAGGGCGGGTGCCGGGAGTTCGCCAGCCCGCAGCGGCTCAGAGGAAGAATTGATCGGAAATCTTCCGGTCACTTGGTCTAGAATCGTAGGATGCAACTTCGATCTCTGGCGTTCTCAGGTTCGGTGCTCGCGTGCCTGCTTCTCTCCTCCTGCTCCAGTGCTCCCACTCGTTCGGAGCGTGATGACCCAGCAGAGCTCCTGAAGGGAGTTTGCGCTTTGGCCGGAGCTCCTCGCGAAGTCATCGGATCAGTCTGGATGAAGGCAAAGTCGAAGGAGGCCTCGGGCCAGTTTCCAGCAACAGTTCAGGCAAGGGCCCGTCCTGACGAGCCTCTCGAGCTGCGCCTCGAAGTGACCCAGCTCCTCGGCGCTCGGGCGGCACTCATTGAAATCCACGGCAATCATTTCAAGGTGGAGACGCCGAAGCAGGGTTCGGTCAACCGGAAGGCCACCTCCTGGGGAGGCATTCCGCTGGATTGGGCGTCGCAGCTTTTCCTCGACCGGTTTCCGTGTCCAAGCGAGCAGGACCTGGCCGTGATCCGCTGGCGCTGGCTTTCCGAATCGGAGCTCGAGGGCCGGTCCGACTCGGGACAGGTTCTGTGGAAGTTCAAATTTCGCAGGTGGAATCTCAAGCCCTGGGTGGAATCCGTCTTCTGGCAGAAGGAGCACGGAAAAATACTCGAGGTCACGAGGGATGATCCTGATCCTTCCGAGGGCTGGGCTCGTCGTTGGGAGGCCAGCTCGAGCTCAGGACAGGTGAAGGTTCGCTGGAAGGATCGCAAGATTCAGTGAACATGAACCCGAATGTCGCATTGCCCCTCGTCCTGGTGCTTTCATTCAGCATGTCCTCGTGCCGGTTCGTGGATTCACGTCCGGTCTTCCGGTACCGCTCGGGTCCGGTTCAAACGCTGGATCCCGCCGCAGCAACCGATCATGTTTCGGTGCGCGAAGCCGCGCGTGCGTACCAGACGCCGATGCGCCTGGAGCGTGCCATGGGAAACGTGGTGGCGCGTCCGTGGATCCTCAAGAAGGCTCCGAGCGTCTCCGACCAGGGCAGGCGCCTCGATCTGGAGTTTCGTCCCGGGCTCCAGTTCCACGACAGCCGGATCTTCGAGAACGACACACGCGAGCTGACGGCATGTGACTGGGTCAAATCCATCCTGCGCCACGGTGATCCGCGAGTGGGTTCGCACTGGCTGCAATACCTGTCGACTCGCATCGCGGGATTTCGCGAATGGTCGGCAGCCGCATCGAAGAGCGGCGACTCCGCCTATCAGTCTTTTCCTCGAGGGCTCTCGTGCTCTGGGTTGAAGGCCACGGTTCTGCTGCGACAGGCCGACCAGGAATTTGCCTACTTTCTCGGGCATCCTGCGGCGTCGGTGCTTCCGGTGGATGAGATTCTCAAACGGAAGTGGAAAGTCGCCGACGAGCCCGTTGGAAGCGGAACTTATCAGTTCTCCGGATCGCGAACCGGGACGATTCGCTGGAAAAGCGCCGATCGTGTCGGTGCGCTCCGTGCCATCGAAGCGGATACCTCGCGCGATGGCTATCGCGACTGGGATCTTCTCGTTCGAGGTTCTCTCGATTTGATCGAGCTGCCGCGTGATCTGCAGTCGACGGTGCTTCGTGGTGACGGCGAGTTGGCTGAGAAGTGGCGCGAACACGGGTTCCAGCTGCAGAAGATTCAACGCGCCGACCTGGTGTTCATTGGATTTCAGATGAAACATCCGATCCTCGGCGCGAAGCGAGGGGTTCGCCAGGCGCTGGCGCGGGCGCTCTTTGGTGGGGTGATCAGCGAAGGTGTTTTTGCCGGGCGTGCGATGGAGGCTTATTCGGCCATTCCGCCGGGAGTTGCCGGATATTTCACGGGTGACCCGCGTATTCCTCGGTCGGGTGACCTGGCTCCTTCGCAGGACCTGCTCGGATTCAACGGCCATCCCCACGGGCGTGGACTGCCGGACTTTCGCATGGGCTGCCTGCCGCATCCCGTGGAAGAAGAGCTCTGTCGGGCGGTTGCCGCGCGCTGGGAGCTCCTCGGTATTCGCGCATCGGTGGTCATCATGGACGAGGCTCGCCGGAGGGCTGGAATCCAGGATGGAAGCGTCCATTTCTGGCCGGTGACCTGGGTCGCCGACCTTCCAGGACCGGTCACCCATCTGGAAATTTTTGATCCCGAGAAGGGGCTTCCGGAAATTCCCGCACCTGTATCCGCGCTGGGTGCCTATCGTCAGGCACTTTCGGCCGCGCGGCTGCCTGCCTCGTCGAGGCGAGCGGCTTCGGTGGCAGAGGCGGCAGCAATCCTGAATCGCGAGGCGCCCGCTGCATTCCTCGTCCATCGCTTTCAATACTGGCTGGTGCGCCCGGGAATCGTCGGACTCAACTGGCAGGACTTTGCCTGGCACGACACGGATGAGCTGAGGAAGCTCGATTCCAGCTCTAAATGACGCTATAGGATGGAACTCATGACCGCGACTACAGACCTGCTCCTGGATGTGAAAAACCTCCGGACTTCGTTCTTCACCGAAGGTGGTGAAGTGCGCGCCGTCGACGATGTCAGCTTTTCGGTTTTCAAGGGCAAGACGCTCGGCATCGTGGGTGAATCCGGCTGTGGAAAGAGCGTGACGAGCCTGTCGATCATGCGGCTCATTCCGTCTCCTCCGGGCCGGATCATCGGTGGAGAGATCCTGTACCAGGGCAGGAACCTGTTGCAGCTTTCCGAGGATGACATGAGGAAGATCCGGGGCAACGAGATCTCGATGGTCTTCCAGGAACCGATGACCTCGCTCAATCCGGTCTACACGGTCGGCAACCAGATCATCGAAGCCGTGATGCTGCACCAGAAGCTTGGTGCACGCGACGCCCGGGCAAAGGCGATTGAGATGCTGCAGCTCGTGGGCATTCCCGCTCCTGAAAAGCGCGTCGATGATTACCCCCACCAGCTCTCAGGCGGCATGCGCCAGCGAGTGATGATTGCGATGGCCCTGTCCTGCAATCCGCAGGTGCTGATTGCCGATGAGCCGACAACCGCGCTGGACGTGACGATCCAGGCACAGATTCTCGACCTGCTTCGCGATCTCCAGCAGAAGGTTGGGCTCGGATTGATCCTGATCACCCATGACCTCGGCGTCGTGGCCGAAATGGCCGATGACGTAGCCGTGATGTATGCCGGCCGCGTGGTGGAGCACGCTCCGGTCGTCGAGCTCTTCAAGAATCCGAAGATGCCTTACACGCGCGCGCTTCTGAACAGCATTCCGACGCTGAGCAAGGATCCTACCGGCAAGATGAAGAAGTCACGGCTGGAGGCCATTCCAGGCATCGTCCCGAACCTGCTCGAGCTGCCCCAGGGCTGTCGTTTCCAGGAACGCTGCTCGTTCGTGACGGAGTCGTGCAAGGGCAGCGAACCTGAGCTGCGCTCGATCGGCTCGAACCACCAGATTCGTTGTGTGAGGGACCTCTGATGACATCGCTGAATTCAGCGGGCGCTCCGCTCCTGGAAGTGAAGAATCTCGTGAAGCGTTTTCCGATCCGCGGGGGACTGCTGGGTCGCGAGGTTGGAGCCGTGCAGGCGGTATCCGACGTGAGCTTCACGATCGCGCGTGGTGAGACGCTCGGTCTTGTGGGTGAATCCGGTTGCGGCAAGTCCACGCTGGGCCGCTGCATCCTTCGGCTGATCGAGCCGACCTCGGGGCAGGTGCTGTTCAAGGGCCAGGATGTCACGAAGCTGGATCAGGGTCGGCTACGCAGGCTGCGTCGACAGATGCAGATCATCTTTCAGGATCCATTTGCTTCGCTCAATCCACGGATGACAGTCGACGAGATCCTCTCGGAGCCGATCGAAATCCACGGCCTTGCCTCCAATCGACAGGAGCGGCTCGAGAAGATTCACCGTCTGCTGGATCTTTGTGGCCTTCGCCGAGAGTCGTTGAACCGGTATCCGCATGAGTTCTCGGGAGGCCAGCGCCAGCGCGTATGCATTGCGCGGGCCCTGGCCGTCGAACCGGAATTCATCGTGTGTGACGAGCCGGTTTCGGCGCTCGATGTCTCCATCCAGGCGCAGATCATCAACCTGATGCAGGACTTGCAGAAGGAATTGGGACTCACGTACCTGTTCATTGCCCATGACTTGAAGGTCGTGGAGCACATCTCCAACCGCGTCGCCGTCATGTATCTGGGACGAATGGTGGAGCTGGCGCAGGCCGAGGAACTCTACGCGAATCCGAAGCATCCCTACACGCAGGCGCTGCTGTCGGCGATTCCGATTCCTGATCCAACCTATCGCAAGAACCGGATCATGCTCCGCGGAGACGTGCCGTCTCCGCTGAATCCCCCGCAGGGCTGCCATTTCCATCCTCGCTGTTCGAAGGCGCAGGACCAGTGCAGGGCCGATTATCCCGAACCGCAGTCGGCCGGGACACACCAGTACCGCTGTTTCCTGCCGAATTCGTGAACTGACGGATTCTTGACGGGTCATTTTTCCAGTTCGGCTCAATCAAGCGAAGTCGATCTCCGATACGTCCTTGGAGAAGGTGCGTAGAGCGGAACATGGACTTCACTCGTAAAAAGCTGCCACTCGAGCAAGCATCGGAGATGCGGGTCTGCCCGATCGATTCGGTGCAGCCGTACGCTCCGCTTCCGGCACCGCTTTACGTCCTGATGACGAGCAACGAGAAGTTTCTCGCAGTGAAGGCACCTCTGGACTTCCTGTCTCCTGCCGAACTGGAGCGCCTCCGCAGCTTCGAGAACTTCTATTATCCACCCTTTATCCGCGAGGTGCTGCCTTACCGAACCATCGCGCGCTCGCTGCTCGGACTGCTCTTCGGGGCGAGCCAGGGTCATGGACTGCGGCCAGCGCCGTTTGAGACTTCGGATGCATTCCTGCGTCTCACCGCACGCATCTGGTCTCCTGAAGCCACGATCGAGCCTTTCTTCGTCTCCGCATTCGTGACCGAGCTTTGCGGGCCTCTTCCTGCAGAGTCGGCCATACAGGCTCGAGAAGCCAGCCAGGAGGGCTATGAGCAGGCCGTGCTGAAGGCGGCCTGGGCTGTATGGCAGGCGCTGCATCTCGACTTTCTTGACGGTGTCTGGATTCGAGGCCTTCGCGACTGCGTTTTTGAAGCTGCTGCAACGGGTGGCCGGGCTTCGTATCGAGGCGCGGATCCGAGCTGGCTCCAATCCGTTTTGGATCAACGAATTCCACAGCGAGGAATGCACCTGTCAGAGCTGAGCGGCGGAGTGGTCCGTCGCAAGCTGGAGTCGCGATCCCTGCGTCTGCTGGATCAGCTGGTGTCCGAGAACCAGGAAGCTCCTTCGGTGATCGGCGAAAACGGCCTGATGGAGGACCTGGCGGCATGAATCGGCAGCCTCCAGCCTCCATTCGTTCCGTGGAATCGTTCGGGGTTTCGGGCCTGCTCGCTTCTGATGCGAAGGTTTTTCATGAGGTGTTCTACGATGCGGGTGGACTGGGCCGTGCCGCGGACCTGGTGGCGGCTCGTCTCCGGGATTCCGGACCGGATGAGTTCTCACTTCATGCGCTCGTGCTTTTCGGCGTTCTCGGAGCAAGTCGAGTCTTTGAAACCCTGTCGCCGATCCAATTTGAATGCGGGATGGATGGGATGCACTTCGCTCTTTCCTTCTGCTTTGAGCTACCGGAAGGCACGGGGATGGCTTGGGATGGACTTTCCGGCAGGGTGATGTCGGGAGTGGCGGTCTCGCCTCTCGATGAGCTTCTGCTGGCCTTCTGCAGGAATGCCGACCATGTGATCCTCAAAGGGCAGCCTGCGCTCCATCGGGTCGAGATTTGCGCGCTGGTGCGGTGGGGGCGTCGGCAGGCCCGCGAGCCTGCTCCGCTGGAAGTGGTGATCCTGGCCGGTGAGCCTGCAGCGTCTCCCGAAGCAGCCGAATACACGGCCCTCGGTGACCTGGATTATTCCCAGCTACTGAAACGTTCCTCCGAGTCCGGAGCCGAATCACCGGTGACGGGCGAGGTGCTGGTGCATCAGGCCCGGACCGCAGAAGAGCTGGTCCGGCGCATCCGAGGGCGTCAGATGGCGCTGGAGGAGTCTTCGGAGGTCCGCATTGCCGGCTCTCCATTGGCCGTCTCCGACGAAACAGCGGTCACCGTGAGTGGCTCGGACTCGGAACAGCCTTCCGTCGACGAGCTGGTTACCGCCACTTCACCCGTGGAAAACCGCAAACGAGGGCTTTTTTCGAAGCTCCTGAAGTGGGTTTCTCCGGCATCGGATTCGGCATCGGATTTGGCATCGACGCAGGAGAAGGATGAGCCCACGGCCGCAGGCGTGGGGGCAGCTGCTCAGGAGGCCGGGGAGCACGAGCGTTCTTCAGTGGTTGCCGAGATTTCGACCGCCGCCCGCGAGCTTGAGAAGGATCTGGGTGAAGGTGCGCTCGGGCGTGCGATGCGTGAGGTGGCGGGCATCAAATCCGAGGCGAAGAATCCCCGCGTAGAGCGGTGGATTGAAGGGATGATGGCGGAACTGAGCGCCGAGCGGAGTCGGATCATCGAGGCCTCACGCCGGCTTTCCAACTCTGTTCGCGTGAAGGAACTCGAGTTCAAGAATCGTGAAAATTCCCTGCAGCAGAGCATCCGCGAGCGAGATGAAGCCATCCGGGTGAAGACTCTGGGCATGATGCGGATGAAGGAGCAGGTTGCCAAGCTGCAGATCTCGCTGGAGAGGGCAAAGCTCGGCACAGGCTCCGGTGATGAAACCGCCATGAAATACAAATACAATCAGGCCCAAAAGCTCCTGCAGACTGTTCGAAGCGAGTCGGAGTCATTGAAGTTCCGGGTCGAGGAGCTGCAGTCGAAGCTGGCGCAGGCACTGGACCAGCGCAAGCAATCAGTTCCGCTGGCCCAGCACGCGGAACTCGAGCGGCAGGTCGAGAGGCAGGCGCGCCAGATCGAAGAGCTGAAACGGCAGAAGTCTTCATCGCCACCGGAGGAGGTCCGGAAGAACCTCGAGATCGCCCAGCGTGTAGCCATGCACCAGAGACAGAAGAGCGAGCAGCTCGAACTGGTGCTGCAGGAGCAAAAGATCGAGGTCGAGCGACTGAAGCAGGAACTGGGGCGTCTCCAGTCAGGCTCAGGAACGGGCCAGGGCTCCGGCAGCAGTGCCGCCTGAGCAGTTTGGGCTGGAGTGACCGGCTGCCTGTGCTAAACCTTGGAGCAGGTCACACGCGCTCTCGTGGTGGAATTGGTAGACACGCTGGTCTTAGGAACCAGTGCCGCAAGGCGTGACAGTTCGAGTCTGTCCGAGAGCACCAATCTTGCTTGAGCAAGCCGGCATGCAGGACATTCTTTCACCGCTCGGCCTCAATCACATTCGCAGCTTCTTCTCGCATCGTCCCCTGGTGGTCTTCGATTTTGACGGTACCCTGGCGTCGATCTCCTCCAATCGCGATGAGGTGCACGCGTCGGATCTGACGCGCGCTCTCGTGGGACGCCTCAGCCAATGGATTCCGGTGGGTGTGGTCTCCGGGAGGCGTCTATCAGATCTGACGGAGAGATTTCGCGGGATGGATCGGGTGATCCTTGCGGGAAATCACGGTGGAGAGAGTCCGGATGACTCCGACGACTCCTATCGTCAGCGCGCGGTTCTTGCCGCTGAGGATGTGAAGCAGTTTTTGGGCGAGTTGTCGAAGATCGAGCTGCTCCAGGCCATGCCGGCTCACGTCATTGAGAACAAGCGGCTTTCTCTGACTTTTCATTGGCGAGGAGTGGATCCTGAGCTCGTTCGAAAATGGGGGCAGGAGGTGAGGCGCATCGCCGCAGAGAGCGGAAATTTCAGGATGATTCCGGGCATCCAAAGCCTGAGTGTCATTCCTCGCCATCTTTCGGATAAGGGCGACGCAGTTCTCGGGCTTCGGGATGCGGCCCGCCGAACGCATCTGGTGTACCTCGGAGACGAGGAGACTGACGAGGATGTCTTTCGCAAGGCGGCAGGAGAGGCATTTCTGGGCATTCGCGTGGGTGAAAGCGGGAGTTCTGCGGCCGATTGGTACGTTTCCAGCCAGTCTGAGGTGGACCGGGTCATCGAGGTTTTCCTCGCCCTAGTCGCAGGACCCACAGCCTCCGCCGTGTCCATGTCCCGACCCGCCTGAATCCCAGGTGCCATGGCAGCCATGAAGGGTGCTTTCGCGGAGGTCGCCCTGGCCTCCCACTGCAAAACGCGACACCTGCTTGTTGCACGATTCCTTTCCGCATTTCGGACAGGGCGGAGCGGAGGAGAGGTGGCTCGATACTCTCTCCTCGAAGCGGTGTTTGCACGACTCGCAGGCGTATTCGTAGACCGGTGCCATGCCTTCAGTTTAGCACGCTCTGGAACAAGGTGTCGGACCTGTGCTACCCCTGTCTTCAGGTGACTCCGTAGCTCAGTTGGATAGAGCACGTGCCTTCTAAGCATGAGGTCGCAGGTTCGATTCCTGCCGGAGTCGCCATTTTGACGCCCCTTCTTCCCGGGATCCTTCGTGAGCCGCTTGATCGACAAACTCCAGAGCCGTTGTCCGCGCTGCCGACTACGGCCCACGCTGTGCCTGTGTTCTGAATTTCCTCAGTTCTCCGGCCTCAAAACGGAACTTCGGCTCCTCATCCATCGCTACGAGGGTAATACGACGACCAACACGGGGCTGCTTGCCTGTGAGCTGATTCCGGGTTCGAGGGTCTTGTGGCGCGGCTGGAAGCCCGAAGAGGCGGGGGCGTTTGCCCCGGGGCGCGAGGAACCGTGGTTGTCGCCTGCGGAACTGTTCACGGAAAAAAGAACGCCGCTGCTGCTTTTTCCTGAGCCCGAAGCGCAGGTGGTGGATTCGTCCTGGCTGGAGCGCCGCCTCTCCGTTGATTCCCAGGAAAGATTCACGCTGCTGGTCCCGGACGGCAGCTGGCGACAGGCCAGGCGCGTGGGACGACGAGAGCCCGCGCTGAAGAACGTGATTCGCGTGACTCTGCCGCCTGGTCCCCCGTCCGAATACCGCCTTCGTCGCGAGCCGCACCCGGAGTTTGTCTGTACCTTCGAGGCTGTGGCGCGGATCCTGGGCGTGATCGAGGGTCCGACGGTACAGCAGGAACTCGAGCTGCTCTTTCGCAAGTTCGTGGGCCGACAGCTCTGGTCGCGTGGAGATCTCCTGGCCAGTGAGGTCGTTGGAGGCATTCCTGAAGCCGCCATTCAGGAGCGTCAGCTGAGCGGATTTCCGAAGGTCTAGTGCACCAGCTCCAGCCGGACCACTTTCTTTTCGAGCTCTTCGATGATCGTCCTGCTGTGTTCTGGTCCGCGCGTTTCCAGCGTGAGCGCGACTTCGGTCTCGTCGATCCGGGTCGACGGCTCATCACGATCATGGATCGCCTGGAGAATGTTCGCACCCTGCAGGGCGAGGAGCTGAGTTAGCCGCGCGAGGCTGCCGGGACGATCCGAGATCACGACGTTCATCCTCAGTCGGCGTCCTTTTAGGATCATGCCCCGGTCGATGATCCGCGAGAGCACGTTCACATCGATGTTTCCGCCGCTGATGATCAGGACAACTTTCTTTCCTCGGATTTCATTACGAAGCTGTTCCAGCGCTCCGAGTGCGATCGCCCCGGAACCTTCGGCCACAGTCTTCGCCTTTTCCAGAAGAGTCAGAATCGCGGCGGCCGTGGTCTCGTCATCGACTTCCACGAGCCTGCTGACGCGCGCGCTGATCAGGTCGCGCATGGTTTCGCTCGCCGTGCCCACCGCGATGCCGTCGGCGAAGGTGTTGACCGGTCCTGCAGACTGGACATGTCCTGCACGGATGGAGCGAACCAGCGAGGGCGCACCGGTCGCCTGGACTCCGATGAGCTGCGCCCCGGGCTTGAGCTTTTCGAACACGATCGACACTCCAGCCATGAGCCCGCCACCGCCCATCGAACTCACGACCACATCGGTTTCCGGAAGTTGCTCGAGAATTTCGAGTCCGGTCACGCCCTGTCCCGCGATCACCATCGGGTCTTCGAATGCGGGAATGTAGACGCGCCCTTCCTGTGCCACGAGCGACTGCGCGTGGGCGTAGGCCTCGTCGTAGTTTTCGCCTGCGAGGATGACTTCCGCGCCGAGCGCTTGCGTGTTCTGGATCTTCACGAGCGGAGCGGTTTTCGGCATCACGATCTTGGCCGAGACTCCGAGGAGTTTGGAACCCCAGGCAACCCCCTGCGCGTGATTTCCGGCGCTGGCGGCGATGACTCCGCGAGAGCGCTCTTCGGCCGTGAGCTGCGAGACGCGATAGGTCGCGCCGCGGATCTTGAAGGAGCCGATCGGCTGCATGTTTTCGAGCTTGAGGTAGATCTCGCAGCCAAACGTCTCGGAGAGCCAGGTATTATGGAGCAAGGGCGAAGGTTCGATGTGCTGCGAGAGCACTGCCTGCGCCTTTCGGATATCCTCGAAAGAGACGTCAAATTTGCGGCTCATAAGAGCCTCGATACTACCCCCAATCAGCCGGCGAGGGCACGGGGTTTTTCTTCCGCGATTTTCGGGTTACCTGGCTGGATCACCCAGACGGGGCACGTCGCGCCCCGGATCACCTGGCGGGTGATGCTGCCCAAGAGGGCGGACGAGACTGGGCCGCTTCGAGAAGCCATGGTAACGAGGCCGATCTTCTCGCGCTCGATCAGTTCGAGCACGTGGTCGGAAATGCTGCCCATGGTTTCATCCATGATGAACTCGCATTCGATGCCCTGGTTTCGCGCCCAGCGGGCCCAGCCGTTTCCACGGCGGTAGCGCTCCTGGACTTCGTCATTGAAGTAATTGCGGGCGGGAATCCAGGCGCCGGTGAACAGGTACGCTCCCGACTGGAAGATCGGCTCCACGAGGTTCGGTACCGAGTGGTAAAGCCATACCTTCGAACGAAGTTCACGCGCGAAGTCGATTACTCGACGAAACACCTGCTTCGAACCGCGCGCGAAGTCCGTGGCAAAGAGGATTCGATCGAGGCCACGAACCTCCTCCACGCCAGGGCCGATGGCGAGTGTCGGAACCTGAGCCCTCAAGAGGAGTGTCTCGGCAAAACTGCCGAGAAGAAATCGGGCGGCACCGTGCCTGCCGTGCGTAGGAGTGGCTACCAGCTGGGCGCTGCGAGATTTGGCGTAACTTTCGAGAGCTTCCACGGATGACCGGACCCGCGATCGACGTTCCATCAGGACGACGGGGTGCATCAGCGCACGGGCAAGTGCCGGTCGTCGCAGGGAATGCCGATCGACGATCTGGGCAAGCGCCTTCTCTGCGGCGATCCGATGCTGGGGCTCCATTCCGGTGGGCAGGCCGCCACCCTCGGGAGTCAAGCTGAGGTCCATTTGCGATGGGCTGAGAACGTAGACCGGCTCGATCGCGATCGACATCCGCGAGGCCCAGTTTTCGAGCACGGCCGCAGAGTGATCCATCAGGGTTCCCGGTTCACGAATGGCATCAATGGCCCAGAGCACGAGCATGGGCCATTGACTTGCAAAGGACGGGCGAATGCTGAGGCGGGCAGCTCATCCGGCGCGAGCCGGATCAGAAAGGCATGGCTCGCGCCACGCCCAGATCAGTTCTGCTCGAGGTCGAGGTAGAAGGTTTCGCTGTCGTCATTGTACCCGAAGAGCTCGGCGTAACGACCCCAGTTCACGAGCATGAGGAAGGTCTGCTCGGCATTCTCGTTGGGAATGAGCTCTGCCAGCTTTTCGAGAACTTCGTCTCGAAGCGCCTCGTGGTCTTCGTTCTCGTTCAGGTACTGAACCAGGGTCTTGAACAGCGGAACGGTCATCAGCTGGTCATGGATGATCGACTTGCGATCACTGATGCCGGCTTCGGAAACCCTGTTTCCGACTTCGGTCACTTCGACGTCACCTCCGGGAGTGTGGACGACGCCGAGGAGCTCGGCAGCACGGATGACGGCGAGCGTCTCTCCGAACTCCATCTGCAGTTCGCTGGCGAGCTTGTAAATGTCTTCGCGCCCGCCCTTGGAAATCAGGAGCTCGACGAGCCCCAGAATTTCACTGATTCCGATTTGAGGAAGAGTTTCGAGAGTCTTTGTTCCGCCAGGTTTGTCCATACAGTGTCTGTTCGTTCCTTTACGCAATCAGCGAGAAGATCTTGTCGACGTACTCACTGAAAGCCTTGTCCCTTTTGCGCCGGGGTCGCGGCAGGTCGATCGTCAGGTCTCCTGCGATCTGTCCTGGCTTGCTCGAGAGAACCAACACTCGGTCGGCCAGCTCGATGGCTTCCTCGATCAGGTGGGTGACCATCACCACTGTGTTGACCGGAAAGTCACGATCCGCCCAGATATCCAGCAGCTCGTCACGAAGGTTGATCGAGGTCAGGGCATCGAGGGAGGAAAAGGGCTCATCCATCAGGAGAATTTCAGGTTCGACTGCCAGCGCTCGAGCGAGGCCCACGCGCTGTTTCATTCCACCAGAAAGCTCTCGCGGATAGGCCTCTTCATAGCCTTCCAGGCCCACTTTGGCGATATACATTGCAGCACGTTTGCGCTGCATTGCGACATCGAGTCCTCGGGGCTCGAGGCCCAGTTCGATGTTCTCTGCCACCGTCAGCCAGGGCAGGAGTGCGAAGCTCTGGAAGACCATGGCGGCCTCCAGGTTGGTCGAAGTGAGAGGCTTTCCTTTATACAGCACGTGCCCCTCGCTCGGGCGCAGGAGTCCGTTGATGATGCGAAGAATGGTGCTTTTGCCCGCGCCGGAGGGGCCGACTATCGCGATGAATTCGCCTTCACGCGCCTTGAACGAGACGTCCTGAAGCACGGTGACATCGCCCTGGGGCAGCCGGAACCGGTGCGTGAGGTTTTCAAGTTCGAAGAGGATCTGTCCGGACGTCATTATGCCTCAAACTTGTATCGATCGACCGTCGATCGGTAAATGGGTTTCCAGACAAATGCATTCACGATCAGGATCCAGCCCACCATGGCGGCCACGCACAGGGTGATCGCCTGGTTGTCGCCAAGGTCATAGACTGCGCGGTCCAGCAGGCTGCCGAGTCCGCGTACTTGGAAGGTTTCTCCCTGCAGTTTGACGTATTCTGAGACGACCAGCGCATTCCAGCCGCCACCCCAGGCGGTGATCGCCCCCGTGACGAGAGCAGGGCTGATTGCAGGGATGACCAGCCGCTTCCAGAGCTGCACCCGAGTGAGTCCGAGCGCCTTCATGGCTTCGATGAGGTCTGCGGGGATCGTGGCGGCACCGCCCAGGCAGTTGAAAAGCGGGTACCAGAACATTCCGGTGAGCACGAGCGCGATGCTGGCCATCTCCATTCCGCCGCCGACCTTCCTCACGGCGACGAGAACGATCAGCGGAAATAGCGCGACGGCGGGAAGGCTTGCGCCGATCTGGGCGATCGTCGTGAAGGTCTGGCGAAGGCGTGGACGGTCCCAAGACAGGAGTACGATCGGAATCGTACCCGCAATCGAGATGGCCAGAGCGACGATGAGTCGAAGCGTGGAAGAGAGCACGGCCAGTGGAATTTCACGAACGATCGGCGGCCATGGCGGCGAAAGCCAGCGCACCAGCAGCAGTGCCGCGACCAGTCCGAGGAGGATGCCAATTGTTCCCAGGATCAGGCTTCGTACCCACTTCGCGCCAGCCGTCAGGCGCGCGTAACGCTCGTAGCTCGGCAGAGCGACCCTTCGATACAGCGACTCACCGATCCACGAGAAGGTGGCTGCAGGAAGATCCCAGAATAGCGGCAGGAAGATCTCTCTTGTGATCCAGGAGAGGGGAAAGAGCAGCGCGCGGAGCATGAGATTCAAGGCATGGCCCGCGGGCTTCAGCTTGAACGTGAGCTCGCGCACCCACTCGGGATTTCTCAGGGCGTCTGCATCGGGAGTCGAACTCGAAGTTTCCTGTCGGAATCTCTCCGACCAGATCGAGAGCGGCCGCCAGAAGAGGAAGTCGAACGTGAGAATCAGCGCCGTCAGGGACGCGAGTCCCCAGCCGACCAGATTCATCTGATTGGCCTCTGCAGCGCGCGACAGGAAGCTTCCGATTCCGGGGAGATTGTACTGGATCAGGCCGACCGCGATGATTTCGCAGGCAACGAGAAAGTACCAGCCGTTCGACCACGACAGGATGCTGTT
Organism: Bacteriovorax stolpii; assembly: GCA_945860415.1. Lineage (GTDB taxonomy): Bacteria > Bdellovibrionota > UBA1018 > UBA1018 > UBA1018 > CAIOHW01. Next base: position 19,483 of record CAMAQA010000002.1, read on the forward strand.
GTAGACGAGGCGCGGAACGCAGGCCGGGGCGTAGAGACGCCAGAAGCGCTGCGAGCCCGTCACTCCAAAGCTCGTCACGGCATCAAAGTTGTCCTGCGGAATCGTCTTGGTGGCTTCGTAAACGGCGAAGGCCATGTTCCAGGCCTGGCTCGTGAAGATCAGGAAGATGCTGGCGAGCTCGATGCCGATTCGATGGCCCGAAGTTGCTCCGATGAAGAACGAGATCGCCGCCGGAAAGAATCCCACCTGCGGCACGGATTGCAGCGTATCAAGCAGAGGCAGGATGATGCGTTCGCCCAGCTGGCTGCGGGCTGCCGTGAGTCCGAGGACGAAGGCAAAGACGAGCGATGCAAGATAACTGACGATCACCCGGAACAGAGATAGTGTCAGCGCTCCGGGAAGGTCTCCGAGCGTCAGCTCCTCAGCCTTGAGCTGCACGAGGTGCAGGCCGCCCCGGTAGACGCCCACGGTGAGCGCGAGGAGCCCCAGGAACAGCACGAAATAGAGCGCGCTGTTTTGGGCGCGTTCTCTCACGTGGCGCGGAAGTCCGCGAACGGGGGGGCGGGGATTGAATGCCATCTCTTCGCTTATAATTCCGAGGGGGTGAATTTGGAACCCGAGCGTCAAGATTCGGGTGTTTTCTTCCGACAAGCAACTGGATGAGCGCTGTGATTCGCCTGCTCCGGAAATGCCTCTCGCCGGCCGCCCTCGCGTTGATCGTGCTGGTGTCCTCGACACATGCGGCGCCGTCGGCGGAAGCCAAAAGGTGTTCAGATGCATTCAGGCTCTTTCACCGCCGAAGCTCATCCGAGGCCCACGAAATCTTTTCTCGTTTTTCCAGCGTACCGGCGGCCTGGCAGCAGCTCGTGGATCGCGGTCTGCTCGATCGTTACTGGCAGGATTCCCGCGTCGAGGAGATTGCCCTGAATCTTGCGACCGCCCCCGACGGCCGCGAGTTCATGACGGTCATCGATGATTTCAAGGTCAAGATGGAAGTCCATCGGTCCCACGACCAGCTTGTCGTGCTCATTCCCTCCATTCGCGTGCAGGGAACGGAACTGGGCGGGCGAGCCGCAGGAATCGATGGAGGATTCATCCGCCTCCTGAGCGGAGTCCTCCGCGGCTTCGCCATTGAAATGGCCCAGAATCCGGCGATTCACTCCGTTCGCATCGAGGCCAACAAGATCGTCAACCAGGACCTGATCCGCATGCTGGAGGGCCTGGGCTTCGAGCGCTTTGAGAAGAGCCTGCTTCCCGACTACAAGGTCGAGCTTCAGTTGCCGCCGAAAAGGCGCGTGTCGAGCGAGTAGGTTCCCGGGCCGAGCAGCGCCATCACGAGCAGGATGACCGCGAGATTCAGGGCATACTCATTTCCCGGGGGGTTGTTCGTGATGAGGTATCCGCCTCCCTTGTGGCCGATGACCGCCGCCACGATGAGCGTGATCATGCAGACGATCGCAGCAGGACGGTAAAGGAGCCCAAGCAGGATCAGGATGCCGCCCACGAGTTCGGCCAGCATGGCCATTCGAGCCTGAACTGCCGCAAACGGAACTCCGAGGCTTTGGAGCCAGCCGATGAATCCTTGCATCGCATTCGCTCCACCCGGGCCCACGATTCCGAGCTTTCCGAGGCCGTGCACGATCAGGCACGAGCCGACGAAGGCACGAAGGATCAGGATGGAAGCGGGTAGTGCCTGGGAGAAATCGCCGGTCAGGAGAGTGTTCATGGGTCTCGGGTGCCACGGAATCCTTGGAAATTCAATCGCTTAAGCCTTGCTTTGACACATTGCGCTATAGCGGGTTAGACCCGCCGCATGCGTTTGCACCCGGTTCTGGGCCTGGCACTGCTGTCTTTGCTCGTCCATTCCTCGGCGGCTCTCGCCATGGGGTCGAAAAATCCCGGCGGCGATTCGGTTGCTGCCATCGAGTCGGTCATCCGTAGGGCACCGATTTTTCGCTCGGGAGTCGGAAAACGCACTTTCGTGTTCTTCGTGAATGGAGATGCGGATCATTTCGTGACCGATTCGGCAGACTCCACGAGGCCGGATCTTTCTCGGGTGGATGCGGCCGATGTTCGGAAAATCGAGCAGCTCGCACTTTCATGCCGCGAGTGCAACGTGGTCGTCCTGCACGACCAGCGAGGCACGGACAACTGGTACACGAAGGACGCTCCGTGGGCGACATTCCTTCGGGTCTACTCGCGTGGGCGCAAATATTACGAGAAGTCCGTGAGTGAGCTCAACATGGCAGAGCCGCGCGTATTGACGGAGCTGTTGAAGTACTCCGAGCGCGCGTTTCCTGGAGCAGGCTTGTACCTCGTGTATCGAGGGCATTCCTTCATTCCACGGTTCGTCCCGGGCAGGCCCGAGTCGGGCCTTGCTCCCTTCGATTACAGCAATCCCGAGGCACCGTACGGTGTGCGCGAGTTTTCGGCGTCGATCCGCGATGCGAAGCTGGGAAGGCCGCTGAATGCCGTGGTGATGGCCGCATGCACGATGGCAGACGCGGAGCTGGCCGACGCGATTGCGCCTCATGCGAAGACGTTGATTGCTCCCCAGCTCGAAGTCCTGGAGACACTATCGACCGGATTTGGGTACCGGTACCTGACGGAGCTCGACGAGGTGGAGCTTCGCAGCGAAGCGGTCCAGCGAATCTCGACGCTGCTGCTCGAGCCCATCCGGACCACTCCAAACGATGACGACGCCCTGATGGAATACCCGGTCAGCATCATCGATCTCGACGGTTTCGGCGGCATCTCCGGCCGACTTCGCCAGCTGGTCTCGAGTTCCGGAGTGGCCGAGTCCGTGATTCGTGACAAGGCCCTTCTTTCCAAGTCCATTTCGGCTCGAACAGTGGAAGTCCTCACGAAAAAAGGAAAGAGCGACGGCCAGATTGCCCGGTTGATCGATGCGCTTCGCCAGCCCTCGCGCAACCCGGATTCGCTCGATGTGAAGCTCCTGCTCGATTTACTGAAGTCGACGTCGTCGGAACCTTCGCTGCTGCGACAAATTTCCGAGATCGAAACCCATCTCGGGCCACGGGTTCGAGTGCTGGATCGACCGGAGTTCTCGAAAGCCAACGGCCTGACATTTCAGCTGAGGGAGTGATCGTATGCGGAATCGGATGCGAAGCACGGCGTTCTTTCTTGTGGGGATCTGGATCTTCGGCGGGAAGCTCGCGCTGGCAACCTCCTGGGAGCTCGAGCCCACGAGCTTCGGAAGCCGCGACAAAGTGGAATGGCTGGACGCCAAGACTTCGAAATGCTGGCTCCGGAGAACCACCCTCTCCACTGAAGACCCGGTCGATGGACGCGAGTCCGTCATCGTTTATGACGAGTACATTCCAACACGGCGTGATTTCGCGACCCGGGCGAGCGTGGTGATTCTTCCTCCCACAGGAGGCGAGACGTTCATTGATCGGGGCTATGCGCGAAGCCTCTGCCGACGTCAGGTGATCGGTGTCATCATCAAGCGCTGGAGCCACGACACCGAGGCGGGAATGGACCTCGAAACCCATGATCGAGGTTTCGCGCGAGGCATCGTGGCCATTCGCCGCGTGAAACACTGGATTCTTGCCGAGCGTCCGAAAGGAAAGCTGGGCATCCTGGGGACCAGCGTCGGAGGTCTTTATGCAGGCCTTGCTCTTTCGGTGGATCCGGACTTTTCCGCGGGCTCATTGATCGTGGCGGGCGCGCCACTGGCCACCATTCTTGCCCGCAGCACCTTGCCCGCAGTGGTGAAGCAGCGAGAGAATCGGATGAAGGCGTTTTCGATCGCCTCGCAGGATGAGTACGAGCAGCTCCTCATGCGCGAGATCGATCTCGACATGCTCAAGGCGGGAAACCTGCTCTCGTCGCGACCGATGCTCATGATTCGATCCTCGACCGATACAGTCGTGCCGGCATCCACCCAGGAAGTGCTGTGGAATGCAGCGGGAAGGCCGGATGGCGAAGTGTATTCCTCGAATCATCAATGGTCGATTGTTCGCGCCTACCTGTTCCAGAGGACCAGGGTCGCGCGCTTTTTTGCAGAGGTGCTCTGATGGATCGCTCGATCAAGCTGTTGCTGGTCCTGGTTTTCGGATTTTTTCTCGCTTCGGCCGTCCGAGCGAACGCAGGTTTGCTGGAAGTGGAAATCCTGGGCGGAAAGACCGAGTCGCAGAAACGGGTCTGGTGGAAGAGTCGGCTGCAGGAGCCTGCGCAGAAATGGTCTGGAAGATCCTTGGGCGAGGTCACCGTCCGGGTGCTCGAGGAAATGAAACGTCAGGTCCGGATCGATTTCCAAGCGACAGCACAAGGCGTTTCTCGGATTGGAAACCTGGGGTCTGATCTGGAGGTGATTTCAGACACCCGCATGAAGGCCTACGGCTGGTGTGTTCGCGTGAAGCGCGACAACATCTGGGAGTACCCCGAGGTGATGCCTGATGCATTCCTTCTGACCGAAGATCTCACCGCGATGGAGTGGTTCTACGCTTACGCGGAGTTTGACGCTGAAAAGGGCGGTTGGTTCCGCCAATGCGTTCCTTCGCATCTCTAGCTGCAGGGATTCTTTCGCATCTTTCGAATCTGGGGCAGCGGCGGAATGGATCGGTTGTGATAGTAGCTGCAGAGATGAGCTACCCGTTCAGCAGTCAGGCAGGATTCTACAGGAACCCGGTCGTCCTGCAGGCACGCCAGCGTGGCAGGAAAGTAAGTCGAGCCGAGGAGCCTGCGAAGCGGCTTGCTCGACGAATCGGTTTTGCCGGCGCTTTCGTTGCCGAGCCAGAGATAGTACTGAGCCAGTGACCAGTAAAGTCCGGCTCGAGCATCGCGGGCGAATCCGGCGGTTTCAAGTTGGCGCGAAAGCCCTTCCAGGTCGGCAAGGGCATCCTCGATGGATCCCTCCAGCAGGCGTTGCCGAGCCTGGTTCAACGACACCCAGGGATGCGGACGTCCTCCGGTCACCGTCGATTCAAAATCACGGAAGGACTCCTCGGAGCCGTAATGGAGCGTTGCCTGTGCGAATGCGGCACTCACCGAAATGAGAGCGACCAGAGCGAGCATTCGTGGACGCGCCTTGTTCGAAATCCAGCTCACGATGAGGATCATGAATAAGAGCGAACCGAGCATCTGGCGCGCCGGGTGGTACCAGTCCACTCGCGGAACCGCGCTGAGTGCCACTGTGGGAAGTAAAAACGCGAGCCCTGCCAGGGCAGCGAGGGCATGAGACGGGTGTGTTCGGTGTCGCCGAATCACGAGAACGATGAGCGACGCGACGGTGATGACCAGCAATAACGGCCAGCCCCATTTTCCGATCCCATTCAGCTCAAACTGCTCGAACCAGGAACCATGAAAAGAAGCCAGGTGCGGAATCACCAGATTCCGGAAATACGTCCAGATGGCTCTCGACTGGGTCAAGAGCCATGCTCCCCAGGAGAAAGGATCGCTGGTCGATGGAAGCGACCCTGTAGCTGCGTCGCCCTGGTAGACGGAGGTCAGAAATCCCACCCATTGCGGGCGCAGGATCGCGGGCAGCGAACCCACCGCAAAGCCCACCAGTGCCCGTCTGGGACTCGGAAGAGAAGGCTCACGAACGATGAACTGCCATGCCATCCAGCAGGCTGCGATCGACCAGGAGTAGGCCCAGGCCTCGGCTCGAAGCAGGATCGGCACCAGTGAGCATGCCAATCCGCTGAGGATCCAGAGGAGCGAGCGCGGCTGACGACTCCATTGAATCCAGAGGCCCGTCCAGGCAACGGACCAGAGCAGAGTCAGCGTGGTCGAAAGCTGAGATGCGTAAAAGAAGGAAAAGGCGATCATCGGATGAAGGGCGATGGCGAGCAGAGCTGAGAGACTGGGTTTGATGCGAAAGAGCCTGAGGGTGGTGAATGCCAGCACTGCCGAGAGGATCAGGGCCAGGATCCGAGAGTGATCCGGGGCTTCTCCGAGCAGGCAATGGAGAGCATGGGCGAGCCAGCGATCCGGATTGGCTTGCTGGAGCGAGCAGGCCTGCGCGACGAAATAGCCATCGTCCAACAGCGAGATCATGACGGCAGCTTAAGGGTATTCGGAGTGACTTTGTGGAAAAATGGTGGGCCGCGAAGGGATCGAACCTTCGACCCGCAGATTAAGAGTCTGCTGCTCTACCAACTGAGCTAGCGGCCCACATCGTCGACAGGAGTCACGCATCTAGCACCGTGATTGAGAGCGTGCAAGAGGGGAGTCTACCCCTTAGAATAGTTTTTATGAAAAATCGGAATCGGATCTTCCTCATGGCTGTCCTTTGCCTGCCAAGACTGGCTGGAGCCACGAGCTTCATCGAGAAGAGTTTTCCGGATGCCGTGGGAGAGTCGCCGGTCATCGTTCGTGGAACCATCGGAATGAGCTATTCCGATTATGGGCGCTCCCCAGGGGATGAAAAGCGTCTGTTCACCTACTATGAGCTCGTTCCTTCCGAGGTTTTCAAGGGATCGGTTCCGGATGGAGCCATCATGCTGCGCCAGATTGGCGGGTCGAAAGATGGCGTCACCATGGAAGTTCCTGGTACTGCGCGCTTTTCTCGAGGCGAAGAAGTCGTCGTGATGCTCGGTGCACAGGGAGGCGACGGAACCTTCAATGTTCGGAGCCTGATGATGGGCAAGTTCACGATCGACCGCCTAAATGGCAAGGAGTACCTCAACGGTCCAGGTGCGGTCAGCCCGGAGGAAGTGAATGACGGAGAAGTGATCCATCCTGAAGAGGGCATGCGCCGTCCCAGGACGGCGGTGTACACGCTCGAGGCCCTTCGCGAGCTGGTACGCGCGAAGGAACAGGAGCCCTCGCAGGCGGCTGGAACGTCGAGTCCGAATCCATCCCCCACGGCTGCATCTCCGTCTGGTCTCGCTCCACAGCCGACGGCGGCACCCGGGTTGCAAAATCCCGATCAGGGCGATGCAGCTGCTCCCGCGGAACAGGGGAGCACTCGCAAGTGGTTCTGGGGGGCCATCCTCATGGGTGTGTGGCTGGCTCTTCGCACACTGCGACGCAGTTCCGGCAAGTAATTCGGCCGGAGCTTTTTCGCCCGGAACGGGGTTCCCGGCGTGGAGCGCGGTTTTTCGGTTAGCCTATTCGCGGCGCTGGTTCTGGGCTTGCTGCCGGCCTGGGCCTGGGGAGCCACACCGACGATGACTCGCCACGGAGTGCCGGTCCGTTGGCAGTCACGTCAGCCGCAGTTTGTCGCAAACCCCGAAAATAGTTCCGGACTGCCGTCGCACGAAGTGTTTCACTCGTTCACTCGCGCGCTGCAGCGCTGGCGCAAGGCTTCGCAGGAACGTCTCGACTTCCACTACTGGCAGGGAACGGAGCACTCCGTCTTTGCTCCCGAGAGCCGCCTCAACGGTTATTCGACGATCTATTTTGCCTCGCAGGCGGATTCTTCGGAGGTGGCACTCGATTCAAGCATCCTCGGGCTCACGCAGGTCTGGTTTGATTCGGCCACCGGCGAAGTCCTCGAAGCCGACATCATCCTGAATGACCGCGACCACCAGTTTGGTCGAGTGCGAGAAGGGGCGCTGCCGTCGCGGAGTGAGGGTAGTCCGGCACCCATCTCACTCGACAACGTCATTACTCACGAGCTGGGGCATGCCTTCGGTCTTGCGCACAGCGCGGCAATGCAATCGACGATGTTCTTTGCCGAAGGACCGGACCAGGCGTACCCCGGTTGTGATGACCAGGTGGGCATCGCTCGCGTCTATCCCCACGACGATTCGGCCGAACGCGGAGCAATCGAGTTCGAAGTGCGTTCTCCGTCGGGATTGCCGATGATCGGAGCGCAAGTGCACGCCATCTCACGCGGCCGTGGAGTGGTATTTGCCGGAGCCCTGAGTGATGCGCGTGGACGGGTGAGCCTCTCGGCGCTGGAGCCCGGTGTCTATGACCTCTTGATCGAGCCTTACCATGCAGGTGCCGGCTCATTGCCGGAGTACTACCGCTCGGCTTCCTACGCCGTCTGCGCAGGAAAACTGTTTTCGCGCACCTGGCCAGGAAGAATCGGAAACGAGCTCTCAGGATTTCGAGTGGAGGCGGGGCGGACACTGACTCTCGAGCCCCAGGCCGTGTCCTGTGCAAAGTCGGCCGGAGCGGATATCGAAGCCTCGGTCGGCAGCACGGACCGAGGCATGGCACCTATTCTGAACGCCGACGGGCAACAGTTTTCCTGGCTCGATCGGGCCGATGTTTCCGGAAGTGCTCAACTTCCGCCGAGGTATTTTCGCCTGCAGCTTCGAGGCTCGCTCGATCTCAAGATCATTTCCTTTAGCGCGTACTCTCCGATTCGAGTGAAGCCGATCCTGCGCGGCCCCCTCGGTGACGTCATTCGAACGCAGCTGGATGCACCGGTTTACCGGGGAGAGTCGGGCTTCGTGAACCATGATCTCCGGCTGCGGGCCCAAGATCTGGACCCTGGGGAATATGCTCTGGAGCTGCGTTTTGATCCGGTGCCGATCACGGATTATCCGGCGGGTGCCATCCTGCGCGATCGTGCGCCCTTTTTCGTGCTGATCGGATCTGTGGGTGGCGGAGGTGAGTCGCCGCTTGCGGCCGTGCACCCGATGAATTCGCGATGCCGGCGAAACGATGTCTTTCCGGAGTACAAGTCTCCACCAGGCCCTCCTGCCAGGCGTCTGTTTTCGTCCTCGAGCCCTCCCGTATCCAGCGGGTGTGCACCAGGCGACGCGGAAGGTTCCGGGATGGGCGGGTCCTCCGGTCTCGTCCTTCTGGGTGCGGTGCTGCGACAGTTGCCGGCTTGGCTGAAACGGCTTACCCTGAGGGCATGACCCGAAACTCGCTCCGGATTGTCGTGGCAGGCGCAGCACTTCTGATGGCAACTGAGGTCTGGGCTTCTCTCGAGCCCAGTCGTTTTTTTCAGGCGGACGGCAAGAAAACCGAGAACTATATTTCCGATGGAGTCGTGGTCGGGGGAGATCCGGCCATTCAATCGGTCCGGATCACGGAAATTCGCCGTGCGGCGAATCCGAAATTTGAGCGCATCGTGGTCGATCTCGATGCTTCGAGGCAGGATGGAGAGGTCACCGCGCTGGCCCGGCCGCCGTATTATCAAGTGTCGGTAAATCCTGAAGAAAAACGGTTGGTTTACACCATCTGGGGCAAGCCCCAGCTGGATTTCAAGGCGTCGGCGGTCGTCGCCGCGCTCAAGAAAAGCAAAGTGATTGAGAGCGTGGAGATTCTTCCCGCGGTCCATGCCGATCAATGGACTTTCGTGCTGAATTTGAAAACGGGCAGTCCGGTCGAAGTGTTTGATCTGGTCCAGCCCGCCAGAATCATCACCGACATCCGCCTGGGACGAGCCTTGCCAAAGTAATCCGCGCTCCCATATTAACCGGTAGGAGGATTCCTGCCGTGACGGACTTCCCTACTGACATGCAGCTGCCCGCTCCTGCTGGTGACGCCGCCAGGAACTCGGGTCTGGTCCTTCCTGACCAGATCCTGCCTCCGCACGTTTTCGTCCTGCCCATGAACCAGGCCGTCGTCTACCCGACGATGATGGCCCCGCTCCAGCTCACGATTCCGCGCTACATCGAGATGGTCGAGCACGCCCTGGCCAAGCACCCGTCGCGCACGCTCGGGCTTTTGCTTACCCGAGACTCGGAAGTCTCTTCGGATACCAAGCTCTCGGATCTGCATCAGGTGGGCGTGATCGTGAAGGTCTTGAAGCGCCTGCGCATGCCCGACGGCTCGATCAGCCTGCTGGTCCACAGCCTCAAGCGCTTCAGGGTGAAGGCGCCTCTTTCGGAAGACCCGTACATCGTCGTCGAGCCCGAGTACCTCGAGGACGTCATCGAAAAGTCCAACGAGTTCGATGCGCTCTCGCGTTCGACCGTGGCGCTCGTCAAGCAGCTCTCCGAGGTGAATCCGTTCTTCACCGACGAAATGCGCATGGCGATGCTCAACGCCCCGAACCAGGGCACGGTGACCGATATCATCGCTTTCGCGCTGGCCTTGCCGAAAGACGAGGCCCAGGGCTTCCTCGAGACGCTGTCGGTGAAGGGACGCTTCGAAAAGCTCATGGTCACGCTTCGTGAGGAGAAGAACGTGGCCGAGATCCAGAAGAAGATCTCGGACGACGTGGATACGAAGGTGACCGCGATCCAGCGCGAATTTTTCCTGAAGGAGCAGCTCAAGGTCATCAAGCGAGAACTCGGCATGGAGGAGGAGGGACGCGAGAAGTCGTCTCGCTCCTTCCGCGAGCGGATCGAAGCGGCGGGAATGCTGGAGGAGACCAAGAAGATTGCGCTCGAAGAACTCACGAAGTTCGAGACGCTTTCCGAGAATTCTCCCGAGTACAACGTCTCGCGAACCTACCTCGAGACGCTTTGCTCGCTGCCGTGGAGCATCGAAACGAAGGATAACCTGGATCTCGATCACGCACAGGAGGTGCTTGATGACGAGCACCTCGGCCTCGAGAAGGTCAAGGAGCGCATCCTTGAGTTCATCGCCGTGCGCTCGCTCAAGGCCGATCCGAAGGGCTCGATCCTGTGCCTTGTCGGACCACCGGGCGTGGGCAAGACGTCGATCGGCAAGAGTGTCGCCGAGGCCTTGGGCCGCAAGTTCTACCGCTTTTCTCTCGGAGGAATGCGCGACGAGGCCGAGATCAAGGGGCATCGCCGCACCTATGTCGGCGCGCTTCCGGGCAAGATCATCCAGGCCATGCGCCGTGCAGGCTCGAAGAACGCGGTGATTCTGCTCGACGAGATCGACAAGCTCGGGGCCTCGTTCCAGGGAGATCCGTCGAGCGCGCTGCTCGAAGTGCTGGATCCGGAACAGAACGCCACGTTCATGGATCATTACCTCGACCTGCCGTTCGACCTCTCGAAGGTGCTCTTTATTGCGACCGCCAACCAGGCGTCGACGATTCCGGGGCCGCTGCTCGACCGCATGGAGCTCATCGAGCTTCCGGGCTACACGCTGGAAGAAAAAGAGGACATCGCGGTTCGGCATGTCATTCCGAAGGAGCTCAAGGCCAATGGCGTGAAGCCTTCGCAGGTGCGCATCGACCGTGCGGCTCTTCGCTCGCTGATGCAGGACTATTCGCGCGAGCCAGGCCTTCGCACCCTGCAGCAGCTCGTGGGCCGAATTGCGCGCAAGGCCGCGACGAGGATCGTTCGCGCGGAAAAGCTCGGGGCTCGCGGCAAGGCCTCGCTGCCGATCCGAGTCGGAGCCGGAGACCTGCTCGAGTGGCTGGGGCCGAAGCGCTTTTACAACGAAATGGCCGAGCGCGTGACGGCACCCGGCGTGGTCACTGGCCTTGCGTGGACCGCAATGGGCGGCGACATCCTGTTCATTGAGGCGGCAGACCTTCCGGGTTCCGGCCAGCTGAAGCTCACCGGCAAGATGGGCGACGTGATGACTGAGAGCGCCTCGATTGCCTGGACCTACGTGAAGAAGAAGCTCGCTGCCGAACTGAAAGTGGGACAGGAGCACTTCAAAGATCGCGACCTGCACCTGCACATTCCCGCAGGCGCGATTTCGAAGGATGGCCCGTCGGCGGGCATCACGATGGCGTCGGCGTTGTACGGGCTCTTCAAGGGAATCCAGGCGCGCCAAAAGGTGGCGATGACGGGCGAGCTCTCGCTGACCGGCAAGGTGCTTCCGGTCGGCGGCATCAAGGAAAAGCTCCTGGCCGCGAAGCGCGCCGGCATCACGACCGTGATCCTGCCGAAGTTGAACGAGAAGGACCTGTATGACGTTCCCGAGCACACGAAGCAGGGCTTGAACCTGTTCTTCGTCAGTCACGTCGAAGAAGTCTTTCCGCTGGTGCTTGAGTTTCCGCAGAACAAGCCCGTGAAGGTGGGAGCACGAACAGTGTCGTCCAAGGGGCGGAAGCTGAAGGCGAAGGCAAGACAGGGGCGCTCGAAGGGGGGCAGCCGATCCTGGCTGTCGTGAGCCGACCCTCAGATCACTTCGAAGCTGTCGGCTTTCAGGACGATCTGTGAGTTTTCATCCTCCTTCCGACCGGTGACGCTTGCATCTGCGCCGGACTCGAACGCCTGTTCGATGGTTGATTCGAGGCTGGTGAAAAGTTTCTGTGGAATAAGCACGGAACTCGTTGATCGACCGGACTGAAGTTGAAGGAATCCGATTTTTTTACCCTTCACTGTGGTGACCACCTTAAACTCAATGACCTTGCCTGAAGACTGAGCGCTCTGTTTTTTCATTGTCCCTCGATTGTAGAAGACTCGCCTGGTCTCAGGATTTCTACTGACTCTCGGATGATCCCGAACGAGGCCTTGAGTACGAAAGTGGCCACGAGAATCGCAACCAGCACATCGGGCCACCGGGTTCCTAGGAGGGCCACGAGAGCCGAGGCAGTCAGGAGCCCGGCGTTGGAGATGAGGTCGGCCTTCGAGCAGGTCCACGTCGACTTCATGTTGATGTCGTCCGACCTGCTCTCTGAGAGAAGCCACATGCAAGTCAGATTGCCGAAGAGAGCCAGCACGCTGAAGGCGCCCATCCATCCCGAGTGAGGCAGAACCGTAGGACGTAGCAGTCCTCCGAAGCCCGAATCGAAGAGCGCCGACAGGGCCAGCAGAGCGGTCACGCCTCCCTTGGCGAGCGCTGCCCTGGCCTTCCAGTTCATGTCCTTGTTGATCGCAATGAGGCCGAGTCCAGTCAGCAGCACATGGCTGAGCAGGTGGATCGCATCTGCGGCCAGTAGATGCGAGTGGGCTTGGGCTGCTCCCCAGAACTCGGCGATACAAACCACGGCGTTGATCGCCAGCACAGCCATCAGGGTTTTCTGATGGTGCCGTTGGGCCGATGGTTCTCCGTGCAGGAGGTTCTGGCAGGAATGACAGTCCTTCATCTCGTCGAGAACCGTGACATAAGCCACCCATTAATGCAATAGCGTTGCATTAATGGGTGGCTTGCGTTAGTCGCGGTGGTCCATGAAAGATCAGTCTGCGTCAGGGCGCCCATTGCCGGTCACGGTGCTGTCGGGATTTCTCGGTGCTGGAAAAACCACCCTTCTCAATCAGGTGCTGACGAATCGAGCCGGCATGCGCGTGGCCGTCATCGTCAACGACATGAGCGAGGTCAATATCGACGCCGCCCAGATCAAGGGTGGCTCGGCCATGCTGTCGCGTCAGGAAGAGCGGCTGGTGGAAATGCAGAACGGCTGCATCTGCTGCACGCTTCGAGAAGACCTTCTGATCGAGGTTGCGAAACTCGCAGAAGAGGGACGCTTTGACTACCTCCTGATCGAGTCAACCGGCATCTCGGAGCCTCTTCCTGTGGCCGAAACCTTTCAGTTCGCTGACCCCGCCGGCAGGGTGCTCAATGATCTGGCCCGGCTTGACACCATGGTGACCGTCGTGGATGGGCCAAGGTTCCTCAAGGACTACAACGAGGGGGCTTTGCTCCGAGAGCGGAAACTTGCCGTGGACGAAAAGGATTCGAGAACCATTACCGACCTGTTGGTGGAGCAGGTGGAGTTCGCCAACGTGATCGTGATCAACAAGACGGATCTCATGGGCGGCATGCGCATTCGAGAGCTCGAGGGAATTTTGAAGGCTCTCAATCCCGAAGCGACCATCCTCCGAACCAGCTTCGGGCGGATACCGTTGCCCTCCATTCTGGGTACCGGACTTTTTGATTTTTCGCGAGCCTCGCTTGCGCCGGGTTGGATGAGGCGCATGCGGGGTGAGCCGTTGAGTGAGGCCGAGGAATACGGAATTTCGAGCTTTGTTTTTCGTGACCGCCGGCCTTTTCATCCGCAGCGTTGGGCGGATCTCTGTAGTCGGATCTGGCCGGGTGTTCTGCGCTCGAAGGGTTTCATCTATTTGGCCTCGCGGCTGGAGCACATCGCCCTGTGGTCGCAGGCGGGCACGGTCTGGTCACTGGGGCCTGCGGGCGCCTGGAGGGCCGCCATTCCGGAAGAGGCCTGGCCGGATGACGAGTCCACGCGGGCTGCGATCAAGCGCGACTGGCACCCGATTTTCGGAGACCGCCGACAGGAACTCGTCGTGATCGGGGGGCGCGAGATGAGGCCGGAGCGGATCAGGAGCGATCTTGAACGGGCACTGCTGACGGAAGACGAGGTTGCGCTCGGCCGGTCGCGATGGAAGGGGTTTTCGGATCCTTTTCCTAAATGGATCTGATTCGTTTTTAGTTGTCATTATTGCATTTCAGTTGCAATAAATGGCACCTGTTCGGACGTGATCAAAAGGAGTCAATGATGGGTAGATTGAATGTGGGTTCTACAGGGGGTCGTGTGGAGCGTGGCGACTGGGAGGACAAGAGTGAGGAACGGCGTAGCGCGCCCCGCATGCGACGCTTTCGCGCGCCTCCGGATCTGATTTTCGATTACAAGGATGTCGAATCTCTCAAGCCTTTCCTGTCGGAGAGCGGAAAGATTGTTCCGGCGCGGATCAGCCGCCTGAGCGCCTCCCAACAGCGCAAGCTGACCCAGGAAGTCAAGCGGGCCCGCCAGCTGGCGTTGCTGCCCATCAGTGATCGTCACTCGGGTGGGTCCGGCGGAAGTCGCTTCTGAGATCAGCCGGGAGCTCCCAGAGTGCGAGCTCTCCGGTGTCGAATCCCACGGCGATCGAGTTTCCAGAGGGATGCCAGGCCATGCATGTGGCCTGGCTCTCTGCTGCCGAAGTGCCGATGACCATGGGTCGAAGCGCGATGGAGTCCAGGCTCCAGAGCATCCAGCAGCCGTCCGTGCCGATAGTGGCAAACTGTCGTGGTGATGCTGGTCTGAACCCGATGTCGACAATGGTCCCGATATGGCCGCCAATCACACGCGGCTGCTGGCCGGCGGGGGTCGCTCGGGTGAAGTCCCATGACGTGATGGCTTCGCCTCCAGCGGCCAGAAGCTGCGAGCCATCCGGGCTCCACCGCAGCGCTCTGACCTGCCCAGGAAATCCCGACATTCGGAAGTCATTTCCGGACGAGGTTCGCCAGACGTGCAGCGTCTGGTCTCGGCACCCCGAGGCAATCCACCGTCCGTCTGGACTTACCGACAGTTGAAGCGGACTGCCATTCCAGTTGAAGGTTCTCGCGGGCCGCGACGAACCTTGTTTCCAGATCTGAAGTTCAAGGTGAGAAACCGAGATAAAGCTGTCCTGTATGTCACGCCACTGCAGATCGCAGATGGCGGCGCGCGCGCCCTCGAAGCGACTGACTTCGGTGCCTTCGAGTGAACACCAGGTGATGATCCTGCCGGCTGCGGAAAGAAACCCACTGCCATCATGCGCCGGGCGGAGCAGCTCCGCGGCGGCCAGGCCCGAAAGCGATGAGCACCACTGAAGGCGGATTTCTCCATCTTCGATGCGCCAGCAGCGGAGTTCTCCCTTTTTGCTTCCGCGTCCGGATGAAATCACCAGCCCATCACATCCCAGCCATCGGACATCGGTCAGTTCAGTCGCATGCGCAATCGTACGCGTGAGCGTCGCGCCGCCATTGAGGTGGACGATTCCGATTCCTCCGGCTGTTTCTCCGATCAGTAGATGGGTGCCGTCCTCACTCCAGTGCAGATGGCGAATATAGTCTCCATACTCGATGGAACGGAGTGGATCGATCAAGCGGAGGTCAGACATGCACGAAAGCCCTCGTTCAATTCGGCTCGATCCAGGTTTCTTCCGATGAATACCAGTTGATTGGTCCTCTCTTCGTGATCAAGCCAATCGACCTCCGGGAGACTCTCCACGATCATGTGTACTCCATGAAACACGACTTTAGAGCTGGATCCGCCCTCGGTGGGTTCTACGTTTAGAACCCCCTTCATTCGGAAGAGATCGGCTCCCCGACTTCTAACCAGATTCGAGATCCAGAAGTTGAAGATGGGTCTCGAGACGATTCCGGATACCGCGATTCCAACGGACGATACGGTGCTGTCGTGCTCATGGCCCGGGTTGAACTCATGAGAGTCCTCGGGCTCAAGAGTCGTCCCGGAAGATGTATGAAGCTGCATTTGAAACTCGGACGGATGATGTTGCAGGAAGAGCGTGTATCTGCCGTCTGCAGGAATCTCGAGGAGGAACTCCTTGGGGCCATTCTTGGAGAGCTCGAGGCTGAAGTGGCAGGGTGACGGAATCAGGGTGGACCCAGGCGCCATGGCGATGGGCTCGTCGGAGAATAAGATCATGGCCCGCTCGCGCAGTTTGAGTACCTCGCTGTTCGTCAGCTCGGTCTGGGCGAGAATCGCGATCGATAGCGCCGGGTCTGGCCCCTCTTCAAGACGAAGAGCATGCACGCCAGCGGGCAGCGCGTAAGATCCGGACCACTCAAACGGATACTCCGGATCGAGGAATGCGGGACGAGTTCGAAGCGCTCGTTGAAGGTCGAATCCGCCCACGTCGATGACGTTTTGGATCGGGATATTGCATTGAGTGGTTCGCAGGATCCGGGCTGCGCCATTGATCGCCCGTATCCGGCCTTCGAGCGCAGGAAGGTCGGACTCCGCTACCAGATCCACTTTGTTCAGCAGGATGAGGTCGGCGAAGGCGATCTGTTCCTGGCACTCGTCTGAATCCTCGATATGCAGTGACAGATGTCTCGAGTCCACGACGGTGACCACGCCGTCGACCTGGTAGGTGGCTTTCATCTCATCGTCGGCCAGGAAGGTCTGAACGACCGGAGCTGGATCGGCAAGCCCGGTGGTCTCGATGATGATTCGGTCGAATTTGTCCCGCCTCTGAAGGAGGCGTCCCAGGATGCGAATCAGGTCGCCGCGAACGGTGCAGCAGATGCATCCGTTGTTCATTTCATGGATCTCTTCCTCGGATGACAGGATTAGTCCGCTGTCGATGCCGATCTCTCCGAACTCGTTTTCGATGATGGCGATTCTTTGACCGTGATGCTCGGCGAGGATTCTGTTGAGCAGGGTGGTCTTTCCGGACCCCAGAAACCCGGTCAAGATGGTCAATGGAATTCGACTCGTATTTTCACTCATGGTTTGGCTCTCCGTGGATCAGGTGGAATTAAAACGGTGAAATGGCATCGGTAGACGGGGTTGCAGGATACTTCGGGTATCAGGCTCCGAAAGCGAGAGCAGTCTGGGTTTCGGGCCAAGGACCAGCGCGCGCCGGACTCGGGAAGGAATGGCCTCCGGATCGTGGGTGCACCACACGACGGAGAGGGCGCGAGACGCCTGGGTGGCCTCGAGTCGACGCACAAGCAGTCCGGCCGTCTCGGCATCGAGGCCTGAAGTCAGTTCATCGCAGAGAAGAATCTCGGGGCCTGCCGCGATTGCAGAAATCAGCATGGCCTGCTTCTGCTGACCGAAACTGAGTCCTGACAGGGGCTGATGCATTTCAGCTTGGAGCTCAAACGATTCAAACAGGTTCTCCAGCTCGCCTTCGCTGATTCGAGATCCAATTCGGGCATCCTCCCAGGGAGTGGCGCCGAGAAGGAAGTGTTCGGGATTCTGAAAAGTCATCATGATCCCGCGAATGCAGCCGCGGAGAGATTCAGTGCCCAGTCGCTTCAGGGTTCCCGAGCTCGGAGGCCGAAGTCCGGCCATCACTCGAAGAAGTGTGGTTTTCCCAGATCCGCTTGGCCCGAGAAGGGCGAGCCATTCGCCCTGTTGGAGCTCAAGATGGATCTCCGAAAATACTTCCTTTCCGAGAATCTCCACGGCGATCCGATCCAGCTCCATCACCAGATCGGGTCTCGATCTGAACTCCATCGGATTCGTCGGGCCGGTCGTACGAAGAGCGCGAGACTCTCTGGCCGTTTCCGCCCGTCGAAGGCCATAGTCCAGAGTGGAGGCAAGAAGAAGCGAAGTGCACGCATGGGGCGCAGAACTCGGCGCACGAAGCCGAATCGCCGAGAGCCGGGAGGGGAATGCCTCAACCATGATGGCGCTTCCGGTACAGATGTCCTGAATCAGTTCGTGAAGCCAGGGAGCACTCGACACCCTCCTGACCAGGCGCTCGGCTCCATCCCGGGTGATGATTCCGGAGATCGCACCCATGAACCCTAATCCGGCGAGCCAGCGATACAGTGTGCCTGGGGCGATCCCTCTGCCGCTGAGCCAGCTGCCGAGCCAGCTGATCATCGCAATGCCGAACGAAAGTGCTAGAAACAGGTAAGGGGTGCTCGAGTGGCGCTTCGCGGAGCTCGACCCATGACGATACGTCCAGGAGGCAGCGAAGAGAAGAAGCGCGATCAGCGGCACGAAGGGGGTGATGTCGTCCGCCGAGAGCGCGGCCAACAGGAGAATACCCGAGGCCGCGGCAGTGAGAATCATGCCTCGGATCATGGGACGCGTGCGCCCCGTGACATCAGGCGTGACCACCCCGCACCCATCAGAACGCCACAGAGCAACAGGAGCAGTCCGAAAACAAATGGCGACTCATCGCTCGGAGCGGCCGTTCCGCCCACGATCTCGGGTAGTATTCCGGCGAGTCGGGCGTGATGGTCGAACACCGCCTCATCCAGGCCCGTGTAGCTGAGTGACAGCCGGGGTGTCTGGCGAGGAGGATTGAAATGCGATGGCGAGAACTGCAGCATCTGCGACGTAGACAGCCATGCTGGAAACTGCCAATGCGGTAGCGATCCCCCAGAGAGTCCTTCGACCGGGTCGAAGGAAAGTGGCGACAGTGCGGCTCAGGAAAAAGGCGAGCCCCGGACCGATCACTCCAAGCGTGAGGATATTTGCCCCCAGGCTGGTCAGCCCGCCGTGCCCCATTCCCACTGCCTGAATGGCAAGGATCAATGCGACGGGCAGGATGACGTGCAGGGGGCCCACCAGAAGGGCAAGTAAACCCGTCATGCACAGGTGCGAACTGATTCCGAAGAGCGGCATAGGAATCGGAAGCACCGTGCAGGCGAAGACCAGTGCCGATCCTACCGTGAGAAGGTTTCTGAACGAAGGATCGCCGGTCGTCGTCAGGGTGTGCTTCATCCGGATCGAGCCCAGGAGAACGGCGGGTGCCGCCAGCGAGGTCAGCGCCAGGGCATGTGCGGCAGGCAGGATTCCCTCGGAAATGTGCATCCGATCACCGCTCTCTTCCTATTTTTTGGAGCTGCTCGGGCTCTTGCCTTCGACAAAGAGGACGTGCTTTCGAACCTTGGGGTCATATTTCTTCTTCTGCAGCTTGTCGGTCGTCTTCTGCTTGTTTTTGGTCGTGTAGTAGCAAAAGCCGGTTCCTGCGGTTGACACCAGACGAACTTTCTCTCTCATGGTCGGTACCCCTTTTCTTATCGCAATTCAGTTGCGTTATTAGGGCTCCATATTCAAAACGTCAATGGGCATTTTTTGAATCGTTCAGTGCGCGTTTGAACCATTCCAGGACTCGAGAGTAGTGGGCCTCGCCATAGAGTTCTCGAAATCGCCTTGTGTCCTGCAAGGCAGTGCTCTGGAGCAGTCGGACCCTGGCCTGCAGGTAGTCGCGAGTCAGGGGTATTCCGCACTTGAGGGTGATGCACTCCTTCCATTCTTCGAACGATGTCGGAAGTTCAGTCTTTTTCATGATTTCCTCGGGTTTAGGTTACGCCACATTTGCGACCCATCGATCGGTCGGACCATTGGCCTGAGTTCGAGGTCACGCCAGAAATGGCGCAGGTTGATCGCTCGTCGCAGTGAGGTGGGCCGATGACGATTGTGGAACTTTTCTTCGATCCACCGTTCGTAGTGCTCCATCCATCCAATGAACCGAGCAAAGGTTGGAAGGGCGCTTTGATACTCGGCGGCGGAGGGCGCGGCCGCCAGCTCTGGACTCTTGAGAAGACACCACGGATCCTGGAGGTCCAGACCACGGGCAAAGCGCGGCCTGGGTCGGTGGCGCGACCAGAACCAGAGGCCTTGTCCAGGGACGTGCAGGGTGATGCCAAACGCCCAGAGACAAACGTCAAAACCGAGCTGTGGGCGACGATCATCCACGTAAGCGGCAGAGCTGGACCATTCGACCTGCTTTTCGAGTTTCCTCAATCCAAAGAGGAGTAAGAGATCGGCTTCGGGCGCTTTGATGTCGTGGCCCCAGAGGCAAAACTGATGGTCCCAGTTTCTCAGTCGGTCAGCGTTTGAGAGGGTGGAAGTGGCCAGAGGGTCCAAGGTCTTCTAACCCTGACATAGATGCAACTCAGTTGCAATAACAATCGTCGGGCTTCAGTTGCGCGGTGGACTACAGCCCGTCAGTTTTCCATGGCTCCATTCCAGGAGCCAGGGCGTCGTCGCCACGGCCTTGTCGAGCTCAGTGGCTTGCTCGGGTGCGCGAAAGGCGCGCAGATTGCGGGGAAGCCTGGCACGATCACGCAAGATTTCGCCGGTTTCTCCTCGAACGTAAATAACGACCGGGGGAGCCGTTGTTCCTACGGCGAGCTGCTCGATCAAGTCATGGCAGCCCTGACAGCGAGGGCTTGCGAGAACGACTTGAACCTTCGGACCAGTTGCATCGAGGAAGGGACGAAGTCGCGAATCATCGATTGATTCCAGCGATCGAGGCAGCAGCGCGAGGATCGCAAGGCAGGGAGCCAGGGCACTCACAAGTCCACCCGCATGGTGAGGCTGACGATTCTTCCGCGGAGCGGTCCCCAGATGAAATTATTATCCAGATGAAAATGCGTGGGATCGGTGCCGTGCTGGTTCCAGTTCAGCGGAGAAACGCCCATGCCGGTCTGCGTGACGTCAAAGAGGTTCAGGGCGGTCAGCTTCAGGCTGATCTGCGAGCTGTGCCGGTACCGAAACGAGAGGTCGGTGGTCGTGAACGCCGGAGCACGGGAATTCTTGCGGCGATCACCGCGAATATCTGCGAACTCCGGCGGGTCCGTGGGATTGGTGTGCTGGAGACTCTCGAAACGATTGCCATAGCGGTACCGAGCAAGATCGCGGGCACCATAGAGTCTTCCGGTCAGGTGAATCTCAAACGGCCCCCGGTGGCAATCGACGAGAAGTTGCAGCCGCTGCTCGATCGGCGCCGTGGGCAGCCGCCAGGCGTAACCCGCAGGAAAAATGAACTGCTCGAATCCAGCACTCAGGTCGAGGTCGTTCAGTGCGCTCCATCGAGAGGTCAGTTCGAGTGCACTGATGGCGTAGGTTTCGTCCGAGTTCCTGAAGACCACGGGATCACCAATCACGACATCCTGTTCGGCATAGGCCATGTTCTCAATCCACGTGACGTAGGCTCCCGCTGAGGTTTCCCATTTGGACTGGGTGTGGGCCATTCTCGCATGGGCGGAGTGCGATTTCTCCAGCTCCGTGATGCCCACAATAAAGCCCGACTCGCTCAGGCCATGCTGCGATTCAAGGAAGGCCAGGGGCACCCTGTACCCCCGACCGTAGCCCAGCTCTCCGCGCCAGTTTCCAGACCAATAGTGATTCAAGTAGGCGCGTGGCGAGAGCAGGGTCGAAGACAGCTGATTCTGTCCGTCAGGCCGGTCTCGCCAGCGAACTCCCAGTCGGTCGAGGCGCAGCGCCAGTGAGAGATCGGTATCCGACGACAGGGCAAGAATGGACTGACCGAAGATGCCTTGTGAGAAGAAATCGAGTGAATCCGAAGGAAGTGCACCCGACTCAAAGAGTTTTACCGATTGCGAGGACATTCGCTGGCGGCGGGTTTCCGTACCGAGCGTGAAGGCGTGCGCTCCGCTGGACCAGAGGTATCTGAGATCTGCGAACCCCAGCTGGTCGCTGCTCGAGTAGTCGTAGCCGTGCATGTAGATCGTATCGAGTGCCTGGCTCGCGAATGACCCCCTCGCCTGAATTCGCTGATCGTCGCTCCAACTCTTCTGAATGCTCAGAGTGACCTCATCGCGTTCCAGACGAATGTCATCGGTAATGTAGGAAAGGTCGCCGGCAAACGGCAGGCGAACGTTTCCTCCGGGGAGGAGCTGGTAGTAGTCGAGATTGTCGGAAAGGATGGATCGGGGTCCAGCGGGTCGAAACTTGCTGGTATTTCCGCCAAGTGCCCCGAGAGATTGTCTTGCGTATTTTGCTTCGGCAAGCCATGAGTCGCCCCATTCTCGAGAGGCTTTCAGGTAGCCAGCCCACTGCCGTGTGGTCGGAAATTCCGAGACGCCATTGCCGTCAACGTCCCAGAAGCCATTTTCGGAAAGCTGAAATGCGGCGGCAGCCCGTGTCTGCTCATTCGCTGACACCCAGGTGCCCACGGTCGAAACCAGCCGGCTGCCCGCATTGCCGAGTTCGGCGATCGTTGAAAAGTCGTTTCCTCTCGGCTTTTGAGTGACGACATTGACGACACCGCCGATGGCTTCCGGCGCCAGCTGGGCTGCACCGGTGCCTCGAGAAATCTCGATTCGCTCGACACCGGCAATGGGCATCGCGTCCAGCCCGTAGAGCGACGCAATCGAAGAATGCAGCGGAAACCCGTCGACCAACACGGTGGTATGTTCACCGCGCATCCCGTTGAGCATCACCCGCTTGGCGCCGCAATTGGCACAGGTGGTCTGGATGTCGACTCCGGATTCGCTGTCGAGGGCTTCGATCAGGTTTCGCGAGGATTTCGTGTCCAGGCGTTTCCTGCCGATGGTTCCTGTCGCGACGCTCCCGCCCTGCTTGACTGCGCGAGCACGGACTACGGTCTCGTAGAGGATCGGGCCCGCGCTGGTGCGAGGCTCAGCGGCTGCTACCGATGTGAATGATGTGAAAAAGGGCAGTGCCACCAGAGTCGGCAGCACTGCCCCGCAGATCAGCTTGAGCACGGAATTACCAGGCGCGCTTCAACGCCGAGCAGGTATTGACGTGAAAGTGAGTGCCATGTTTCCAGCGAATATTCACTTCAGAGGGTCTTTCCAGTGACACGTCTTCAGATGGGAGGACGACTCGGATCATGGTCGCTCGGGAGTGGCCGCCCTGAAGGTAGACCCACTTCCCGTCAGGACTGAGCTTGTCAAACCGAACTCGAATCGGCTCGGGACGATCCGATCCGTGCGAGTAGTTGGTGACGATCAGTGCAGTGGTCCCCTCGAGGCCGGGGGTGGATTCTGATTGCTGGATGTCAGAAATCTCGACCCGACAGGAGAACCGAGGATCCCCGCGGTCGCGGCCCTCGAATACCAGCGCTGGATCAGCAAGAGCGGCCCCGGATAAGGCGACGGACAAGCCGAGGGCACCTAGAAATACTGCTAACTTCTTCATGCGGTTCTCCTTCGTGAATGGATCGTTGATCGGGCTGTGTATTCAGACCTTTCAGCTCGGATCGCCCTGCTGTGCACGTGCGGCAAGGCGCTGCTCCTTGTGTTTCTTCTTCTGTGCGACGTATTCATTGACCGTCTCGAGCGTCACGCGATGCGGACGGGTCGGCTCGTGGGTGATCGGCGAAATCACGGTAGCGACCGGATCGGCGCGATAGACGGGCGAGTTTCGGCGCATGTTGCGGCGGCTCTTAGAGATCTTTTTCTTGGGTGTTGCCATTTGTCGGTTCTCCGGTGTGGTGCCCTACGGAATGCAGGGACTTGAAATGGGGTTTTCGGGTGCGCCGCTTTTCAGAGCGCTCCCACTCTTTTTCGCGTTCTTCGCGGAAAGGATCGCGAAAGCGGCTCCAGTCGAGGTGCATCTCGAAGTCGCTGAGCAGGCACCGGTCGAGCTCACGAAAAAACGCTTCCGATCGCATCCGCCTCGACACATGAGAATCCCAAGCGAAAGCCAGCTCAGTCATCCGATCTCCGGTTTCAGGATTCCAGTGTTCGAAGGCCTCGGGGTGATCCTCACGAGCCTGGCGAAGCTCGTCGGCGGGAAGCGTTGCCAGCCAGTATCCATCTCCCGAGCAGTCAAAGAGCCGAGGGCCTGCCTGCGTGATGGTAAAAGCGACATCGGTCTCCGAGGCGATCCAGGCGGTGCCTTCGCTGCGCAGCAGCTCCTCGGGCCAGCGGCGCACGAGCTGATAGAACCGTTCGGGGTGAAAGGGACGATTCCTGCGAAAGACCTGCCCGGGCTGGGCGTGCTTCGAGAACTGAAGCCCGAGCCGCCAGACCGCTCCGTTGGCTGTTCGCTCTGCTGAAAATTCGCGGGAGATCAGCTGGCGGGCCCATTCCGAAGTGATGTCAGACCGCTCCAGAATTTCGGCGCGAGTATTCAAGCTCCTCAGGAATTCGGCTGAGGCATGCTTCTCGTGTTCCGTACCCGAAAGGACGAGAGCATCCGAGAAGTCGATCTGGTCGGCGATGGCTTCGACCAAGGGTACCTGGCGGTCAAGTCCGATTCGTCGGGTCGAGACCCAGTCGAGAAGAAGCTTGTCAGTGCCAATGGCTGAGACGAACGATCGAATTCGGAATCCAGCCTGGTGAAGCGGTTGATCCGCGCCAAAGGCGTCGACAATGGCCCACGGGTCGGCGTCGATCGGGGTCACGAGCCAGATTGCGCTCTCGAGCGGGCTACTCTGAGCCATCGGAAGCAGCCGGTCTTCGATCGCTTGCCGAACAGAACAGGACGAGCAATCGGAAGTCTCTTTCGAGGGGGTCGTGACTAAGGCGCCACCGGAAAGAGTGGCCAGCAGTCGTGCGAGCGAATTGCCTTCTCGTACACGGACACTTTGAACGACGACGACCGAACGCTCGGAGGGAGCAGTGCGCCGCGATTTCGCAGCCAGGCGTTCGGCAAGTGAGATGATCTCAGCCATGGGTCACCGATTCTCCATCTGCCGTCGTGGGGTTCTGCCAGGACGGAAACGGATCGTTTGCTTTCAGCCATTGCTCCTTGCCGAGGGCGAGCTCCGAGTCGCTGAGCAGGCAGGAGTCGAGCTTGCTCCTGAGCTCGTCATGATGGCGAGAGCCTTCGAGCGTGATGATCACGAGCTCCTGCTGGCGATCGCCGAACTGCTCATCCCAGATCGACTGGATGCGAGTCAGTTCTTCTTCGTCCATGTCCCAGTCCTCGGGAGGCTGGGCGGCGTACCACTCTCCGCCGCTCTCGACCGAACTGACGAGTCCGGCCTGCGACCAGACGCCCACTTCCGAAGGACGCGTGGCGATCCAGAAAAAGCCCTTCGAGCGAATCACGCTCTTCCAGCCTTCCTGAAAGAGCTGAAACAGGCGCTCTGGGTGAAAGGGCCGCTTGGCCCGATAAACAAAGCTCGAGATACCGTACTCTTCGGTCTCGGGCTTTTCTTCTCCGCGAAGAATCTTCAGCCATCCCGCCGATTCGGAGGCTTTTTCGAAGTTGAACAGCCCGGTCTTCAGCACCGTTGCGGGCGCCACCTGACCGTAGCGGCTCTCGATGAGGCGGGCTCCGGGGTTCAGCTTCTTGAGCACTCCCTTGAGGGTGTCCAGCTCGGCAGCTGAAACCAGATCGGTCTTGTTGAGCACGAGGATATCTGCAAACTCGACCTGTTCCACCAGCAGGTCGGTGATCGTGCGCTCGTCTTCGTCTCCTGCCTCGAGTCCGCGGGCCCTGAGCTCGTCGGACTGCTGGTAGTCATTCAGGAAGTTGAGCGCGTCGATGACGGTCACCATCGTGTCGAGGCGGGCCAGCTGCGAGAGCGACACCCCGTTCTCATCCTCGAAGGTGAAGGTTTCAGCCACGGGCAGCGGCTCGGAGATTCCGGTCGATTCAATCAGCAGGGCATCGAATCTCCCCTCGCGAGCCAGTCGAGCCACCTCGACGAGCAGGTCTTCGCGAAGCGTGCAGCAGATGCAGCCGTTCTGCATTTCGACGAGCTTCTCTTCAGTGCGGCTCAGGGAGGCTTCGCCACCCTTGACCAGGGCTGCGTCGATGTTCACCGAGCTCATGTCATTGACGATCACCGCCACGCGCATGCCGTCGCGATTTCGAAGCACATGGTTCAGGAGCGTGGTCTTTCCGGCTCCGAGGAATCCGGAAAGAACCGTGACGGGAAGCTGCGAGGACTGCATCGAGGACTTCCTTTTTCGAGGACGGATTAGTTTTTTCGGCCCTTCGCGACCAGTCGTGCCTTGATGGTGCGGAGACGATCCGAGAGGTTCGCATCCTTGGCAAGCTTGATGGCCCGGCTGATTCCTCCCTGCTTGTCGATCGTGCGGATGGCACGAGTCGACAGGCGAAGTGACAGGATCTGGCCGAGCTCCGGAATGGAGTAGCGCTTGCTGACGATGTTGGGCAGCCAGCGCGTGCGGGTCTTGATGTTCGAGTAGCTGACGAGGTTGCCGGTCGTCGGGCCCTTGCCGGTGAGTTCGCAGAACTTAGACATAAACTTCTCCGCTTTTCTTGGCGATTCGCACTTTCTTGCCGTCAAGGATCTTCGTGCCGAGCCGAGTGGGCTTGCCGGTTTTCGGGTCTACTGCCATGACATTCGAAATGTGAATGGGCGCCTCCTTGGCCACAATTCCGCCCTGGGGGTTGGCCTGCGAGGCGCGGACGTGTCGTTTGACCTGGTTCAGACCTTCCAGAATCACCGACTCTCGCTTGAGCTGCATGGCGATGATGCGAGCCTGCTTGCCTTTTTCTTTTCCGGAGATGACTTCGACCAGGTCGCCTTTGCGGAGCAAACTTCTGATTTGCGTTTTCATGGGGTCCTCGTTACTTCGTGTACTTCTTGCGGAAGCGTTCAATGCGGCCCTGAGTGTCGAGCAGCTTTTCCTTTCCGGTGAAGAAGGGGTGCGACGCGCTCGAGATTTCAACCTTCACGACGGGATACTCCTTGCCGTCCTCCCAGATCATGGTTTCCTTGGGCTGGGCGGTCGAACGGGTCAGGAAGGCAAAATCGGACGATACGTCCTTATAGATGACTTCGCGGTATTCGGGGTGGGTGGCCTGCTTCATGGTGTTCTCCGGTCATTTGCAATTTTGTTGCGTGTAGTAGTGCAACTCTGATGCATTTGTCAAATTCTTCCGGCATGTGACGGCCCCGTTCCCTCCCGAGGGCATCTGCTGTAGGGTCATTCCATGAGCAAGGAAGGACAGTCTCGCGGGGTGCGCCGTGTGCAAGTTCGCAAGAATACAGGGACAGTTCATGGTCGGCATGAGGCCGAGCTCTCATCGGCCCTTGAGGCCATCGAGCGAGCGGGCATGCGCCGTACCCAGCCTCGAATCGCGATCTTGAAGGCATTGATTGCCGAGCACGGACCTTTCAGTGTCGACGAGCTTCGTGAGTTCTCTCTTCTTGATGGAGTCGATCGGGTGACCGTTTACCGAGTCTTGACGGCATTTGAAGAGCTGGGCCTGGTGCGCCGGTGTGAGTTCGGCGACGGCACCTCGCGCTACGAGTTCGCGGGTGGTGGCCACCACCACCATCACGTCATCTGCAAAAAATGCCGCAAAACGGAAAACGTCGACGAGTGCATTCCTGACGCGATCATCCAGCGCGTTCGCAAGCTGGGCTACGACGACGTCTCGCACACCCTCGAGTTTTTCGGGGTGTGCAAGACCTGTCGTGCGGCTTGATTGAGATCCTGTTCGTGTACCAGTCGGCAGTGAGTTGCCGTTTGGGATTCTCAATCGGCAATATGTTGCCGATTGAGACAATGTCGGATACTCTCTCTGGATGAAGCGTTATGAGCGCAGGCTCGATCTCAAAAAGCTCCTCGCCAAGAACTCCTTGTTCCTTTTTGGCCCTAGGGGGGTTGGAAAGAGCTTTCTGATTCGTGAGACGCTTCTTGGACTCAAGACCTACAATCTTCTGGATGATGAGGTTTTCGACAAGCTGATGCGTCGTCCGAAAGCTATCGAGGAGGAGCTGGCATCTGGCACTCGTACTGTGGTCATCGACGAGATCCAGAAGCTTCCCAAGCTTCTGGATGAAGTGCATCGACTCATCGAGGAGCGAGGAATTCGATTTCTCCTCACCGGAAGTTCGGCGCGCAAGCTGAGGCGAGGGGGGGCTAATCTCCTTGCTGGCAGAGCGTGGGAGAGCCATCTCTATCCATTGATTCGAAACGAGATCGATCAGTTCAGCCTAGATCGCTATTTGAACGTGGGGGGGTTGCCTCGGGTCTACCTTTCTGACGAACCACGCGAGGAACTCAAAGCATACGTTCGCACCTACCTGATGGAGGAAATCAAGGCCGAGGCGCTCGTTCGTTCTTATGAGCGGTTTGTTCGCTTTTTCGAGGCCATCGCCCAGTCGAATGGAAAAGAGATCAACTATCAGAACCTATCGAAGGATTCGGGGGTTCCAGTGCGGACCATTGAAGGCTACATCGAGGTGCTTCGGGATACATTGGTCGGTTTTGAGCTCCTGCCCTTCACCAAAACGGTGACTCGGAAAGCTGTGAGCCGCTCGAAGTTTTACCTCTTTGATGTGGGGGTGGCGAATTACCTCAAGGGCCTTGAGAAAATCGTTCCTGCAAGCAGTGACTTCGGCGATGCGTTCGAGCACTTCATCATTACCGAGGTCCGGGCCTACAGCTCTTATTCGAGACGAGACCTGAAGTTACAGTACTGGCGCTCGAAGGATCGTGAAGTGGACCTGATCTTTGGTTCTTCAGCGATCGAAATCAAGAGCACGGAGCGGATACGTGACGAGGACTTCAAGGGGCTCAAGGCCCTGCGCCAGGAGAAGCTCCTCAAAAACTATTTTCTCGTGAGCCGCAGCAAAAACGAGGGAGTGACCGACAATATCCGTTATCTTCACTACGAGACCTTCCTCGCCGAGCTCTGGGCGGGAAAGGTCTCGTAGCCATGGTCTGTTTGAAAAGTGCGGCTGTCGCGCGGCTCGAGCTGGGATCAGAGCCGGGCCTGAACTCCGACGATGAAGTTCCTGCCCGGAAGCGGTGCCACGTCCTTCACGAACGAGACATGGTTTCGCGCTTCGACGTTGAATGCGTTGTTGAGGCGTGCCGTCAATCTCAGGGCTCCAAATCCGGTGGTTACCGGCATCTCGGCTCCGACGTTCAGCATCGTGTAGGCAGGCGTCTTCTGCTCGTTGGTCGCGAGCTGGGTCTGGGCCTCGGAGCGCTGGATTTCGATGTCCGCTGCGATCGAGTTGCTGCGATAATTCAGCCCCACCGTTTCACGCACCGGAGTCACGCGTGGCAGGAACGTCTTATCGGAGCGGTTGAAGCCGCGCACCAGGTCGAGGCGCGTTTCGAGTTCCCAGATGCCGTTCCAGAGATTCCAGGGAAGCTGCTCGCGAAGCTCGAACTCGGCGCCATAGAGGGCGGCTGAGATTGGGCGGAACTCGTATTCCGCGAAGCCACTGTCGCCGTCGGTCTGGCCATTCGGAATGAGACCAATGAACCGGGTGAAGTTCTGCGCGAAGAGCGTCGCACGACCTTCGCTCTTGCCGACCTGCCTTCGAAGCGAGAACTCTACTGAGCGGCCGATCTCACGCTTCAGATCGGCATTGCCGATTTCGTACGTGCTGGTGGCCATATGCGCACCGAGCGCGAAGAGCTCCTGGTAATTCGGGGCACGCTCGGTGAACGAGGTGTTCAGTCCCAGGCTGTAGACCTCATTCAGGCGATACAGCGTTCCGAGCGACAGGCTGGGCGTGATGAAGCTTCGCGCAGCCGCAGCTCCGAATGCGGCCCCGCCCTGTGAATTCACGCGCGAGTATTCGCCTCGGAGTCCGAAGTTGTGGGTCCAGCTGCCGATCGGCAGTTCTTCGAAGGCGAACAGCGCGCCCTGGACATTTTCGGTCGTCGGAAGAAAAGCTTCTTCTCCTGAAGCACTCAGCCGAAACGCCAGCGTTTGCAGGCCGACGATGCCTTGGACGGCACCCCAGGGACGATGGCGAAGATCTGCGCGGATTTCTCCGCCCGAGTTGCGAAAAACCGTTCCTTCTTCGGCACCCCCGCCGCCCCCGTCGTCGTGGCCTTCTTCGGTGTGCTTGTAATACGAGAGGGCGCCGGCGACCCGCCCCGACTCCACCCAGCCGCCGGTCTTGAATTCACCCGAAAAGTCGATGCGCTGGCGATTGAGTTCAATGACGACGTCTTCCTCTTTCACGACTCCGTAGTGTGTTCCGAAGCTCGAGAACGAGGTGCCCCAGTAGCCGTTCTCGGTGATCCGACTGATACCCAGCGCACCCTCGAGGGTTTCGGCTTCGCTGTTGGTGACCGTGCGGACCGGGGTGCGGTAGTCTTCCGAAGCGCGCAGGATGCCGTCGAAATGGTATGCCCATTCGCCGACGCTGTGGTTGACGAGAAGCCCGAGGGTGCGGCCCGAATCAACCGTGGAGTAACGCGAGTCGAACTTGATCTTCGAGTCGTACTGAAGGCGGGTCGGAATCCGCGAGCTGACCGTATTGACCACGCCACCGATGGCGCTCGATCCGTAAAGAAGGGCTCCTGAGCCGCGAATGACCTCGACACGGTCGACCAGAAGCGGGTCTCCGGCCACGGCATGATCGGCGCTGGTGCCGGAGGCATCGAGCGTGCCGAGGCCGCCCTGGAGCACGCGAATGCGGTCGCCATCGAGCGCACGAATGATCGGTCGGCTCGAGCCGGGCCCGAACTGAGTCGAAGTCACGCCGGTTTCGCGAGAGAGCGTCTCGCCCAGGGTCTGAGCGCGCTTTTTGTCGAGCTTGCGTCCGGAAAGCTCGCTGATGGTCGGCACAAAGTCTTGAACGGATTTCTTCTCAGTGCCGGAGATTCCGAGCACGGTGATCTCGGGAATCTCGAGCTCATCGGGTTCTGCGGCAACCAGCAGCGAGCTGGCGAGAAGGGTCGGGGCCATCAGGGCAAGTGTCTTTTTCATGGAGAGGAAAGCTATCGAGGAGGTTTCTTTAATGCAACTATTTTGCACTGAGGGATTCGACCGGAAGACGGAGGATCATCAGGTGACCAAATCTTGGACACTGCCCAGGCGGCTCTTCGGGCGATTTTCCTGTCCTTTTCCGGGTGGCACCGGCGGTGCAACTCCGAGGGGCGAAGGAATCAACCCGATGTTCATTCGCTCACGTTTTGTCCTAGTTCTTGTCCTGCTCCTGTCTGTTAGCGGAGCTCGTGCTGCGGATTCTGATTCCGTTGCGCTCGAAATGACCGGATTTCGAATGGAACAGGACGGGCTTCACGCCACGACCTGGAGCTTTCGTGATCAGCTCAAGCTGATCATCTCCAAGAAGCGTTTCATGACCGAGAAGGCAGCCCAGGAATTCTGCAAATCCTATCGAAGCACGCTCGATACCGAATTCAGCGCCCTGCTGATTGCGATGTCAGGCGCCTCCAGCCAGAGCAAGGTTTTGCATGAATCCATTTCTTGGAAGATCCAGGATCGTTCCGGAATCTGGCAATGGGTGGGAAAAGATCGGCAGATCCTGGTCCTGACCGATGGCGAAGGGATGCGTGAAGAAGTGATCAGCGAGAAGCAGCTGACGAAACTCGCCCCTGAGGGCGTTCCCGCTATTTGCGTCTCTCAGAGCTGACGCGCCGAGCTGCCAAAAGGTACCGGATACCGAAAAAAAAACCCGGCCACGCGAGTGACCGGGGGTTTTGAATTCTTGCTGAGCGAGCTTAGTTCGAGAGTTCCGACAGCTCGTCCAGTGGGTTGGAGTCCACCGGGGCTTTCTTCACTTCCACCTTGCCTGCTGCGATCTCGCGCAGCGAGGTGACGATGACGCGATTCTTGCTCTTCACGAGCGGCTCGGAACCCTTGTAAAGCTGGCGGGCGCGGCGAGTGGCGACGTGGACCAGCTCGTACATGTTCTCGACTTTTGCGAGGCAATCTTCGATCGTGACGCGTGCCATCAGACTCACTCCTTAAAAGGTTATCGAATTCCGTGGGTTACCCCAAGGATTCGTCCCGGTCAAGGGCGGGGTCGCCCGCCGGGCTTTCCGAGGCCTGAAACAGCGCCAGAACGGCATCGGGATGGAGCTCCTCGATCTGCCTGCGACGAAGCTTCTGGGTGTGGGTGATCTCGCCGGACCGGACCGAAAGCGACTCGGGAAGGATCACAAACCGACGAATGCGCTCGTAAGGGGCAAGGCCGGCGTTCAGTTCCTCGACCTCGCTCTGGACCAGGGCCCGGATCTTGGGGTGGTTGACGAGCTCCGGGAAACGGCTGAACAGGATCTGGCGCTCGGTGCAGAATTTGATGATCTCATCACGGCGAAGGGTGATCAAGGCCGCCAGATGGCTTCTGCGGTCTCCGAGGACCACGAAGTCCTCCAGATACCTGCTGGAGCGCGCACGGTTCTCGATCTTTTGGGGAGCGATCGTGCGGCCGCTGGAGAGGATGATCATGTCCTTCTTGCGATCCGTGATGTGAAGACGGCCTTCGGTGTCGAGGTAGCCGAGGTCGCCCGTATGAAGCCATCCGTCTCGGACAATCTCGGTGGTCGTCTCGGATCGATTCCAGTAGCCGAGAAACGGCTCTTTCGAGCGCGCGACGATCTCGCTGTCGGAAAGGATCTGGATCTCGATGCTCGGCAGGGGGCGGCCCACGCTTCCGAATGCCGGCAGCGCGGGATCATTGATCGCGATCGGACCGCAGGTTTCGGTCAGACCGTAGCCCTCGAGGACGCGGACTCCGAGCAGGTCGAGCTCGCGAGCGAGGTCCGGTGGCAGCGGCGCACCGCCGCTGATGGCGAATTTCAGTCGTCCACCCAGGCGTTTCTGGACTCCCTTGATCACGGTCTGCTGCGCCAGCAACGATTCTGCCGTATCCGCCAGGCTCGGGCGTTCGTGGGCTTCGCGCGACGCCGCCACCCGGCGAGTGGCATCGATCAGTCGCTCGATGATGGCACGCTCGGCAGCGGGCTTCGAGTCGATGTTCTCCTGGATTCCGGAGAGAATCCTTTCAAAGAGCTTGGGAACACCGAAAAGCAACGAAGGCTGTACCTCGGCGATTTCGGTTTCGATGAGGTCGACGCGAGTGGAAAAGCAGGTCTTCCAACCGAAGACAAAGCCGATGGCGAGTTCAAACTGCCCGAAGATGTTGGCGAGCGGAAGAACCGTGTAGGTCGTTTCCTGCTCGGTCTGCAGGTGCGACCGGAAGAGCTCCGCGCAATCGTGGAGGCCGCACATGAACTGCGCCTGAGAAATCATCGAGCCCTTGGGTTCGCCCGTGGTTCCTGAGGTGTAGACCAGCAGGAACAAGGCCTGCGGGTCGGCATTCCAAAGTCGCTTTTCAACGCCCTCGCGTCCGCCGGTTGCGAGCATTCCCCGACCACGTTCGAGGAGTTCCGGAAGTTCTCCGAACAGCAGCACCTGCTTATCGACCAGTGCTTCCGGGCGATGTCGTGAGAGTCGATCTCGGAGAGCCGGTGATTCCAGGCAGATCAGCGTGGCCCCTGAATCACGGAAAATCGCCGCGAGTTCTTCATCCGACTGTACGGGCGAAAGGGGCACTGGCACCGCACCGCAGGCGATGACCGCCCATTGAAGCCGCGCGAAATCAACTGAGGTATTGCCCACGATCGCGACCCGCTCGCGGGCATGGATTCCGCGCTCTTCAAGCACCAGGGCCAGGCTGAGGATGTCGCTGACGATCTTGGAATAGCCGTGATCGACCCAGCGCGACTCGACGCGCTCGCTGAAGGCGATCGCATCGGGGGTGGAATCACGGCGTGAAAGCAGGGTGCGGGTGAGTGTGGATTCGAGGATGAGAGGCATGCCGTCTACTTTCGAGTCATCTTGCGTTTCAGGGCGACGTCCATTTCGCGCTTGGCCGACCGCTCCTTCAGGTCCTGGCGCTTGTCATGGTGCTTCTTGCCCTTGGCCAGGCCGATCTCGACCTTGGCGCGTCCCTTCTTAAAGTACATCCGAAGGGGGATGAGTGTCAGCCCTTCCTGGGTGATCGCGCCGAAAAGCCGGTCGATGTCCTTTCGCGCGATCAGGAGCTTTCGTTTCCGGAGCGGCTCGTGGTTGTAGATGTTGCCGTGGCTGTAGGGCGCGATGTGCATCTGGAGGAGCCACGCTTCGAGGACATTGGTTCCGTGCGTCGGAAAGATGTCGATGTAGGCATCCTTGAGGCTCGAACTCTGCGTGCGCAGGCTCTTGACCTCGGTGCCCGTGAGCATGATTCCGGCCTCGAGCGTTTCCTGGATGAAGTAATCCGCGCGAGCCGTCGAATTCGTGGCGATGAGTTTCTCCGCCTCGGCCATCAGCTCTTCCTCTTTTCAGAATTCACGGGCTGCGCCACGCCTAGCGACAGGATGGTTCGAAATGCATCCTCCACGCCCATTTTGGCATCGCGCACCTGCGATTCGGGGACGATCAGGTAGAAACCGCCCGTGGGATTGGGCGTGGTCGGTACGAAGACGTTGAGGCATCCCTCCGGGAGCTGCGCATTTCGCGCATTTCCGGTCACGAAACCCAGCGTCCAAACGCCCTGGCGCGGGTATTCGAGGTACACCACGCGGTTGAACTGCTGCCCGCCTCCAGAGCCAAAAGCCCGCAGCATCTGATCCAGTGCGCTGTAAACGCTTCGGACCACCGGAATCCGCTGGATGAGTTCCGAGAGCAGGTCGAGGAGTTTCTGGCCGAGGTAGTGCTGCGAGATCCATCCCAGCAGAGAAATCAGGAAGGCGAGCCCGATCGAGAGCGCGGCCGTGAAGGCCAGCTTCAGCGCCGCCGACCACGGATGATCTTCGCCCAGAAGGCTGTCACGGAGGCTCTCCGGAAGCAGCTCTTGAAGCGACCACAGGAACTGGGCAAAGCCCGAGAGCATCCAGAGAATCACGGCAAGCGGAATGAGGATGAGCAGTCCTGAAACGAAATGGGCGCGAAAGAGCGTTCGAAAATCAGGAAGTCGCGGCACCCTCAATTTGAGTCGTTCCATTTTTTAGAGCTCCAAGGTCAGGGTTGCGCCACCGCCCCAGAGGCGGCCTCCGATCGAGTAGCCCGGGGCGCCGATTTTGGTCTCGGCGAGATCTCCGGTCTCATCTCCTGCGGTCTTGACCACGGATTGGTTCACGAGGTGCTGGTAGGAGGCGTGAAAATCCAGCTGCGCTGGAGTGTCCCATCCCAGGAAGGTGGGAAAGCGACGGCCCCAGCCTGCAGAAATGCTGTGCCTGCTCGGGTCGAGGTAGTTTCCGGAGTCGGAGGGCAGGCTGCGGAACATGGAAGGTCTGTAGAAGTACCCGATACGGAGGGTCGAGGCATCAAACGAAATTTCCTCGGCAATTCGAGGCGTGACGATGTTTCGCAGCGACATGCCCGGAAGTACGCTCGGGTTGACGATCAGGCCGGTGCAGCCTGTTCCCGTGCAGTTTTCGATCGGATCGGTGATCTCCAGTGCCGGACGCTTGAAGTTCGCCCAGTTCTGAAAGTCGGCCTGAAGGTAGAGGCGTCCACGGGGAGAATGCTTCCAGCTGAAGCCGGTCTCGAGCGTCAGGGGATCGTAAAAGAGCGCGGAGTTCGCGCCGAAGCGGATGTCGAGCGCGGCGAGATCACCGAAGGCGCGTGCGCTCGAATTGAAGTTGAGTGTCGCCTTCGCATCGTGCGTGGTTCGGAGCACTTGTCCGAAGGACCATGCTCCCGCTTCTTCCTGCGGCGTTTCGGAGAGTAGGAGCCAAGCGAGGTTGGGCGAGGTCTTGGGCTTCAGGCTCGCCGACACTCGCATCGAGCTTGTTGTTCCGGCGGCAGTCTGCAGGAACGCATTTCCAGTTGCCGTGATGGCGTAGCCAATGTGCAGGCCCAGGCCGAGCGACAGCCTCGGGGTGATCTTGGCGGCAAGGCCGGCTTCCAGCAGAGGACGCTGAGTGCGCGAGCGATACAGCACGTATTCGGGAATGTAAGGCTCGCCCGTGTCGATCGCACCGAGCGGATCGAAGGGCGTGAAGATCGTGAGGCCCGCGCTCAGGTGATACCAGTCCTGGGCGAGCAGGGCTGCGGCACCAATGGTCTGACCCAGCACCGATCGGTAGTCATCCACCACGTTTCCGGTACGAGTCTGGTCGGAGGTGAACTGATTCTCGATCGTGACTCCCTCGATCGGCGTGAACGTCGGATCCATGAAAAGCCAGCCGTAGCTGAGTCGGAGCTTCTTTCCGGCAGCTTCGGTCAGGCCTGCCGGATTGGAATACGCGGAATAGGCATCAAAGCCCCAGGCTGCACCTGCGCCGGCGAGTCCTGCCGTGCGAGAGCCAAAGCCAAAACCGCCGACATCGGCTCGAGCGGGCTGGGCGAAGGCGAGTGCCGCGAGGGCGGCCCCCAGCGAGAGCGTCAACTTTTTGAATTTCACAGCTCGGTTTTAGCCACAGACCCCGGGCACTGTCGAGCAGAGCTTCTCGTCGGAAAGCGGTAGTGAGAGACTAGCGGAGAGGGGCGTGGCGAATGAAAAGAGCGTGGCTGATCCTGGGGCTGCTGATGTGCGTGCCTGCCCGTGCGGCAGTGTCGATGAAGGACGTTCGGATCCAGATTGAGCCGGTGGTGGGCTACGAAAAGGCTTTCAAAACCATACCCAGCCCGCATACGAACCTTCGGTTTCTGTACGGCCTGCGTGCAGTGGCGGGTTATTCCATTCTTTCAGGCGAGCTCGAGGCCACTCGCGCCAGCGACACCGAGAGCTATCCCGCCGATCTCCGAACCATCGCCGAGACCTCTGAGAAGGTGAAGCTGGGACTTCGAAGCTCGATCGACCGCTCTTTCGGGTCTGCATTTTTTCGGGCGGGGGGACAGGCGCAGCGGCTCACGCGGACGGACACGCTCGTGGCAATTGCCACCACCGTCCAGGATCCGATTGCGATCGATCCTTATGCCGGACTCGGTGTGGAGCTGGGGGGCAGGATGATTCGAGCCACTGGGGCTGCGACGGTGGTCTTTCGAAATCTGTCAGACTGGCGCCAGAACGACCTCGAAACGACCTTCGGCCTGAAGATCGGATACTGATCGGCCTAATCCGAGCGCACCTTTCCGCGCAGGCTCTTTTTCTGCGAGTGGACCCGCTTGGATCCTTCACGCCTCTTCTGGCTTCCATGCGTCGGTTTCGTGGCCTTTCGTTTTTTCGGCAGCACGATGGCATCGGCGAGAATGGATCGAAGCTTCTCAAGGCAGTCGTCGCGATTTCGGCCCTGGTCTCGATGCAGGTCGCTCGTCACGATGAGATCACCCTCGGTGGTCAGCCGCGAGCCAATCTTCTGGATCACCCGTTCGCGAAAGTGCGACGGAATGCTCGGGCTCGAGAGTGCATTCCACCGGAGCTGGCACTTGCTGTTGACCTTGTTCACGTTCTGGCCGCCGGGGCCGGAGCTCCTGACATAGCTCAGCTCGAGCTCATGAAGGGGAATTCGAAAGAAGGGCGAGATGATCAGGGCTGACACGGGCCTGACTCTCCCGCTGTGGGCTGGCGCTTGCAATCGAAACCAACGGAATCCTGACAATTCGGCCCAGGGGGCCATGTTAGGCCAGCGCCATGAAAGTTCACTGGAAAGCCATCCTCCTGTCGATCCTGCTCGGAGCAGGGCCAGCTGTCCATGCAGCTGATGCTCCCGCAAAGCCGTGGTACGAGAAGCTCTCGCTGCGCGGCTACACGCAGGTTCGTTACAACCGCCTTCTCGAGACCAATCCGAAGCTCAAGTGCGAGCAGTGCGACAAAAGTTGGGGTGAGAGTGGCTCCTTTTTTGTGAGGCGCGCCCGAATCATTCTCTCCGGCGACGTGCATGATCGAGTCTTCGTCTACATTCAGCCCGATTTTGCCTCCGAGGCCAGCAGTACTTCGAACCTGCACCTGCTTCAGGTTCGCGACCTCTTTTTCGATCTCGCGCTGACCTCCAGCCGCGAGTACCGTCTGCGCTTCGGTCAGAGCAAGCTTCCCTTTGGGTGGGAGAACCTGCAGTCGAGCTCGAACCGGCTGATGCTGGATCGCGCCGATGCGATCAACAGCGCCGCACCGACCGAGCGCGACCTCGGCGTGGCGTTCTACTGGGCTCCCTCAGAAATTCGAAAGCGCTTCAAGACGCTGGTCGACAGCGGACTCAAGGGCTCGGGCGACTACGGTGTTTTCGGCCTGGGCGCCTTCAACGGCCAGTCGGCAAACAAGCCCGAGGCCAATGACAATCGGATGATGGTAGCGCGTCTATCGTATCCCTTCCTGTTCGAATCGGGCCAGTTCCTCGAGCTGGGCGCGCAGGCCTATGGACAGCAGTTCGTCGTGTCGAGCGTCACTTCGGGGGTCACGGGTAATCGCAACCAGCGCGACGCTCGAGGAGCTCTCAGCGCCATCTGGTACCCGCAGCCCTTCGGGCTCCAGGCGGAATGGACCACGGGCGTGGGGCCTGCTTATGACTCCGCGGCAAATGCGATCACGAACCGGAACCTCTCCGGAGGATACGTTTCGGCGATGTGGAGGCATGTCTCGGATGAATCCGGCTCCGTGACTCCGTTTGTTCGGTACCAAAGGTACGAGGGCGGAAAGAAACACGAGCTGGATGCTCGGTACTACGATGTCAAGGATTGGGAATTCGGCGTCGAGTGGCAGCCGATTCCCGCATTCGAACTCACGGCCGACTACACGATGTCGGATCGCCTCACCCGCGACGCCGCGAAGCCGAACAATGACCAGAGCGGAAACCTGCTACGGCTCCAGGTCCAGTTCAATTATTGATCAATTATTTTTTCCAGAGGGCCGCGAAAAAGCGATCCCACTGTTCCCACGTCAATGCCTCGGCTCGAAGCGTCGGGTCGATTCCGGCAGGCTCAAGAGCCTGTTTGAATTGAGGCACGGCAGCGAGTCCTGCACGGAGCATCTTCCGCCGATGCGCAAACGAGGCGCGCAGGAGCTTGTCCCAGAGCTTCATCGCTTCGGCATTTCCGGCAGGCATGGATGCCAGGCGCGGAGTTTTTCTCGGAATGAGCAGCACGACTTCGGAGTCCACATCGGGCGGTGGCTGGAACGCTCCTGGAGGAACGGACGCCACCTTCGAAACATCCCAGAAGTTCTGGATCCAGAGCGAGAGGCTGCCCCAGGCCTTGGTGCCGGTCTCGGCCCGAAGCCGCTGGGCAACCTCGGCCTGGAACATCAGGATCATGAACGGAATGCGATCCGGATGCTCGGCAAGGCGAAGCAGGATCGCGGTGCCCGATGCATAGGGAAGATTCGACAGCACTCCGAGTGGAGGCGAGGCCAGCCATTCGCTCTCGGGCACTTCCAGGAAATCGGCGTCCCAGACGCGAACCACTCCTTTCCAGTGATCCGCCCACTTGCGATCCATCTCGGCAACACCGAAGCGAACCTGGTGAAGATCGGCAAGCTTTCGGATCATCGGTTCGGTGAGTGCTCCGGCGCCCGGGCCCACTTCGAGCAGGCTCTTGCAGCCGCTCTCCTTCAGCTTCTCCATGCAGAGATCGGTCAGCCGCTCGCACAGAGCCATGTCCTTGAGAAAATGTTGTCCGAAGGCTTTTCTTCTGGGGTGTGCAGGCATGGGTTCAGTCTGCGGCCGACGCTTTTGCGGCAACGGCCAGCATGTCCTTTCCGGTGAGGAAGTGTCCCTGGGCGAAACGGAACGCCCCGGCGCCCGCGATCATCGCGGCGTTGTCGGTGCAGTAGTCTTTGAGCGGAAAGCTCGGCTCGATTTCAAGTCCCCACGACTTCCATTCCGAGGCAAGGCGCGAGCGCAGGCGAGAGTTGGCCGCCACTCCACCGACGATTGCTGCAGATTTGCAGCCGAATCGGCGCGCAGCGAGCTTCATTTTCCGGAGAATCGCATCGACGATCGCTTCCTGGGTCGAGGCGCAGAGGTCCGGCAGTCGTGCCTGAAGCTCCTGCTGCGGAACCTTCTTGATCTCGAGTGCAACGGCCGTTTTGAGTCCGCTGAAGGAAAAATCCAGCACGTCCTTCTGCGGAAGCGCGCGTGGAAAGTCGAAGGCCGCAGGATTTCCTCCCCGCTGCGCCGTGCGGTCGATCCACACGCCACCGGGATACGGAAAGCCCATGAGCTTGGCCGTCTTGTCGAATGCTTCGCCGGCGGCATCATCCCGAGAACGTCCGACAAGCGCAGTGGAAAGAAAGGGCAGAGGCCATTTCGCGGGTTCGTCGTGGACGACGTAAAGATTGGTGTGCCCTCCCGAGATCACGGCTGCAAGCATGGGCAGATGCTGGATTGCAGGCTCGTCGCGATCGAGGAAGAGGCTCGAGAGATGCCCTTCGAGATGATGAACAGGGATGAGCGGTTTCTGGAGCGCGAAGGCCATGGCCTTGGCCGCAGTGACTCCAACCAGGAGCGCGCCGACCAGGCCTGGGCGCTGGGTGACGGCAATGGCGTCCACGGCAGGAGCGCTGATTCCCGACTGTTTCAATGACTCTTCGATCATCGCGTTGATCGTCTCGAGATGATTTCTGGAGGCGATTTCCGGAACCACTCCACCATAGGGAGCGTGGATCTGGACCTGCGAGAACGTGGCGACGCTCAGGACGTCCACACGCCTGCGATCGGACGACAGCCTGACTACCGAAGCGCTGCACTCATCGCAGGACGACTCGATTCCGAAGATCAGCTTTTCAGCGGACACGCTCATGAGGGGTTCTTTTGCTACTCGTCGCCTGCCGGGCAGGCCATTTTTTTCAGATTCGCGGAAACCTTCGCTTCATCGAGCTTCGGCTGACCATCCACGGTCAGGTACCACGCGGGGGCGCGTTCCGGTGAATGGCATTTCAGGCAGCTCTGCGCTGCCACGACCTTGGGCATGGTTTCGAGCCCAAAAGGATGGTCGCGTCCCGCGCCATGGCAGTTTTCGCACTGGACGGTGGCGTGCACGCGCGAGGCCTGGCGAAGCAGCTCGCGTGCGACCGTAGGCTTCGAGGTGCGGAGCTCGGCGATCCAGGATTCAAGCGCAGGCTTCTTCGGTGCCTTCGCCGGGTCTTTTGCGGATGGGTCCTGGTTCCACTCGACGAGCTGGTGGAGCCTGGAGAATCCTTCCGGGTCATTCAGCCCGACGGTGTGGCACGACAGGCACTCCAGGTTCTGATGCTGTCCGGCCTTCACGAGCGTGGCGTAGGCGGCGGCATGGGGAGTCTTGCGCCAGAAGTCGAACTGCTTGAAGTGGCAGTCCGCGCAGCGGGCGAAGGTCTGGAACTTCGGAGTTCCTTCCTTTTGGGCCGCCTGAACGATGGCTGAAATTTTCTTCTCTTCTTCGCGGTTGGCCTCGGCGATCTGCTCTTTCGTCAGGAGGACCAGCTTCTGGAGCTCGGAAGGCACCTGGTCTGCCGGAGGATCGAGGTCAGCATCCAGTGCCGGCATCTGGGATTCCGGGGGAGCCTTCAGCTCGATCGTTCCCACGGCCTGATTTCGAAAGCTGCACTGGTGGATGCTGGTTCGACGGGGTCCGTGCTCCACCGTGCGGGGCTGCTGCAGGTAGCTTTGTGAATGAGCGCCGATGATGAAGTCGATTCCAGGAATCGACTCCGCCAGCTTGAGGTCTTCGTCGAAACCCTGGTGTGTGAGGGCAACGAGCCAGTCGGCTTTTTTCCGAGCCTCGCGGACCCATTTTTTCACCAGCGGTCCGAAATCGGTGGCCCGCAACTCAGGGGGCAGGCCGACGTTCCTGCCGACGATGCCGATCACTGCCACACGATGACGAACTCCATCCGTGGAGCGGAGCTCAAAAATATGCTCGGAACGAAGCCAGCGCTTCCAGCCCGTGCGGGTCTTTTTTTCGAGGTTGGCTCCGAGCGCCATGGCGCCGCTTTCCGCAACGAGCTTGTCAAAGAAGGCCGTTCCGAGCGCAAAATCCTTTTCTCCGGGAACAAGTGCCCGCAGTCCGGTCAGCTTCAGAGCTCGGGCCAGTGCCAGCGATTGGATTTCCGTCTGGCGCTTCAGCGTTTCCGGAACTTCCTGGGTGGAGAAAAAGAGATCGCCAGCGTCGAGCTGGAGCAGCTGATCGCGGGTCCGTCCGGACAGGAGTGAGTCGAGGAGACGATCCTTCCGGACCATGCCTCCAGTCGGATTCGTTCGGCATCCGCAGGGCTCGATTTCGCCGAGCACGTCGTTCGAGTGCACGATGATCGGGGCCTTGTCGGCAGCCATGGCCGTCGACAGCAGCAGCAGCCCGAGCGCTGCGCCAGCAAGAAACGGCCGTTGCCGGATCATGTCAGGCCTTGTCCTTCCTGGGCTTGGATTTGCCGGAAGATTTTCGCTCTGCCGCCTTTTTGGCTTCAGGAGATTTCGGAAAGCGATCCGCCAGCTCCTGGTAGAAGCCCCGGGCATCCTCTTCGAATCCCATCGCCTCGAACGACTGCGCGATTCGCAGGAGCGCAGAAGGGATGCGCTTGGACTTCGGAAACTTCTCCTGGATCTTGGAGTACTCCACGATCGACGACTGATACTGCTTCATCAGGAAGTGGGATTCGCCCAGGAGCTGGAGTGCTTCTTCCATGGCCGGGCCCTTTTTTGGACGAGAAGCCAGGAACTGCGAGAAGGCCTCTGCGGCTGCTTCAAATTTGCCCGCATGGAAGAGCGCCTTGCCCTTTTCGAGCCCGCCTCCGGAAGCGGGAGATTCGGTTGCACCTCCAGCGGCAGGAGCCGCGGCGGTCGCTGGCATCGGCTTCTGGCCCTTGATGGCTTCGATCATGGCAAGCTGGGCCTTTTCCAGTTCCACGATGCGATCTTCGTACGCCTTGAGCTGCGGTGCCGTCGAGGACGCAGACTTTTCCATCTCGGCCTTGCCGCGTTCGAGTTCCTCGATCCTGCCGCTCAGTCTGGCGATCTCAGCCTTGAGCTCGTCCACGAGGTATGACTCGGCCTGGGCTGAACGTGCGCCCTGGCTTGAGGGAG
Source organism: Bacteriovorax stolpii (assembly GCA_945860415.1). Classification (GTDB taxonomy): domain Bacteria; phylum Bdellovibrionota; class UBA1018; order UBA1018; family UBA1018; genus CAIOHW01. Next base: position 61,984 of record CAMAQA010000002.1, read on the forward strand.
ACTCGATGTCGAATGACTGGCTGTCGCGCATCATGGCGCGAGTGCGCAGGCAGGCGCTTTGAGAAACTGCAATGGAGGTCAAACAGGCGGCCAGAAGTGCTTGGTTCATGATCCGTTTCATTGAAACGAATCATCTCACTCCAGCCTCATTGCATCAAGAATTCGGAGGAGCGGGTTCAGCCGGGGCGGTCGGTGGATTGGCCGGCGTTGAATCGACGGCTGGCGGGTTGGAGGCGTCAGCGGGAGGTGCGGAGAGCGAGCTTCGGACTGCTCCTCCTCGAATACTCAGGAATTCGGCTTTTTCGGCAAGCTCACGGGCCTCGTTCGCATACTTCCGGGCACGGGCAAAATTCTTGTAGCGGTACTCCTGGCGGGCCTTGAAGAAGAGCTCTTCCGAGAGCCGGAAATAGTCGGTGGAATTCGTGTCGGCCTGGACCTCGCGTGCAGCCTTCAACGCTGCAGCCGCATCGGACATCTCCTGGATGGGACGTCGGGCAATGATCGAGCACCCGGACCCCGCGACGAGGAGCAGAAAAAAAGCGATCCCTGCTTTCGCGGGGATCGCCTGATCAGTTTTGGAATCCAGCGTGTGATTCAAGCCTGCGAATCAGCGGGTGGTGATGACGAAATTGGCACGACGATTCCGGGCATGGGCTGCCTCGGTTTCAGCCGCATCCAGGAGGCGTTCCTTGCCATAGCTGATGGTGGTCACGCGATCACCGGAAATGCCCATGCCTTCGAGGTATTTCCGCACGGCATTCGCACGCTTTTCTCCGAGAGCGATGTTGTACTGAACGCCACCGCGGCTGTCGCAGTGTCCTTCGATCTGGACAGCGATGCTCGGCTTGTCCTTCAGGATCGAGGCGTTGTTCTTGAGGGATTCCTTGGCCTCAGGATCCAGGGCGAAGGAGTCGTACGGAAAGCGGATCGTGACCAGGCCCATGGCCTTGCCGTTGTCGGAGTCGCCCAGGGTCATGTCGCTCATGTCGGTTCCGGGGCTGATTTCATCCGCCTTCTGCTTCTTGGCGCAGCCAGTGGCCAGCGTTGCCGTCAGGGCGATGAGGGCGAGAGAAAGTGCGGTACGAAAAAATTTTTGGAGAGAGATCATGTGTTCACCTCGAGTTTCTTCAAGATGAGGCAACTTTCTGGAAATTGCAAACATCTCGAGCGGTTCCGCGTGGAGCCTGAAGACCGGAATTCGCCGGAAAGTCCGGTTTCGGTCACGGCAACATCGCAGGAGCGGCAGATTTCAGGCACGGATCGCGCAACCTTCCGCCTCCAACAGGAGGTCATGATGAGAGATGTGAACAAGGTATTGCTAATTGGTCGATTGGGTGCGGATCCGGTGTCGAGAGAGACTCCTTCCGGAGTGGCGCTCACTCGTTTTTCCGTCGCCACGTCCATGCGAAAGCGGGGAGAGGCGCGGAAAGGCGAGAATGAGGGAGTGGGTGAGCGCGACGAGGACAAGGAGTCAACCGTTTGGCACCGAGTCGTGGCGTGGGGCAAGGAGGGAGAAGTGTGTGCGCGGTACCTGAAGAAGGGAGCTCCGGTCTTCATTGAAGGAAGGATTCGGCAGAACCGGTACATGACCAAGGAAGGTCAGACGAGGACTGAGCTGGAGGTGCATGCGGACCGGGTCAGCTTCCTTCCATCAGGAGGAACTTCGGCGTGGTCTTCGCCTTCCGAGGCGATCGAAAGCGCCGCTGCATCGATCCTGAACTGATCAATCGGCCTTTCGGACAAGATCTCCGACCATGATCGCGCGTGGTGAGAAGGCGGGGGTCTTGTCCGAAGGCAGCATCTTTTCAAGTCGAGCAATCGCAACGCCCTGCTCGACGTGGATCACCTTGATGCTGCCAATGGGAAACACGATTTCCTTGTAGAGCTTTTCTCCGAGGAGGTCGTAGGTCGGCATCTTGCGACTGACTTCGAGCACCGTTCCCGGCTTGATGCCCTGGGATGACCCGACGTTGATGAAGTAATCCTTTTTGGGGGCTGGAGGGGGTTTCGCTTCGGATGACTCTGGGATCACTGGTGGCTCACCGAGGTCCACGCCCTGATACACGCTGTAGACCACGGCCTCGGCGGCTTTCGCCGAGGGCACCAGGAACCACAAGCTGCTGATCAGGAGCCCGACGAGCACTGCGGACCCGACGAAGAATGCGGTGATCCAGAGGCTCCACTGCGCCACGTTCAGTGCGATGGCGACATTCTGGTTCTGCGAGGCGGTTTTTGGACGATCCATGTTCATGACTTCCTCATGAGTCGTATCGGACGCAGGTGCCGGGTCCTAAAGCCCGTGGACGCATTCTCCAGAAGTGGTTCCGCTTTCCGATAAGAAGGGGTGGTTGCTCATGCGCCTGCCGGAGGCTGGATTCCGGTTGCCATTGAGGATTTGAGAAAGCTCGCGCGCGAGCTTCCGCTGGACCTGTTCATCCAGCTCTCGGAGTCAAACTATTGTCACGTCTTCTCCAGGACGACCGGCCTGGATTACGGTCGGCTGGCCAATTATCGCCAGAAGGGCGTGACCCACCTCCACGCACGCGAGTCGGACCGGGCGATCCTGGAACAGCACCTCAGGGAACATCAATTGGATCGACTCCTGGCGGATTCTTCCGTCCGCCCCGAGCAGAAGGCCGGACTCATCCTGAACTGGACGGAACGAACGATCGCGGATGTCTTCATTTCCACCTCGTATGCTCCCGAGGCGATGGAGGACTCGCGCAGGCTCGTGCTTCAATATGTGGATCTCATGGCCCGCCAGCCCTACTCGCTGGCTGCGCTGCTGCGCTTGATCTCGCACGAGCACTACCTGCACTTTCATTCAGTTGCAGTGGCCGTATTCAGCGCGATGCTGGCGCGGGCCTCCGGCAAGTACTCTACCGAAGATGTGGCGCTGATTTCCTGGGGGGGATTCCTGCACGATATCGGGGCGACGAGAATCGAAGGTGATTTTTACTGCGACCCGCTGGCTGCTGCCGAGGGCCCCGCGCGCGATCAACTGGACTCGCACTGCCGCCTTGGCCTGGAGATCATCCAGGAGAGTCGCTCGATTCCGAAAGAGGTGGGGTACATCGTGTACCAGCACCATGAATCGCCGAATGGCAGCGGAAGGCCGAATGGCACTCGGCGCGCCGGCATGCATGAACCGGGAATGCTCGTGGCCGTCGTGGATGCGTGGAGCTCATTGATCAGCAGCCATGGAGGACGACAGGCCCTTGCTCCTCAGCAGGCGTTCGATGTCCTCGTGAAGGCAGCAGAGCAGGGGAGATTGGACGGAGATTCGGTGGAGCTGCTCCGGACGCTGATACCCCGTCAGCCCGGGCGTGCCGCCTAGAAGCCGGTGTAGTTTTTCCGAAGCTCGCGATCCACGCGGAGGTACTTCTCCGGATTTTCGACCGCAGGATGGACATGGAATCCGAAAACCCACGGCTGCACGAGCGTCTGCCGCTCATGCCGTGGGCCCGGGCTCCAGACAGCGAGTTTATCAAGAAGTTGATGGAGCTCGCGCGCCTTTTGCCCGCGGCTTCGCTCCGGAGTCGATGCAGCCGCCTCGAGCGCACGAAAATCAGGAAGTCGCCGGGCTTCGTCCGGTTCTAGCCAGAACACCGGCTCGAGAACGCTCCGCCAGCTCGGCACGTCCCAGTTCCATCCCAGGATCAGCACATCGGTTTCGCCTCGCCGGAATCGCTCGATTGCTGGAGCGCGATCACTATTTTTCGCCTCAGGTGCGAAGCCTCCCCGCTCCAATCGCTCCTGCGCGAGCTCCAGCATTCGCTGACCCTGGTCATCCTGGCCCACGAGCTCCACTCGGATCGGCGTTCGTGATGCGGTAGTGGCCTTCGCTGGCCTGGTCACTTGACGTGCACTCGTGGTTTTTCGAGACACCGGACCTGCATCGAGCCACTCCTCCAGCTGCGGAAGAAAAGGAAGATCGGCTCGAGGCAGCAACTGCTCGGAAAAGCCCGGAACCTCGGCCCAGAAATCACGCCCCAGCTCCGAGAGAATCCGTCGACGGACTTCGAGTTGCGGAAGGGTCTTGAGGTTCAGCAGGGCCACCGTGACCGTGGGGCGCAAGCCCCGCTCCAGTCGGATGCCCTTCGAGCTCCACCTCGACTTGAGGAGCCAGGGTTTTTCGGGTTCGAGTGCCTCGGATGCAAACTCCGCATGCACGTCGATGAGATCCGCCCGGCCGTCCACGAACCTGCTCCACGCAGCTCGTTCATTTTCCATCCAGTCGACGCGGATTCCATCCACCTGCGGCAGGGGCTTCGATGCGTGTTGGAGATAGCCGAGGTCGCGATATTCGCTGGCAGCTTCGGTGGGATAAAACGAGTTGCTATAGCCTTCGCGCGCACGGAGCACGAGGCCAAATCCCGGATGCCAGTCGGTCAGGACAAACGGGCCGCTCGACGCCGGGGGCGCCTGGGTGGCAGAGAAGTGGTTCGTCGCCTGGAGCGGGGGCGCGAGGATTCCTCCTCCGAGGGCGATCGGAGCCGTAAAAGGAAGTGCCAGGACCTTTTCGAAATCCGGATCCGGCAGGTTGAGCTTGAGCACCAGGGTCTCGGCATCCCGGGCCTCAAAAGACCGGAGTCGCGAGAGGAAAGCTCGCTGTGGCGCGGAATCCTGCGGAAGCGAGGCGAGCGTCTCCCACGACGCGATGAAGTTCCTTGCCGTGATCGGCTCGCCACTGGAAAACGCGGCGCCCGATTTGATCCGAATCGTGAGCGTCGTGCGCTGGGCATCCCAGCTGCCACGTTCGGCGGCAAGAACGGTTCTGAGTCTCGGAAACCGATCGAGGTAGGTCAGCTCAAAAAGCGTGTCATGCATCCACGTCAGCAGCGGACGATTGGCCGGAGTCGACCAGGTCCGGGCGTCCGGACTGGTGGGCCGTGTCGAGGTGGCGATCACCAGATCCAGGCGCGGCCGCGCCGATGAAAATCCCCAGCTCGGGGTCGCACTCATCAGCGATGCTGCGAGGATCGCGGAGCTCGAGAGCAGGACGCAAGAACGGGGTCTCGATGCGGTCATGCCAGAAGTGTATCTGCACCGCTGGCGCTTCGCCAGCGTGGGCGAAGCCGTAGGGCTCAGCCTCCCAGCGATTGGCGCACGAGCGACGATGCGGCTTTCAGGGCCTCGGCGAGTCCGGCGGGTCTCGTACCACCAGCCTGGGCGAAATCCGGCTTGCCGCCGCCCTTGCCCTCGATGTGCGCCGTGATGCCCTTGAGGATCTCGTTGGCGTTGATCTTTTTCGGAGCGCCCGGGCCGATCGCCACGATCAGCGAGGCCTTCTCGGATTCCGGATCCTTCATGCCCAGCACGATGATCGAATCGGGAGCCTTCTGCTTGATCGTGTCCGAGAGGTCGCGCAGGCGCTTCATGCCGTCCTTGTCGGGAGTGCAGACGGAAGCCACAAAGCGTGCTCCGGGCATGGACTCGGCACGGGCCAGCATCTGGTCCACTTCGGCGGCAGCCGACTTGGCCTGGAACTGCTCGATGGTTTTTTTCAGTTCGCGTTCGCGGACGGCGGCCGAGTCGAGGCGGGCCATGATCTCATCGCTGCTGGCGGCCTTGAGCTTTTCTGCCACCGCGGCAAGTTCTTTGTCGCGCTTGCGGAGGAACTCGAAGGCCCCCTTCGAAGTCACGGCGATCATGCGGCGAACTCCCGCCGCGATTCCGCTTTCCGACTGGATCTTGAAGAGGTGGATGTCCGACGAGTGGTCGACGTGCGTGCCGCCACAGAGTTCGGTCGAGAAGTCACCGACCTTCACGACGCGGACGCGATCGCCGTACTTCTCGCCGAAGAAGGCGATGGCGCCGGAATTCACGGCTTCGTCCTTGCCCATCTCCATCTTGGCGACAGGTTCATTCTTCCAGATCTTTTCGTTGATGAGATTTTCGACCTGCTCGACTTCCGCTTCGGTCATGGCCTGAAAGTGTGAAAAGTCGAAGCGCAGGAGGTCCGGAGCCACGGTCGAGCCGGCCTGCTTGACGTGCTTGCCGAGCACTTCGCGAAGCGCCCAGTGCAGTAGGTGCGTGGCAGTGTGGTTGCGTGCCGTCAGGGCGCGAATTTCGGCATCGGTCTCCTGGAGCGCGCGGGCGCCGACCTTCAGCGTACCGCGGATCGGCTTCAGGTGCGCGACGACGAGATCCGGAACCGGCTTTTGGACGTCGATGACTTCCGCTTCGAAATCATCAGACTTCACGCGGCCGTGGTCGCCGGCCTGTCCGCCGCTTTCGCCGTAGAACGGGGTCTCGGCGAAAACCACTTCGATGATCGCGGTATTCTCGGCGCTGTCGGCCGTGGCCGCGATCGGCTGCGCCGCGAATGAAGCGACGCGGTCAATTCCCTTTTCAGTCGGAACGAGAATGGCGAGCGTTTCACTTTCGGCTTCGAGCTGGGTGTAGCCCACGAACTTCGGCAGCTTGTTCGCCGATTTCAGCTCGGCTGCAAGCTTCAGGTAGATTTCGTTCAGTGCGGCTTCGCCTGAACCCTTCCAGTGCTTGCGACTTTCGGCGCGCTGGTGGTCCATGGCCTTTTCGAAGCCGGCTTCATCGACACCAAGGCCGCGCTCGGAGCAGATCACGCGCGTGAGGTCGAGCGGAAATCCGTAGGTGTCGTAGAGCTTGAAGGCCACTTCGCCCGGAAGGTTCGAACCCTTCTTGAGCGGGCTCGTTGCCTCGTCGAGAAGCTGCAGTCCGCGCTCGAGCGTGCGCAGGAACTGCTCTTCCTCGGCAAGCACGGCGCGGCGGATGAACTCGCGCTTGTCGGCAAGATCCGGATACGCGGCCACCATCTGGTCGATGACAAAACCCGTGACCTGGTTGAGGAAGGGGCCGTTGAAGCCGAGCTTCGAGCCGTGGCGGATCGCCCGGCGCATGATGCGGCGAAGGACGTAGCCGCGTCCTTCGTTCGAGGGCATCACGCCATCGTTGATGAGAAACGTCGTCGCGCGGGCGTGGTCCGCAATCACGCGGAACGACACGGCCGTTGGCGCCGTGATGTCATAGGCGACGCCAGCGAGCTTCGAGGTCTGCTGGATGATCTCCTGGAAGCAGTCGGTATCGTAGTTGGTCTCGACTTCCTGAAGGATCGAGGCGATGCGCTCGAGTCCGGCGCCCGTATCGACCGAAGGCTTCGGCAGCGGCGTGAGCTTGCCGGAGGAATCGCGGTCAAACTGCATGAACACGAGATTCCAGAATTCCATGAAGCGATCGCAGTCGCAGCCCATGGCGCAGGTGGGTTTTCCGCAGCCATACTTCTCGCCGCGATCGATGAAGATTTCGCTGCAGGGGCCGCACGGGCCGGTCTCGCCCATGGACCAGAAATTGTCCTTTTCTCCGAACCGATAGATGCGCTCCATCGGCACGCCTTCCTGCGTGTGCCAGATCTGGGCGGCTTCATCGTCTTTTTCGAAGACCGTGACGAAGAGGCGGTCTTTCGGAAGCTTCAGTTCCTGCGTGACGAATTCCCACGCAAACTGGATCGCTTCCTTCTTGAAGTAATCGCCGAAGGAGAAGTTTCCGAGCATTTCGAAAAACGTGTGGTGACGCGCGGTGAAGCCCACGTTCTCAAGGTCGTTGTGCTTGCCTCCGGCTCTCACGCACTTCTGCGAGGTGACGGCGCGCGTGTAGGGGCGCGGATCCTTGCCTAGAAACACGTCCTTGAACTGCACCATTCCCGCGTTCGTAAACAGCAGCGTCGGGTCGTTCTGCGGAACAAGCGACGAGCTTTCGCAGACCGTGTGGCCATTGCGTTCGAAGTATTTCAGGAACTTTTCGCGGATCTGGGCGGCTTTCATATCGAATGCATAGCTGGCACGAGGGGGGGAGGGCAAGTGTTCGAAATCGGGAACCTTTCCGGGGTCACCAGCACGGGCCGGGGCGGCAGAAATTACCGGTTTCGCGTCAATAGGGCAGGAGTAGACTCATGGGGTGAGGACTAGTCCATGAAACTCTTTGGTTCATTGCGTTCCCGAGGTTTTCGAGTCGGAATGGCCGCTTCCGGCGCTGCAGTGGCTGCAGTTTTGGCGATCTCCTGCTCTTCGCAGGGAATGATCGACGAAAATCTGGAACTCGAGGACTCCGGGCCTGCCACCGTGGGCCAGGAGTCGACACCCGATGCGGACGCGGTTCCTGCGCCGAAAGTCGCCAGGCCCCGAAAGCCACGCGCAGCGGCAGCCGGTCGAGTCGCGGATGTTCCGCAGATGGCCATCGAGCGAAACGGCGCCGTGCTGAACGCTTTCTACTTCGTGCGCGGCGAGGGCAGCTGGGTGGATCTCGCCCAGCGCATCTATCGAGATCCGATTCGAGCCGAGGATCTGAAGGCGTGGAATCCAGGCGTCAAGATCGCCACCGGTTCGGTCGTCTTCTATCGTTCTCCGACACGCCCGAGCGATGATCTGGCGATGAAGCCCTTCCATGAGGACTTCGGCGTTCCGGCCGATTCTTATACCTTCCAGGACGGCGACACCGTCGAAAAGGTTGCTGAAGCGAAGCTGGGGTCAAAAGATTCCTGGCGTGAAATCCAGATCGCCAATCGCGACATCTCGGATTTCGCCAAGGTATCGTCAGGCACCGTCATCGCCATTCCGCCTGCGGAAGTGAACAATGGCCAGATTCTCGAACAGCTTGCCCAGAGCCAGCTCGAAGGTCAGCGGCAAAATCGACAGGCCGCGGATGCCGAGAGGGCTGCTGAAGTGGCGCGGCAAAATCCTGCTGATCTGGGTCAGGCCAACGTTGCAGGAACGACGGGCAGCGAAGACGGGGTCTCGCAGCGAGGCCCCGCTTCAGAGGAAGGTCCGGCTGGACGCCTGATGGCCGCCATGCAGGGGCTTCCGGTTCCGCCCCAGGTGCTTGCGGGCGCGCTGGCCATTCTGATCGGCGGAGCCTTTCTGCTCCGTCGTCGCGCCGAATAAAAAAAGCGCCAGCCCGGATGATTCCGGACCGGCGCTCGAAGGATTCCTGAGGTTGAACCGAGATCAGTTGATCCGGATCACGTCGATCTCCAGCTTCGTGCAGATGTTGCCCTGAAGCGTGTTGACGGGCTGGAGCGCTCCGGACAGCGAGTTGCCATCAAAGCGAAGCGTGCCCTGGTAATCGCCGAGGCAGACTGCGGTTCCATCGAAGCTCAAGTAGGACATCTGCGACGTTCCCATGAAATTCGATCCTGAGTTCATGAGCGGGCTCACGGAGTTCGAGTTGGTTTTCGTCAGATAAATTTTCTGGATTTCATTTCCGTTGATGACTCCACGGAAAGTGCCCGTGGTCGCCGCCGTCGCCCCTCGTCCTGCCGACCAGGTGCCGGTCACGCGCTGGTTGTCCTGTTCCTGAATCGTCAGGATCAGCTGGCTCTGGCTGACCATGCCACTGGCCGTCGCATATTCGGTGCCTTCGTACTGGCCCTGCCGCTGCATTCCGCATCCGGTGAGCATTCCCGCCAGGATGGCCATTGCGGCCGCTTTCTTTGCATTAAATTTCACATTGAACAGCTTCATCGTTTCACTCCTCTTTCTAATCCTTCTGTCCACGCACGGCGTGTACAGACCGAAGTATCGCAAGGGGTGTGCCGAGTTGGTGGGGTGGGTTAAGTCGTTGATTTGACTAAATAACGGGGTTTTGCGCGAGGAAGCGCTACTGTCCAAAGTTTGGGCACCTGTACAGGTGAGGCGAGGGCGCTGCGTCTGGCGGAGGTTCAGCGGAGTCGGACCGGAATGCCTGATTCGCCGCCGAGAAAGATCATGTAGCCGTCGATGTCATAGCGAGGCGTCGGATCCTTCTTTTCGTGCAGGTATTCTCGCTCGTTGCAGCTTTTCTCGAGGTACGGATTCTCGCCGGTGAATTTCCGGTCCCAGAGTTTCGAGATCAGCCTCGTCGCGGCGCCGGCCCCGACGCGATTGAGTTCGGCTTTTCGCCAGTCGGTAAGCGGCATGAGCAGAAGCGGCTTCACGGCTTCAGCGGCGAACGAAATGACGTTCGACTTCAGCTCGCAGTAGATGTTCAGCGAGCATTCGATCAGCCCCTGTTCGCACTGGTCGGCATTCCTTCTCATGATCGCCGGAAATTCTGGAAAAGGGTATCCGGTACCTTTTGACGCTAGGGCTGTCAGGCTGGCTCTAAAACGCCAGATCGCAGGTGTTCCTTCGTTTGGAACACTCCGTTCCGCGGCGCCTTGTTCCCGAAGTCGCTTCATCCGATCCTGAGTTCGTCAGCACATTCAAACCAGGAGATGAACCATGAGGCAGATTCGGACTCTCGGCAGGATTTCGGCAGACGCAGTAAAGCTCGCAGCAGCTCTGGCCCTTGCGCCGCTGCTGCTCGGATGCATCGAAACGGTCGGCTCCGACCAGGTTTCCGACGATGCGATTTACAGAACCTACCGGGTGACCTATTCGGAGGAATCCGGCCGGGTCCTCGCAAGCGCCTCGTTCAATGTCGGCGGGCCCCTCGGCACCAGCATTCGGCTTCAGTCGCCGAGCAGGATCCTGCTGAATGACCTTCAGCTCTCGGAGCGATCCTTTCTCGGAACGACGTACGAGGGTGATTGGGCGGTGCCCTTTTCGGCAGAGCCGTATCGCTGGACGTGGATCGATCGGCGAGGAGACGCCCACTTCGAGCGCCTGTCGATCGTTCCGTTCGAGGTGCAGAGTCCGCCAGCATCCGTCAGTCCCGGGGCTTCGCTGACCATCACGATGACCGGGCAGTCTCTTTCGAGCGAGGACTCCTGGGGAGCCTGGATCACACAAGACCATGCCGATGGTTCGACACGCACCGAGAGTCTCGAGGCCCGGGTCCTCGATGGCCGCCGCCTGAGGCTCGATGCCAGCCAGGAAACCCGCCTCGAGGAAGGCGATGCTCAGCTCGTGATTCGGCGAACGCGATCTGCGGGGCTACAGCAGGGCCCCTCCCGCAGCGGCACCGTGTACGCCACCTTCGAGGCAACTCCCATTCGGCTCCGGATCACGCGCTGAGGACTTGACTCCTGCAATACTCACGGGAGATTTTCATGGCCATGCAGGCTGAAGCCAGAACCAGCTCCGAACTCCTGCGCGAAGAGCTGTCGCGCAGGAGTCGGGCCAATCCCCGCTACTCGCTTCGAGCCTTCTCGAAGCTGATCGGGGTCAGTCCCGGTGCCCTGTCCGAGCTCCTCAATGGCAAGCGTCCGCTGTCGGTGAAGCAGGCCCATCAGATTGCCCAGCGCCTCGGGTGGTCGGACGCCGAACTCGAGCGGCTGGTTCGACTCTGTGTTCACGACCAGTCCTCGCGCCAGGGGTTGTCTTCTCCCGAATCCCCCGCAGCTTACGGCACGAAGAACCTGCCGGAGGATGTCTTTCGGGTCATCGCGGACTGGTACTGCCTGGCCATTCTTTCACTTGCCGAGATTCCTGGATTTCGAGCGGAGGCTCGCTGGATTGCCAAGCGCCTCAGGATTTCGCTGCATCAGTGCACGGAGGCTCTCGAGCGACTCGAGCGCGTCGGGCTTATGATTCGCGACGGAAATCAACTGAAGCCGTCACCTGAGTTTGTGATTGCGGGCTCGGAAGTGCCCTCGGAAGCGATCCGGGCCTACCATCGAAGCCTGCTCGAGATGGCCAGCAGTTCACTCGATACCCAAAGTCCGCGCGAAAGAGACATTACGGGAATCTGCCTGGCTATCGACCCGCGGGACTTGGATGAGATTCGCCGCGAAGTCGAGGCCTTTCAGGACCGCGTGGTGCGTCGGTATTCGAAGCCCGGAAAAAAGAAGGAAGTCTATCAGCTCGAGTGCGCCCTGTTTCGGCTCACCGAACCCCTTCCGAAAGCAGGAGCCTAGAATGAAGACCAGGAAAACGTGGATGGCCTGCAGGAGTCTGGCGCTCATCTTGTCGTACGCGGCTCTCTTCAGCCCGTTGGCAGAGGCTTCGCCCGCGCGCGTTGGCAACGGAGACGACGGTGCCGATCTCGAAAAGCTCTCGAAGCTCGAGTCTGGCCCCATTATGGATGCGAGGAACCGGGCGGTGGAACTCGTTCGGAAGCTCAACGCCGCCGGAGTTCCAGGACTCGGAATGCTCGAGCCTGAAATCTCGAAGAGTGAGCTCTTCGTGGCGTCGGAAGATATTCCGGCCCACCTCGAACAGGACCAGGGAGTATTTCACTCCTCGATGCAGGGCAAGGTGTTCGCGCGAACGCTTGCCGAGCCCCATGCTTCCACCCGGTTCTTTCCCGCAGCCCAGCGCCTGGAAAGTGACCAGTTGGTGGCGCTTCATATCCATGAGGCCCTACATCGCGCGCTCCCGAAAGCGATTCGTGAGGACGAGGCGAGGGTTTCGGCGCTCACGCTGGCCATCACGACTCCCGGTGCAACGAACGATACGGTGCTTGCGTCGTCGCAGCGCTGGATTCCGCGCGAAGTGGTTCCGCAGACTGAGCTTCAGCCCGCGTCGGTCGGGCCAGGCTCGATCCAGGGTGCCGTAGCCCAGTCCGCTTCTGCCCAGTCGGCCGCCGTACCGATAGCTGCCTCCGCACGCGTTCGACAGCCCTCGCTCTTCAGCTATGAGTACCGGCGGTTTCAGTCGACGCCAGACGAGGGCATCTCCGCGCTGCAGGTCGCGGGGGCGCATGTGCTTCGAAGCGATCTCTACCCGTTTGGCGAGGGTCGCTCGACCCTCGGAATCGGCCTTGAAGGATCGCTGATCCAGGGCGCCGACCGGACGTGGATGGGTCCGCTCGGAGTTTCGGGCCGAATGCAGCTTTGGTCCGGCCGAGGGTTCGATGTTGGAGCGTGGGGCCTCGTCACGCTCAATGTCCTTTCGGCGGAGGAGCTGAAGAACTCGGCTCTCGGACGCGACGCCACGAGCATCGGTCTTTCGATGCGAAAGGATCTGCGATTCCTGACGATCGAAAATCGGGTGGGATACACGCTGCCTGGTGAAGCCACCCAAAAGATCGGTGCCGTGAGCTACCAGCATGAGTTCGGGGCGATCGTGATGGCGTCGGTCAGTGCGGCGGCGCGGATCGGAAACCTGCGCTTCGGTGGGTTCGCAGAACTGAACCTTGCCGACGAGTACCGGGTGACGGGCGGGGCCTTTCCATTTGCTTCCGGTCGCTATCGGCTGCTTTCGGGCGGGCCGCGAGTTTCGTACGAGACGCTGGATTTCGTCGCGTCCGTTTCAGGTCGTCTCCTCCTGGATGCCACCGAGGGAGTGAATTTCGATTATCTGGGAAATCTCCTGGGGCAGGGTGCGGGACAAGGGGCGTGGATGGCCTCGGTCGGCGTGTTCTTCTAGAAAGGATGTCTGCATGCTCTTGAAGCCGGGCAGTGGAATTACACGTATCGCAAAGCGACTGTCGCTGCTGCCGCTCGCTCTGGCGGGCTGTGGCCTCCAGGAAGTCGTGGATTCCGAGAGGGTGCATCCGCTCGACGGCGTGAAGCTCGTTCGGGCCAGTGTCGCGTCTCCCACCGATCCATCGACGATCGGCAGACCCGAGTATCTGATCGACAGCGACTCACGGCTCCTCATGCGATTGGAGTCTCTGCAGGAGCATGCCGACGAGATTCGAACCGATGAGGGTTATTCCCTCAAGCTCGTGGTGACGCCCATCGCGTCTTCCGCCTCAGGGCGAGAGGAGGCGCGTGCTCGTCTGCAGCTTTGTGCGCTGGCCCGGAACTGGATGATGCTGGCCACCTGGAAGCGCGGGCATCCGTTCGATGCTACCGGTAAGTGGTCCACGCCGGGAGGCGATTATGATTCCGAGCAGTGCTTTTCTCCGGAGCTGACCGAAGAAGGGCTGCTCGTGTTCACGGTCACCCCATGGTTCGTGATGGAAGTGCGTGGCCGGGGCCGAAACTACGGATTCGTGCTCATGGCCTCGGCCCCTGTCACGATCAGAGGTGACGGATCCTCCGCGCAGGGCCCGTGGCTCCAGTGGACGCAGAGCAGTGCCATCATTTACCCGCGGCGCCGCTGATGAAGCACGGAGGAAGGCGCACCTCTCGACTGGTGATTCGTCCTCTGGAACGTGGAGATTACTCGGCCTGGAAAACGGCGTGGTCGACCATGCTTCCTGCGCAAAACGCCTGGGATCGTTCCAATCGGACCGCCGAGGCCCTCACGCGTGCTGCGTTTTCGCAGGTGCTCAAGAGTTCGCGTACACTCCGGTTCGAGGATCGGTTTTATGATTTTGGGGTGTTTCTTGCGAGTACTGGCGAGCTCATCGGAATGGTGAGTGCCATGGATGTCCTTCGCGGACTCAGCCAGAGCGCCTATCTGGGCTACTCGCTCTTCAATCGCCACTGGGGCCAAGGGTATGGCAAGGAAGCAGTCCGGGCGATGATCGATATCGCGTTTCGTGACCTGAACCTGCATCGCCTCGAGGCGGGTATCGAACCTCGGAATCGGCGCTCCATTTTGCTCGCGCGATCGTTGAAGCTTCGTAAGGAAGGCCTGAAGCGTCGAGCCGTTTTCCTGAAAGGAAGGTGGGTCGACCTCGTGATGTACAGCATTACGAGTGAAGAGCTGGGCATCGAGTGGAAGGGCAAGGCGCAGACCAGACCGAGGTGATCCGGTCTCCGTCCCATCGAGCGAGATCCGGTCGCGCGTGAAATTCGCGATCGCCGAAATCATTGGAAAAATTGAAGCGTAGAACTTGTTCTCTGCCCTGCCGCCAGACCGGGCAGAGTTGAGGGAACGACCTCTTTTCCTGCAAGAAAGGAGGTGATCCTATGAAGAACACCAGACAAACCTGTTGTTCTCATCGGAAGGCCGAGGGAAAACTTGAGCAGAGAAAATGGCGGCTATCTTGGTCTTGAAAAAGATTGTCAGTGAAATGCCTGAGAAGGCTTGAGGAGTAAGGGTTTTCAAGCTCCTGGTTGAATGAGAGTGTTTTGTTGCAAAGCAAAAACGTCAATCAACACAGGAGCTTGAAGTGGATCTTAAAGTAGCGGT
>CAMAQA010000003.1 GCA_945860415.1 Bacteriovorax stolpii
AGCGCGCCACTTTGGTCGGCTGGAACGACTCATCGTCGATAATGATGAAACGATGCTTTCCTGCATCCGCGAGGTAATCTTCGATCAGCGACGCGGCCTCGAGCACGTAATGATAGCTCATCACCATCGGCACGACATAGACGTTGGGCTTCTCCGACCCCGCGATGAGGTTTTCAGTCTGGGCCTCGAGGGCCGTTCCGAGAAGGCCGAGCTTCAGCCTGCTTTCGATCGCACCGCTCCGTGAGCGGCCACCTCCAGGAAAAAAGATCGAGTGCACGCCTTCTCGTAAAATTGCCGTACTGTAGTTCTTGAGAGTGTTCTTGTAGACCGCGCTGCTCTTGCGGCGGTCCACCGTATAGGCACCCAGATTGCTCATGAAGAAGCTCAGCACCGGATTGTTGAACAGGTTCAGGCCCGCCCCGTAGGCGAACGGCGGCATGCGGAGCAGGTAGATGATGAAGCCGATGAGCACGCTGTCGATGTTGCTCTGATGGGTCGGCACCAGCAGAATCGTCCCTTTGCGAGCGAGCGCCGCCAGATGGTCGACTTCGCCGTTGATGACCAGCTGGCTATTGATCAGGTCGCGCTGCTTCCACGGGTTGAACTGCTGGAGACTTGCCGCATTCAGCAGCCAGTTGAAGAAGATCGGAAGCACGTTGGTGGCAAACTGATAGACTCGCGGGTCGAAGCGGCCACCGATTTCATCAGCATAGTGCGAGATCAACGATCGAAGCAGCTCCTGCCGGTCGGACTGTCCCGGAGGGCGCAGCAAGCCGGACTGGATCTTCGACAGCATGGCCAGATCGCCCTTGGTCCGGCCTTTCGTGAAGATATTGTCGCCACCCCGCTTGATGCGAACCCGCTCCTGGTAGAGCGCTTCGCCGAGCAGCAGATCGACGGACTGCGACGAGAGATCCTGTGCGGTGCGGGCGACCACGCCTTCCAGAACCGAGGAGCGAATCGAAGAGAAGCCGGTCAGCGGCGTCGAGATCAGCGCCCTACCCCGGGGTCCCGGCTGAAAGCTGGACGGCGCCTCACCTGAGGTCAGCGCCTGTGACGATTCGGTGCTCTCGGACATGGCGGAAGTCTATCGGCTTCAAGTGCCTTTTGCCAATCGTCAGATCGTTGTCGCCCGGCTAACCTCAACCAGCCGCTGGAACGATGACCAAAACCGTTCCTTTTTTTACGGCTACCTGAACGGCTTTCGCGCGCGCGAAATTGCTCAGGCCGTGAGATCCAGAGGCCAGATCGGCGGATGCCAGATTATAGGCCAGCCCCCGGGTGGTCACTCCTGATGCAGCCCGAAGATTGAACAGAGAAATGACGTTTCCTGAGCTGGTCTTGAGCTTGAGCGGACACGCAGGAGTCACCCAAATGAAGGTGGCATCATCTCCATGCGCTTCGATCTGATGAATGGCTCCCGAGGACAAAGAAACCGTGAGCTCCTCAATGGACGCCCAATGGTGGTCCGCGCGCCCCCCCGTCACGGCCCACGCCTCAAGGTAGGTGATGGACATCTCGCAGCAGATCTCGATCGCCGCGCGGAGATCGCTGTAGTCCTTCTCGTGCGGCAGGAATACCGCCGGAATCTGCGGCGGAACCCTGCGAACACTGTCCAGATCACCGACGTAAAGATCCGGCTGGATCTTGAGAGCACGAAAAATCTCCAGGCCCCCATCCACCGCAACTCGAAGAATGTTCTTTTGGGCCAGTGACTTCTTCAGGCGTGAACGCGCTTCACGATTCTTGAATGGCGCAGCACCGACCAGAATGGCCTTGCGGATCATGACTGACCTCCGGAGAGCTTCGCGAGCCTGGCGAGGCCTGCCGAAAGCTCCGCGAGCTTGTCGGCAAGCTCCTTTTCACGAGCGCGTTCCTTGTCCACCAGGGCCGGAGGCGCCTTCGCGGTGAAGGACTCCTTCGAGAGCTTCGCGCGCACGAATTCAAGATCCGCGGCGACGCGTTCCATCTCCTTCTTCACCCGCTTCACTTCCTCATCCACATTCACGAGTCCGGCAAGCGAGATGCGGAATTCGAGCTGGGGCTCGGAAAGCGGAATCACTGCCTGGAATTCCTGGCCTTCGGAAGTCCCGGACGCTGCCTCCAGCGACTGAATCCGGCACAGGGCCAGGATCTCGGCGTGGTGATCGGCAAGGAATCCGGGCACCGCGGCCGACGACGTCGTGTAGCGAACCGGAAATTCAACCTTGGGCGAGATGTTGTTCTCGCCGCGGAAATTACGGATCGCCTCGACGATGTTCTGAAGCTGACGAACGGTCTGCTCGGCCTTGATGTCGATCCAGGAATCCTGCGCCTTCGGAAAGGACTGGAACATCAGCGTCATCACGGCAGGCTTGCCGTCGCGCACGCGAGCCGGAGTATTGGCGGGCTTCTTCCACGGAAGCGACTGCCACAGCTCTTCGGTCACAAACGGCATGATCGGATGCATGAGCCGGAAGGTCTGCTCGAGGACATGGGCCAGCGTGATCAGCGACTGTTCACGCGCGGCACCACCCTGTCGGAGCGGAATCTTCGAGAACTCGATGTACCAGTCGCAGACCTCCCTCCAGACGAACTCGTAGAGGGCATTGGCGCTCTCATTGAGTTCAAACTGGGCAAAGCCCTTTTCCACGGTCGTCGTGCACTGCTGGAGCCGCGACAAGATCCAGCGGTTGGTCGGACTCAGGCTGCCCCGGTGTTCCTGAAGCCATGCGGCCGCGCCGCCCTCAGGCTCGGCGATCGGCCCAACGGCCGATCCAGAAACCTGAGGACCTCCCTGCGCTTCTTCAAATTGCAGGTGAAAGAACTTGGTGGCGTTCCAGATCTTGTTGGCAAACGCGCGGTAGCCTTCAACACGATCGACCGAAAGCTTGATGTCGCGTCCCTGTCCGGCCATGGCGGTCAGCGTGAAACGCAGCGGATCCGCACCATGCTCGTTGATGAGAACGAGCGGATCGATGACGTTGCCCTTGGACTTGGACATCTTCTCGCCCTTCTCGTCTCGAACCATGGCGTGAAGGTAGACCTTCTTGAACGGAACTTCGTCCATGAAGTGGATGCCCATCATGATCATGCGGGCGACCCAGAAGAAGATGATGTCAAACCCGGTTTCGAGGATCGACGTCGGGTAGAACGTCTGAAGCGCGGCGGTCTTCTGCGGCCATCCGAGCGTCGCGAAAGGCCAGAGCGCCGAGCTGAACCAGGTGTCGAGCACGTCTTCGTCCTGCTTGAGCTGGCTCGCACCGGCTCCGCAAGCAGAGCATTTTTCGGGTGCCGCGCGCGAGACAGTCACGCCTTCGCAGTTCACACAGTACCAGGCCGGAATCTGATGTCCCCACCAGAGCTGGCGAGAGATGCACCAGTCGCGGATGTTGCGCATCCACTCGAAGTAGGTTTTCTCCCAGTTCTTCGGCGAGAATTCGATCTTGCCCGTTTCGACCGCCTCGACGGCAGGCTTCGCCAGGGGCTCGATCTTCACGAACCACTGCTTCGAGATCATCGGCTCGGCCACGGAGTCACAGCGCTGGCAGAGCCCCACCTTTTGGGCGTGATCTTCCTTCTTGACCAGAAGCGACTGCGCTTCGAGATCGGCAAGCACCTTCTCGCGGGCCTCAGTGAACTTAAGCCCGGCGTAAGGGCCGCCTTCCGCGGTAATCTTTCCGTCCTTGCCCATGACGGAGATGATCGGAAGGCCATGCTTCTGGCCGAGATCGGCGTCATTGAAGTCGTGTGCCGGAGTGATTTTGAGGGCTCCGGTTCCGAACTCGCGCTCCACGTACGAATCCGTGATCACGGGAATGATCCGCCCTAGAAGCGGAAGCACCGCGTACTTGCCGTGGAGATGCGTGTAGCGCTCGTCTTCCGGGTGGACGGCAACGGCCGTATCGCCGAGGAGCGTTTCCGGGCGGGTCGTGGCAATGACGAGTTCAGCGGCGCCGCCGTCCGGGTTCTTCACCGGAGTGCCGTCTTTTTCGACGATTTTGTAGCGCAGGTGCCAGAAATAGCCCTTGCGGTCGGTCG
This sequence comes from Bacteriovorax stolpii, assembly GCA_945860415.1. Classification (GTDB taxonomy): domain Bacteria; phylum Bdellovibrionota; class UBA1018; order UBA1018; family UBA1018; genus CAIOHW01. The sequence continues at coordinate 4,021 of CAMAQA010000003.1, forward strand.
GAATGACTTCGAGATCGGAGAGGGCGGTCTGGCAGCGGCAGCACCAGTTGATGATGCGCTCGCCACGGTAGATCAGCTTCTCTTCGTAGAGTCGGACGAACACTTCGCGGACGGCGGCCGAGCAGCCCTCGTCCATCGTGAAACGCTCGCGCTTCCAATCGAGAGAAGAGCCGAGGCGCTTGAGCTGGTTCGTGATTTCTCCCGCATGCTCGTCCTTCCACTTCCAGGTGCGCTCGAGGAACTTCTCGCGGCCAAGGTCGTGTCGCGTGAGCGGACGACCCGTGGGTCCCTTTCCTTCCTTGGCGATCGCCTTTTCGACCTGGGTCTGGGTGGCAATACCGGCGTGGTCCGTTCCCGGCAGCCAAAGAGTATTGTCGCCGGACATGCGACGCCAGCGCACGAGGGTATCCTGGATGGTGTTGGTCAGTGCGTGCCCCATGTGCAGGACGCCCGTGACGTTTGGGGGAGGAATGACAATGCAGAAGGACTGCTGCCCCGGAGCGTTCGTGTCGGAGGAGTCGAAACAGCCTGACTCGCTCCAGAACTGGTAGGTCGAGCTCTCGAAGGCCTGCGGCTCGAAGGATTTGGTCAGCGGGTTGCTCTTTTTTTCGATGATCGTGCTGTTGCTCTGGGACATGGTGCACCGACCCTATCACAGGGCCAACGCAAGAATAAAACCTCTTGTCTTCAGGAAGTTGCCCCTCTAGTTTTCGACCCACCCATGCTCCATGCTGCGAAACTTCTGACCTGGCTCTGCCTGGGGCTCATGATCTTCGGCGGATTCAAGGTCACGGCTTGGGGCAGGGCGATCAAGATCGCGGACCTGCCCGCATACTCCATTCTCCTGGTCGCCATGGTGAGCGTCGGCTGGAAGATGAACGCCAAATGGGCGAAGGAGTATCTCCAGTTCGTCCGAGGACTCCTTGCCGCAATTCTCCGAGTGGACCAGAGCAGGAAGTGGCTGCCGGCTTCGATCCTGCTGCTCCTGATGCTCTTTGGCTATTTTGGCGCTGAGCTGGCGAGGCATTGGTCCATCCAGACCGACATGTACGACATGTCTTATACCCATGCCTCTCTGTTCTTTCCTTGGCGCGATGGCCATCTCCTGCACAGCCCGTTATCTCCACTTCAGAGCTTCCTGGTCGATCACTTCTGCCCTTCGCTCATGATCCCGGGACTCGTGTTTCGACATGTGCACTCCAGCGTCCTGGTCCAGTTATTTCAAGCCTCGCTGATCGTCGGCGGTACGGCATTGCTGGTCCGGTTCGGTCCGCTTCAGGACCGCCCCAGGCGTGCCGCCCTTGCCGTGGTTCTGATCTTCTGCTCGAGGGCACTCTTCCACTCCTCCGTCGATTTCCGCGAAGACCATCTGGCGTTTTTTTTCCTGTGCATTTCACTGGTCGGACTGCACCACGCGAACGCCCTGACGTTTTTCTCGGGGCTGCTCCTTTATCTCGGATCCAAGGAGCACACTCCCCTTCTCGCCTTGGGACTGATTGCCCCGCTCGCGACAAGTGCGCGACTGAGCCTTCAGGCGCGGTACCGATGGACCCTGGCGACTCTCCTTTTGATCGTGGCTTACGGCGCTCTCATTTACCTGTGGATCATTCCAGCACTGCAGGCACCGGTCGGACAGGTGGTCGGGCAAATCAACATGCGACTACCGCATCTGGGCAGGTCGCTTCCTGAAATTTTCCTCTCTCCGCTCCTCAAACCGACGATTTTCTGGCCCTGGATTTTTGAAAGGTTTCTCAGCGTCTCGACACTGAGGTACCTCGCTCTGGTTCTCATTCCCTACGCAGTATTCCTGAAGAGGGCGCCGATCTGGGTGGTCGCTGCGAGTCTGGGAATCCTGAGCAACATCATTCCGGAGCGAGCGGAACAACGCAGCATCCACTGGCATTACGAACTCGCCTTTGCCCCATTTCTAGTGATGGGGCTGCTCCAGGGCATGCGAAGCATGGGTCGAATACGGGGCTGGAAATGGGGGGTGGTCGTGGCCATTGTCCTTTCGCTGCGGTGGCCAGCCCACGGAATGATGAATTTTTGGCCCAGTCTCGACAGCGTCCGGGATTCGATTGCCCTCTCGCGCATCAATTGCGATGAGATGATCCTCGGCGCAAATCGAAAAACCATCGGTCAACTCGCGCATTGCCCGCAAATCCGATGGGGACTTCCGGAAGATTGTGCCGATGCAGGATCCACCTGGAACTCGATCCGCAGTTTCGCCGGAAATCCCCAGGTGCCGGGAGAAACGTTAAAAGATGCCACTCATCTCGCCCTGGATCTCACGAAAACTTGTGACCGAAATACTTTCGACTGGCTCCTCGCCCGGGGTGCGGACCTGGATTGGAGTTCGCCATCGGGTCGCTTCCGAATCGTGCGGGGCCTCGCACGCCTGAAACCATGAAAGCATTGGCGGCAGCGGTTGCCCTGTATGGCATCACCCACCTCCTCTTTTCTGGAAGCAGCCCTGGCCTCCATTATGATGAAGCATGGGCAGCGAACTTTGCGGTGCGGATTGCCGAAATGCCGGGTTTTTGGCCGATCGAAGCCATGAGCCCCCAGACGCACGCATGGCACCATTACATCGTCGCCGTCGTTTTCAAGATCTTCGGGCCGTCAGTTCAACTCTTTCGCCTCGCCCATTTTGCCCTGGGGCTGGGTGGGGTCCTGCTCCTGGCTCGAGCTGTTGCGCGGCAATTTCAGGATTCCAGACTTGCTCCCATTTTCGTGTTTCTCGCCGCAGTCCAGCCGGCACTGGTGGCCAATCACCGCTTCGCAATCGAGCTCACCTCGTTTCATGTGCTGTGCTTCGGCGGAATGATGTACTTCAGCCTGTCTCCGCGAAGAGGGGCGCCATTCTTTGCCGCGATTTTCGCGGCCCTCGGGATCGGCTCGCACATTTTCTTCATTGCACCTGCTCTCGCCATCCTCATCTCCGCCCTACTGTCTGCGCCGAAACCAACACATCGAACAAAGTGTGCGATCTCCTGGGGTGCGCTGCTTGCGCTACCCTTCATTTTGAAATTGCAGTTCACTCTTCCTGAACGAGACAAAGCCCAGTCGCTTCTCGTCCTCTTCGCAGTCGCCATTGTCAGCATCTGGACTCTGCCGCAACTGCGTTACTGGAGCCGAATCCGGCACCATCTCACGCAGATCATTGGTTTCGGCGGACTGCTCGCCCTTCCTCTGAGTGCGTTTCTCTTCGAGGGCAACTGGGCACTGCTCAGCCATTTCGGCACGTTGAGGATCGGATGGCTCTCGGGATGGGGAGTTCTTCCGGTGATCGGCATCGTGTATTGGATGCTACGCGATCAGGAGAATCGTCATGTCGGCATTTTCTGGTGCGCACTGGCCCTGTGCACGATTGCCGTCGCCCCCAAGCCTACGGGCCGGTATTTTGAGACTCTCTTTCTCACTTCCGCAGCAATCGCGGCCATCGTCTGGATCAAAGTGCCACAAATGCGTTGGAGCTTTCTCGCATGGCCGCTCCTCCTCTCCGGCAACCTGCTCTTGCCTGCATCCGAGAGATCGTTCACCAATCGCGAGTTTAGGTTCCTCTTTTTTCACGATCAGTCGCGCGATTTCCTGCCCAAACAGCAGGCACTTGAACCCTTGGTGCGACTAGGCTGCCGTCCTGCCCAAGTTTCGAGCACTGATCCTCGAATTGCAGAATCTGTTGCTTTCATTCTCGAGGAAGGGCGCGGAAATTTCGGGTGCGAAGGGCGATCGTATTTCGTGAGATCAGGCGATCACGCCCTTGAAGTCCATCAAAGCAATCCTTGACGGAACTCGACACTTACGGTTCAAAACCCGCATGTCGCTGAAGCTTTCCTGGCGTTGGATCTTCGTGCTGGCCACAACGATCGCCTACGCCCCGTTCTTGAATCTTCGACTTCTGCCAACGGCAGGTGACGAAAAGGTATATGTCACCCAGGCCCTCGAGATGGCCGAGTCCGGCCGTCTCTGCGTCCAAACGCTATTCGGCGAACCGAACTACTTCAAGGGGCCGTTCCACTACCTGCTGATTCAGCTTGGCCTTGCAGTATTCGGACTAAAACTGATCGCGCTTCGCTACATGAACCTTCTATTCGTCATCGCCGCAGGTCTTGCCGTTGGAACCCTCATCGAGAGGTACGTCCAGCCGGCGGTTCATCGCGGACGGAATGCCCCTGCGCTGTGGGGCGCCCTGGGCACTGCCTGGTGCGCCGGAGCGATGGGACATGTTCTTGCGAGCCAAATGGAGATCGAGCTTCTTGCGGCATACTCCGTTGCCATGCTGCTGCTCGACCATGCACAACGGAGCCGACGCGCCGAGCTCGGCTTCTGGATCATTGCCGGCCTCACGGGCTGGATGAAATCACCCGTGCATAGCGCTCTGCTTGGCATGTCTTACTGGCTCTATTTCTTGCTCCGAGAGATCGCGCAGCGCGATGGTTCACTCCAGAGAAAGGTCATCAATCTCCGGTCCATGGCATTCATGGCACTCGGATGCGCCATTTGCATCAGCGGGTATCTACCTGCTGCCATCCAGGACTGGGATGCATTTCGTGCCAACTACATCGACCGCGAAAACCTCTCCAAGTCGGGGGGGAATGGTGGCCCTGGCTGGCAGGCCTGGTTCCCCCTCTTTTTCTATTACCTTTTTCCGTGGAACTGGCTGGCGCTGGCCCTTTATCTTTCATCCGCCACGAATTTCCTCAGGGCTGGACGTTTCGCAGAGAGGCTCCGAAGTCCGGCGGCACTTCCTTATCTCTTCATTGCAGCGATGCTCTTACCCATCGTCAGCTTCTTCTGGTGGCACCCGTATCGCGGCGAGAATTATACCTACCCTGTCCACGGAGCAGTATTCGTTCTGCTCGCACTTCTCTGGAGCCGGGCTCGCCAGGGATGGATTCTGAAGACCTCTGCCGTGCTGACCGCCGTCCAAGTTCTTATTCCCGCCGCGTTTCTGCTGTGGCTTACGGAAGGTTCAGTGCCCGACTGGCTTCCTCACTGGAGCCCTTCGCTTATTGCGGTCCTCGCCTTGGTTACCGGGATAGGGCTAGTCGCCACGCTCTTTTCTAATAAGCGTCGTTTTCTATCCGGACTCGTGACAGTTCCGTTCGTCATCTCGATTCAACTCCTCCTCTTCTGGGCCGGCGACCGAGAAATGACCGGTCTTCGAGCCTACCTGAATGAAAACGTGTCTCACCGCTCACTCTGCTATCTGAACCTGGAAAAAAACATCTGGAATGAACTGGGCTACCTCTCCTTCACGCTCGGAGAGCGTGTCAAAAGCTGTCACACTCCTGCGTTGGCGGCTGAGCACCTGCGTACCGGAGGAACCCTGATCGTCATGCGTCCGGAGCAGCTCGAAGAGCTGGCATCAACGCCGCAAGTCTCAGGAATGTCCCTCGGCTCGCAGACTTGGAAACGCTGGGGCCGTCACGCCCACATTCCCCGGAACGGCAGATCACCACTCCAGGAAGTCCGCACCACTGGAAACTGGAGCTCGCTCGAACGCGACTTCCTGCTCGTGATTCAGAAAACTCCGGGACATGGCTAAGGCTCGATTAGCTTCCACGATCCTGCTGGTTCTGGCGGGTTTTCTGGTGATCCAGGGAACCCTGATGCACGTCCTGTCTCCGGGCACACGCTGCGATCTCGACATCCTATTGCTCGCGGGTCAGCGATTTCTGGAACATTCGAGCATCTATCGGCTCGATGACTTGAACGAGCATACCAAACCCCCTCTCTTGTCGCCGCTGCTCGCTCTCCTCTCCTCCATGCCGCGCGAAGTCATTCGTACGGCTTGGGATGCAATGAACGTGATTCTGCCGATCGCCGCACTTTCACTCTGGTGGAAAAACAACAGCGTCGAACGGACCCTCCGTCATCGGCAGTTCTGGGTTGCGACTGCGGCAAGCCTCATCATGCTCCGGGGTTTTTGGCGCAATGAAATGGACCTGGCTCAGTACAACCTTTTCGTACTTGTGCTCACGCTTTACGCCCACTGCCTGGCTTCACGCGGGGCTATCCTCTCCTCAGGAGCGTTCTTTGCGTTGGGTTTTCTCATCAAGCCGACGCAGCTTTTCTTTCTGCCCTGGTTGCTCTCAGCCAGCCCGCGCCTCAATGCGCGGATCCTCCTGCGGTACTGCCTCGGAGCTGCGGCGCTCGCCGGGAGTCTGTCATTGCTCTATCTTTTTCAGTATTCGGCGGACGAAATGGTCAGGTCGCATCTGGACTGGCTTCACTTCCTTCCCGAGTCGACACACAAACACATCCTCAGGACAGATAACTGGGGATTACCTTCGATCCTGGCGAGAATGGGATGGTTCGGAGGGACGTCCCCATTATTCACTCTGTTCGGAGTTGCGGCACTAGCGATGACTTCACGGAAGTGGCGAACGAGCCCAGAGGGCCTTTTTCATCTGAGCGCCTGGACTTCGCTCGCGCTGTCCCCGATGGCCTGGACCCAGAATTTCGTTGTTCTCTTTCCTCTTGCCTTTTCACTGGCTTATCGAGTGATGAACAACGACGGAAGACTGGCTGCCGGATTCGGCTGTATTGCGCTCTTCCTACCGAACGCCATCCGGGCACAGTCACTCCCCGAGCCTCTTCATGCGGCTTGGCTCGCGTTTTCAGCTCCGCTGCTCCTGGCGCTCGTTGCCATGATCGTGGCCGTGAAGCGCCTCAGGATTCGGAAGGAATCTTCGCCCGCGTAAGGCCGCGCAGGAATCCGGCCGTGTAAATACCGTTTCGCGCCACGAGCATCAGCAGCGAATTTGCCACGCAACCCAGGCCGTACTTCACGCTGCGGCGAAAATTAATCGAGGAAGCCTCCTCGAAGTACTTCGTCGGGCAGGACACCTCACCGAAGCGGTAGCCGGCCAGCGCAGCCTGGACGATCATCTGGTTATCAAAGATAAAATCGTCATCGTTGCTTTCGAGAGGAAGCTCCTGCAGCACCTGCTTCGAGAAAGCTCGATATCCCGTATGGTACTCGGAGAGCTTAAGTCCCATGCAAAGGTTCTGGAATCCAGTCAGTATCCGATTGGCGATGTACTTGTAGAGCGGCATCCCCCCCTGGAGCGCGGTGCCACCGAGAATGCGCGACGCCATCACGACGTCATAAAGGCCGCTGCCCACCATGTGAGCCATCACCGGGACGAGCTTCGGCGTGTACTGATAATCAGGATGCAGCATGATGACGATGTCCGCGCCGCGCGCAAGGGCCTCGCGGTAACACGTCTTCTGGTTGCCCCCATAACCCCGGTTTTTTTCATGACGAACGACATGCAGGCCGAGCTCGCGGGCTCGTTCGGAAGTTCCGTCACGGCTGCAGTCATCCACCAGGATGATGTCGTCGACGATGGTCCGGTCCACCTCCGCGAGGGTACGATCGAGGGTCTTCTCGGCGTTGTACGCCGGCATCACGACGATGACTTTCTTGCCGAAGATCATGAGGATTCGTGATGACATGCGCCCTCCCGAATTTCAACCAGACAGGTGCTCCTCGCATGCAGGATTGTCTTTGCTCCGTAGATCTCTCGGACTAGTGTTCGGTCGCATGGGTGTTCTTCGCGCATCGCGGCTGATTCCACTTGCTCTTTTCGCGGCCGCGCTCGTCGTCATCGCACCCTGGAGCAACTTTCCCCTCAACGATGACTGGGTCTACGCGAGAAATGCAGTCGCTTCGGCCGAGGCCGGGCGGCTCGAGATCACTTTTCCCCAGTTCGCCTGGGCGATTCCTCAGACGATCATCGGAGCGCTGGTCGGGGCCTCTGCAAAAGAGCTCCATTCCGAACTCCGCTGGGTCGGAATCCTATCGCTGATCATCTCCTGGGCCCTGCTGTTTCGAATCGCTCCGATCGAGCGCGGAGACCGCATCCACGACACGTCGGTTGCCACGGCAACCCTCTTCCTGACGCCGCTATTTCTGGTCAGCCTGTCTTTTATGTCGGACACTCCCTTTCTCGCCTGCTGGATCGCCAGCATGAGTGCGTGGATGGCATGGTCCCGGCGGCCGACTCCCGTGCGCCTGCTGGTTGCAATCGCAGTCTCGAGCGCGTGCCTCGCCCAGCGACAGTTCGGTCTCCTCATTCCAGCAGCAATGGGTGTCGTTTTGACCCTCGAGTTCCTGCGCGGAAGGACCCGGCGAGCGGCCTTTCGCATGCTGGCTCCTGTTCCCACACTCGCCGTTTACGCCCTGCTCCACTCCTGGTGGAAAGATCATGCGCCTCTGGCCAGCGCCCCGTTGGATCTGACGCTTTCACCGGTCTATGTTCTCGGCACCGCATTTGCGTCCCTCAGCCATCTCGGAATGCTGGGTCTTCCCTGGATAGCCGCGCCCCTTTCGCCGAAAAGTCGAAAAATTCTGAGTGACCGAAGGTTCCAAGTCCTCTTTGGGGGGTTCGTTCTCTATTCTCTCGGCCACCAGCTTCGCTCCGGGAGCGCCTTTCCGTACCTCTCGAACCAGATGTCCCGATTTGGTTTCTTCGGCGCAAACGAGATCCTCTACGGCGATCGCCTTCCGATTTTTGGCCTTCCGCTCGAGATGGTACTCACAGTGGTCTCGCTTGCGGGCGCGCTCAGGCTGGCGCTGGGATGCCTTGTATGGATTCGCGAACCCGGCAAGTCTCGGGCGGACCAGCTCGTGCTGGTTTCTGGGCTCGCCTATTTTGCCCTGAGCTGCTTTCGCGCCACCTTCTTCGATCGGTATGCTCTTCCTCTCCTTCCTTTCGCTCTCTACTGCTTGACGCGATCCGCGGATTCGTCGCAGATCCATCGCCCCGCGCGGATCGCCGGCGCTGCCGCCACTGCCGGACTTGTTCTGCTCTCAACAACGCTGGTCCACGATTACTTTCGGTGGAACGAGTCCCGATGGGAGGCAGCGCGTTTCGCTGTGGCGTCGGGGTGGCCCTCGAAGCAGATCGGGGCGGGATACGAATACTTTGGAGAGGTGGATGCCAGCGGAGCGGCCCCCAGTAAAGATCCCCGGTCTTACCCCGTGGTCGTTAGCTTCTCTCGACTTCCGGGATTCGAATCGATCCGTGAGTTTCCCTACCAATCGGCATGGCACCCTCGCGGCGCAAGCATCCACCTGCTGAAACGCCTCGATTGACCCCATCTCATTCTGAAGGTAACCAGAACCCATGCCTAGAAAGCTGATCTCGGTCGTCACTCCCTGCTACAATGAGGAGGAAAACGTCGCGGAACTCGTGAAACAGATCCGCGAGGTCTTTGCCCACGAACTATCCGGCTACGATTACGAGCACATTCTCATCGATAACGCCTCAACGGACGGCACCGTCGCCATCCTCCGAAAAATCTGCGCCGAGGATCCACGAGTCAAGCTCATCATCAATACGCGCAACTTCGGGCATATCCGGTCTCCCTACCACGGGCTGCTCCAAGGCAGTGGCGACGCGGTTATCGTGATGGCGTCGGACTTCCAGGACCCGATCGATCTCATCCCGCAGTTCATCCGCGAATGGGAGAACGGGTTCAAGGTCGTCAAGGCCGTGAAGGCGGAATCCAATGAGTCGCCGACGATGTTTGCCATTCGAAACTTCTATTATCAGCTGATCGGTCGGCTTTCCGACATCCGGCTGACCAAGAACTACACCGGCACCGGACTTTATGATCGAGAAGTGATCCGCGTCCTCCGCGAAATCCGGGATCCCTATCCTTACTTTCGCGGGCTAATCGCCGATCTCGGCTATGAAGCCGCGATCGTGAAATTCCACCAGCCTGCGCGCCGTCGCGGAATCACCAAGAACAATTTCTACACGCTCTATGATGTCGCCATGCTCGGCATCACCAATCATTCCAAGGTGCCCCTTCGCCTGGCAACGCTTTCAGGATTTGCTCTTGGAGCCATGAGCCTGCTGGTCGCCCTCGGGTACCTGGCCGCAAAGCTCATCTTCTGGGATACTTTCATGTTCGGTACGGCCCCGCTGCTGATCGGCATCTTTTTCTTCTCCTCCGTACAGCTGTTCTTCATTGGAATTCTGGGCGAGTACATTGGGTCGATCCACACCCAGGTCCTGAATCGACCGCTGGTCATCGAGAGAGAGCGCATCAACTTCAAACCGGCTTCGGCAGACAGGAGCACGCCATGAAATCGTTGATCGACCACCGCAATGTTCCGGTCTTCATCCTCGCCGGAGGCCTCGGCACTCGGCTTGCGGAAGAAACCCAGTCGAAACCCAAGCCCATGGTGGAAATCGGCGATCTTCCGATCCTGCTGCACATCATGCGCAACTACTACCGGCACGGCTTCAACGACTTCGTCATTTGCGCCGGCTATCGATCGTGGGAGATCAAGAACTACTTCATGAACTACGAGTTCCGCGATCGGCACCTCGAGATCGATCATCGCACCGAACTCGACACACCGGCTCGCCCTCTGGGCAACTCCGTTCGCCAGGAAAAGTGGCGTGTCCGCGTGATCGACACGGGCCTGAACACGATGACCGGGGGCCGTGTGGCTCGTGCTTTCGATGTCGCAGCAGCCGACACCTCCTTCGAGCAGTTTGCGGTCACCTACGGCGACGGCCTGACTGATGCGAACCTGACGAAGGAACTCCAGTTCCATGCCGAGCACGGCAAGGTGGGCACCGTATTGGCTGTTCATCCGATGGCCCGCTTTGGTGAACTCGAAACCACAGCCGATGGAACCGTCCGGCAATTCTCCGAAAAGCCTCAGGCCACCCAGGGGCGAATCAATGGCGGCTTTTTCTTCTTCAAGAAGTCCTTCCGCGACTACGTCTCGACCGATGAGTCCTGCATCCTCGAGCGAGAGCCGATGGTGAAACTCTCCGGCGAACAGCAGCTCAAGATCTTTCCGCACGACGGGTTCTGGCAGCCGATGGACACATTACGCGACAAGCACCAGCTCGAGGCACTATGGCAGAGCGGAAAAGCTCCCTGGCTGGCCTGATCCAGGCCCGCGAGTGCTGGAGTTCAGCCCCATCGATCACCCGCTTTCATGTCGCATGGTGGGCCGCCTTCCGGGCAGTCCTGCTCTCGCTGCTGATCGCCGTGCCAGTGGGCCTTTTTGTGGCTCGGCCGCCCTCCCCGGAGATTCTTGAGGCCCTGATCCGTCCATTCCTGCTAAAGGACTGCAGGCCGGAACCGGGCGAGCAGCTGAGTTATGCGCTGTTCCTACTCCTTCTGACGCCTTCCTTCCTGTTTTTTCTGGGTCGAGCCCTACGTCGTCCCATCGATCCTTCGGCCGTCGAGCGTACCACGTTCAAGAGCCAGCTTTTCCTGCTGGGACTGTTCCTGTTTACCGGCCTTCGTTTACGGGAATGGTGGAGATTTTTTCCCGATTCGACCGTCCTGATCGTTGCCGCTGCTGCAGCCTACTGGCTTCGCGATCGTTTCCCAAAAGCTCGTCTGAAACGCCTTATCGACGGAATCCCTCAACGCGAGCTCCTGGCGTGGTCAGGGGCGGCGGCACTGACGGCCTTGTCACTCATTCACTCGATCTTCTCCGAATACGCGCTGGGCAGCGCGGGAGACGTTGTGAGATATCATTACAGTTACGCTTTGGATGAAGTAGCTGCAGTTGCTTCCGGAAATACCGTGCTCGTCGATTTCTTCCCCCAATATGTCCGTGTGCTTCCGTATCTGCTCGAACCCATTTTCCACCGCGTCGGTCTTTCCATTACCAGCTTCAGCCTGAGCATGGCGCTCCTGAATGGCATCGCGCTGTTTTGTGGGTGGATCCTGATCCGTCGCTCCGTCCGGACACCACTGAAGGCCATGGCCTGCTTCGCGGCCATTACAGGCCTTTTCGCCCATCAGGATGCCGGCGCACGTTACGCCAGTGTCTTGACCTACCATGCGGTGGGCCCCTTCCGAATCTTCCTACCGATGCTCTCGCTCGTGTCGCTTTCCAGCGCGCTTCGCTCCGACTCTCGAACCTGGGCGTCTGTCGCAGCCCTCGTCTCCAGCACGGCGCTGCTCAACAACCCCGACTTCGGCCTGCCGACTTGGGTGGCCGTATCCGCTGCGCTGACGATCTTCGGATCGCGCCCGATGCGTTCGCTGCTAGTCTCGCTCTCGTCGCTTGGGGCAGTAATCGCTGCATTCATCGCCTTCACGTGGGCTCGATCCGGCCAGTGGCCGGACTTCTCAGTCGGCCTCGAATTCCAGCGGCTTTTTGCCTGGTCAGGTTTCTTCATGCTGAAGCTACCGGCCATCGGAATCTACCAATGGGTCTTCGCAACCTGCTTCTCCGGAATGATCGTGGCGTTAACCCGTAGAGTCCTGAACGCGCCTCAGGAGATCGATCGGCACCGCAATGGCTTGCTGCTGGCCACCGGCTTGATGGGCATGGGATGCCTCATTTATTATGTCGGGCGCTCCCAGTGGATCGTGACCACGGCAACTTTCTGGATTTTTTCGCTCTGCCTGGTGCTCCTTGTGGTGGAGGCTTTCCCGCTCCGGGCCACGCGCACTGCAAAGATTCCCCTGCTGATCTCATCGTTATTCCTGCTCGGCGGAATATCCATCCTGCCGTTGAGAGTGCTCGATCTTGGCCCGAAACTGACTGAACTGAGCGAGACGGGGGGCGAGTTGAGCCGCCGCCTCGAAGCGACGACGAAAGAGGTCCGGACACGATCGACCTCGCATCCCGTGGCCCTGATCTTTCCTTATGGGCAGCTGGTGGCGACACGCGCGGGCGTGCGGAACGCTTCACCCTTTGCCGAGGAGGGCTCGATGATCTCGCGATCACAGCTCCAGCGGCTTGGAGCTGCGATTGAAAGAAATTGCGTGACGCTGGTGGCCTTCAAGGAACCCAAGAATGACCTGCTCGAGATACTCTCGCACTCCGGGTTTCGGCAGGCCTCGATCATCGATGAAATCCGCTTCTGGGAACGTCCGCTCACTCGCCTGCCTGCGCCATGTACTGTCGCAGCTGCTGGCGCGTGAACTCCGCCATCGATGACTTTGAGTCGTAAAACTGGCGGTACCACTCGCTCGTGGCCTTCGCAGCTTCCGGCATCTCCCAAATCGGATGCCAGGAAAGTTCCTGGGCCGCCTTGTCGATACTGAGCCTCAGAAAGCGCGCTTCGTAAAGATCCTTCGAGCGGTCGCCGGCAACCTGCCACTTCGCCCCCGGCCAATTCTTCGTCAGCTCGGCCACGAGCTCCAGTACTGTTGCTCCGTGCCCGTGGGCCGGACCAAAGTTGAAGCCCTGGCCCGAGAATCGAGCCGGATCGCCCGCCGCACGCTCGGCCAGCCGCAAGTAGCCGGAGAGACAATCCAGGACGTGCTGCCAGGGACGAGTTGCCGAAGGATTTCGAAGCTGAACGGCCCTGCCTTCGCCCCAGCTCTTTACGCAATCCACGACGATGCGATCCTTCGACCAGTCTCCGCCGCCGATGACATTGCCGGCTCGTGCGGTAACGACGACCGGAGCATCCGGGTCTCCGATGAAAAAGGAACGCGCGAACGACGAGAATACCAACTCGGCGCAGCCCTTCGATGCACTGTAGGGGTCGCGCCCCCCCATCGGGTCATTCTCGCGGTAGGAATACACCCACTCGCGGTTTTCGTAGCACTTGTCACTCGTGACGTTGACCAGCACGCGGACGCTTTTGCAATGTCGCAAGGCTTGCATCAGATTGGCCGTGCCGATGACATTCGTGGCGAGTGTTCCGACCGGATCGTCGTAGGAAAGCCGAACCAACGGCTGGGCCGCCAGATGGAAAATGACCTCCGGCTGGAACTCGTCCAACGACTTCTGGAGTGCCGCCTGATCGCGAATGTCGCCACGGAAGTCACGAATCTGGGACGAAAGCCCCAGGACCTCGAAAAGCGAAGGCTGGGTCGGAATCACATCGGAATATCCAGCCACCGTCGCTCCCATTTCGAGGAGCCACTGAGTCAGCCAGGAACCCTTGAACCCGGTGTGCCCGGTCACGAGCACCCGCTTGCCGCGATAGAATCCGCCCAGATCTGCCATGATTTCCGATTAAGCCGAGAAACCCTCAAGATTCAACGTGATTTCCCCAGTCCGATCGATTATCGAAATCCTCATGAATCCAGCCCAGCTCCGCGAACAGATTGTCGGACAGTCGCGTGAATTTTTCGCCCTTCAGCACTCACCGAAGGCCTTCGTTCCGGGCCAGAGCTACATCCCGGTCACGACCAAGGTGATGGACGCCGATGACATGGCATCACTGATCGATGCCTCGCTGGACCTCTGGCTCACCGCCGGCCGGTACTCGAAGGAGTTCGAAGCCGAGATTCCCAAGTTCTTCGGACGGACCAACAGCGGACTTCTCGTCAACAGCGGCTCGAGTGCCAACCTCGTTGCCGTTTCGAGCCTCGGGTCGCGTCTCATGAGGCAGTTCAAGATGCGGCCGATCGAGAAGGGTGACGAGATCATCACCGCGGCAGCAGGATTTCCAACCACGGTGAACCCGATCCTCCAGAACGGCTGGAAGCCCGTCTTCGTGGATGTCGATCTGAAGACGCTTAATGCATTGCCCGAAGCCATCATGGCCGCCAAGACTTCGCGCACTCGTGCCGTGGTCCTCGCTCACACCCTCGGCAATCCGTACCAGGCCAAGGTGCTGGCGGACTGGTGCGCCAGGGAAGACCTCTACCTCGTGGAAGACTGCTGCGACGCTCTCGGCGCAACGGTCGAAGGCCAGCCCGTCGGCTCGTTCGGTCATTACGCCACGCTCAGCTTCTACCCCGCCCACCACATCACGATGGGCGAAGGCGGAGCGGTCATCGCCCGTGACGGCAAGCTCCGCCGAGTTGCCGAAAGCATGCGCGACTGGGGACGCGACTGCTGGTGCGAGCCTGGACAGGACAACACCTGCGGCAAGCGTTTTTCGCAGACGCTCGGGCAGCTCCCCTGCGGCTATGACCACAAGTACACGTACTCGAGCATCGGCTATAACCTGAAGGTCACCGACATGCAGGCGGCCGTCGGAGTCTCGCAGCTCAAGAAGGTCGCCCGATTCGTCGAGGCTCGTCGCGCGAACTGGAAGGCACTCCATGCCGGAATCCAGTCTTCTCCGAAGCTCCGCGAAGCCTTCACTCCCGTGGAGCCGACGCCGGGAACGGAGCCCAGCTGGTTCGGCTTTCCGATCCACTGCTCGGAGTCGATCGATCGCGAAAAGGTGGTTCGTCAGCTCGAGGAGCGCAAGGTCGGTACGCGGCTGGTGTTCGCGGGAAATCTGACCAAGCAGCCGGCCTATGAGGGCGCGGATTACCGGGTGCATGGTTCGCTCCAGAACTCCGACTTCATCATGAAGCAGACGTTCTGGATCGGCGTCCATCCGGCGCTGACTGCCGCACACCTCCAGTACATGCTCGAGCAGCTGGAAGCGGTCATCCCCCTCAGCAAGAAATGAAGCCACTCTTCCACTCCGACCTCGACGAAATTCTCGATCTCTCGCGTGAAGATCTACTCGCGCTTCGCGGGGCGAGGATCTTCATCACCGGAGGAACGGGTTTCTTCGGAAAATGGATCGTCGAGAGCCTCATGCACGCCCGCGAACGTCTCCTCGGCGGCAAGCTCGAAATCACCGTCCTGACTCGCAGCCGGGCGAACGCCCGGACAGTCTTTGAGGGCGCGTTCGATCTCGACCAGGTCCACTGGCACGAGGGAGAGATCGCCTCGTTTTCATTTCCGTCTGGTTCCTTCAGCCACGTGATCCATGCGGCGACTCCGGCGCGCGCCAGCATCAATGACAACGATCCGCTCCGGATGCTCGAGATCACGATCTCGGGCACACGACACATCCTCTACTTTGCACGGCAGGCCCAAAGCTCCCGCCTTCTCCTGACCAGCTCCGGGGCGGTCTACGGAGCCCAGTCGCCAGATCTTTACGGCGTGCCCGAATCGCACCCCGGATTTGTCGATCCCCTCGAACCGAAGAACGCCTACGCCGTCGGAAAGCTCGTGTCGGAACACTTCTGCACGCAGTTCTCTTCTGACAAGCTGGCGTGCCTCATTGCCCGCTGCTTTGCCTTCGTCGGTCCGGGGCTTCCGCTCGACGAGCACTTTGCGATCGGAAATTTCATCGGCGACGCCCTCGCCGGGCGCAAGATCACCATCAAGGGAGACGGCACCCCGTATCGTTCGTATCTCTATCCCACGGACCTGATTGCCCAACTCCTGGCGATACTCGTTCGGGGCGTGAGCTGCAGGCCCTATAATGTCGGCCACCCGCAGGCATTCAACTTGAGGGAGATCGCCGAAGCCGTTTCTGCGCAGACAAACGTCGGAACGGAAATCCTGGGCAAGCCTCAACCGGGGGCCCGCTCGGTTCGGTACGTACCTGACCTGTCTCGCCTGCAATCTGAACTCGGCGCAGTGCCTCGCGTGAACCTCTCGGAAGCGATTCGGCGAACTCTCGCGTGGCACCGACATTCTGACCAAAAAAGGAAGTAACGTCACATGAGCACGATCCGCGTTGCCGACTACATCACCCAGTTCCTCGCCTCTCGCGGCGTTCGCCACGTTTTTCTGGTCACGGGCGGGGGCGCGATGCACCTCAACGACGCTTTCGGCCGTACCAAGGAAATCGAATACGTCGCCTGCCATCACGAGCAGGCCTGCGCGATGGCGGCGGAAAGCTACTATCGCCTCAGCGGCCGGGTCGCAGCCGTCAACGTCACCACGGGTCCTGGCGGCACGAACGCACTCACCGGAATTTTCGGCGCCTACACCGATTCTTGTGGAGTCTTCGTCGTTTCCGGACAGGTGAAGACCGAAACCATCATCGCCTCGACCGGCCTGCCGCTTCGACAGATGGGCGATCAGGAAGTCGACATCATCTCGATGGCCCGCCCCATTACCAAATATGCGGAGATGGTCACCGACCCCACCACGATTCGGTATCATCTCGAGAAGGCCTGGCACCTCTGCACGACCGGACGCCCCGGACCCGTGTGGCTGGACATCCCCATCAACATTCAGTCGTCCATGATCGACCCGGCTTCACTGAAGGGGTTTGAACCCACAGAAGCAAAAATCGCCTGGGAGACCGCCGACCTCAAGGCCACGTGCGCCCGCATTCTCGACGACATCCGGCGAGCCAAACGGCCGGTGATCATGGCCGGAAGCGGCGTTCGGATATCCGGAACGACGAGCCAATTCCTCGCGCTCGTTGAACGCCTAGGTGTTCCGGTGGCGACTGCGTTCAATGCGCACGACCTCGTCTGGAATGATCATCCGCTCTACGCGGGCAGGCCGGGTACCGTGGGCGATCGTCCCGGAAATTTTGCGGTCCAGAACGCCGATTACGTTCTCGTGCTGGGCTGTCGCCTCAATATCCGCCAGGTCAGTTACAATTATCGCAGCTTCGCTCGCGCAGCGAAGGTCGCCATGGTGGATATCGACGCCGCCGAGCTCAAGAAGCCCACACTGAAGATCGATGAGCCCGTCCACGCCGACCTGAACGACTTCTTTGCCACCTGCGCGACAATTAAAACGGAAGGCCCCACTCCGGAGCACTCGGCCTACGTGGCTCGGTGCAAGGAATGGCTCGCAAAGTATCCAGTGGTCCTGCCCGAGTACCGGGCCAATCGCTACAAGATCAACCCTTACATCTTCATGGATCAGCTCTTCGAGCAGCTCGGGCCGGACGCGACGGTGGTCACCGCCAATGCCACGGCCTGCGTGACCGCATTCCAGACTGCGACGATTCGCAAGGGCCAGCGCCTCTACTCGAACAGCGGCTGCGCCACGATGGGATTCGACCTGCCTTCGGCAATCGGTGCCACGTTCGCCGCTGGTCGCAAGCCGGTGATCTGCCTGGCCGGCGACGGCTCGATCCAGATGAACGTGCAGGAGCTGCAGACGATCGCTACCCACCGGCTGCCGATCAAGATCTTCCTGCTCAATAATCTGGGGTACCAGTCGATCAAGCTGACCCAGCAGAATTTCTTCTCGGACAACATTGTCGGCTGCGGCACGGACAGCGGCCTCGGATTTCCGAACTTCGCCCTGCTCGCCCAGGCCTACGGTCTGAAGTACTTCTCGGCGCAGACTCAGGACGCCTCTCCGGCAGCGATTCGCGAGGCACTCGCCGAACCAGGCCCAGTCCTTTGCGAAATCGAACTCGACGAACGTCAGCCGTTCGCGCCGAAGCTGAGCTCGCGCCGACTACCCGACGGACGAATGGTCTCCTCGCCACTGGAAGACATGGCCCCATTCCTGCCGCGGGACGAATTTAAGGCCAACATGATCATTCCGATCATGGACGAGTGATCAGAGCCGGCTCAGCTTTTACGGCAGGCCAGCTGGAAGACGTGGGTGGCGCTTCCTCCTCCTACGATCGAGAGGGTTTCAAGCGATAGGACCGAGAGCCCACAGCCCTCCACGAGCCGCCGCAGTGAGGCTTCCGAATGGAAGTTGATGTGCTCGTGCCAGTGGCGCTTCTTCAGCCAGAAGTTCGGGTCGTCGCCCCGGTGCCGGATCAGGTCTTCCTGGGGCACCTCGATGTAGAGGACCGTGTCCTTCTTCATCACACTGCCGATCTCCAGGATCTGCTCCCGGGGAAACGGAA
Organism: Bacteriovorax stolpii; assembly: GCA_945860415.1. GTDB lineage: Bacteria > Bdellovibrionota > UBA1018 > UBA1018 > UBA1018 > CAIOHW01. Next base: position 22,554 of record CAMAQA010000003.1, read on the forward strand.
TATGCTCCAACACGTGGCTGCTCACGATCAGGTCATAATGACCCTCGAGCGCGCGGAAGTAGTTCACCTTCGCGGCACCCGCGATGACCGGCCGATCGCTGATGTCAAAAATGTCCAGCGCGCTCGCACGCGACCTGAAGGGAGTGTTGATTCCGGTGTCCCCGCCCCAGTCCAGCACCCGGGGAGCGGCGTTCACCAGCCATGGGCTCAGGAAGTCCTCGATCTTGTCCAAGTGGACGACGCCGGCCGCAATTCTGCTGTTCCGTTCACGGTAACCGGGCTCGTACCTATCCCGAAGGGCGACGTACTCCTCATCACGGTATCCCGAATAAAGCGCCGCCATTTCACGGTCATCGAATCGAATGTCGAGGAAGACCAGATCACAGAACTCGCAATGCAGGGTGTTGCAGAGGGAATAAGCCATTCCCTGGCTGATGCTCCTCAGGCCCCAGGACTCATCGATCCTCACCGGCTCCCAGCCAAAAACCCGATGAGCAACGAACGGCATCAGAATGGCGGAGTTCCTATGCAGGTTCCTCGAACCACAGGTCACGCACTCTGAGGCGATTCTGGGCTGTCCGGAAGTCGGTTTCATCAATGCAAGCCTCCCTTGCGTCCCTTGAGGGTTGAAGCTATTTCATAGCGAACACCCCGAGGAATTTGCAATGTCTGTCTTCCACGACATCTGGCGAGAAATTCAGCCGACATCACGATGCCTGGAGATCGCCCGCGACACTCTTGCCCAGGGAGGCCGGATCGCTGTCTACGGGACGGGCACGGCAGCCTCAGATGTGATCCGGCTGCTCAGAAAGAAGGACCTGTCCCCATCGCTGGTTCTCGATGCAAAGAGCAACAAGAGTTCACTCGAAGGTCTCGAGGTCAGTGACCCCGGCTCGCCCTCCTTCTCTCAGCCGGACAAGCAAAGAACCGTCGTCTTCATGGGAATTTTCAATCCCGCCGTCGACCTCACGGGCCTCCGTCAGCATCTCATTTCACTCGGTTGGACGAACTCGATTGACTTCGTCGAGCTCCATGCAGCAGCACCTGAGGAACTCGGCGACCGCTACTGGCTTACCGACAGATCTTTCTATCAACGGCATCAGGCCGAAATTACTGCCGCAGCCAAACTCTGGGCGGACGACCACAGTCGTAAGCTGTATGAAGATACCTTGCGTTTTCGATTGCTGGGAGATGATTCAGGCCTGCGGGCACCGGATCTCCACCATCAGTACTTTCCGCTCGATCTGGCCCCCCTTCAGACTCGACTGAAACGCAGCCCGCTTCGGCTAATAGACTGCGGCGCCTGTGTTGGCGACGTCTTGAAACATATCCGAAAGCAGGGATACCCGATCGAATCGGTAGCTTGTTTCGAACCCGACCCCAGAAATTATCAGGGGCTGATCGAGACCGTGAACTCTGGAGCGCAAATACCGGAGGGAGCATTCCTGTTTCCATGCGGAGTTTCTTCGCGCTTCGAGGTTCTTCGTTTTTCCTCCTCACAAGGCGCGGCCAGCGCCGTTTCCGCTGATGGAGACCTGGCCATCAATTGCCTTTCGATCGACGAATCTCTGCCCGGATATGCTCCGAATTTCATCAAAATGGATGTGGAAGGGGCCGAATCCGCCGCCCTGGACGGAGCGAGACGCACGATCAGCAGCAGTCGACCGGCCCTGGCCATCAGTGCGTATCATCGACCCGCGGATCTTTGGGAGCTTCCGCACCTCATCGAGGCATGGCAGCTCGACTATGAGTTCCACCTTCGTCAGCACATGTTTCGAGGGTTCGACTTGGTTTTATACGCAATTCCTCGTATGAACTAACTTCAAAAATTTGAACTGAGGGGACCATCATGTCTGTCATCCACGGAAACATCTTCGACGAGCTTTTTGTTCTCGAACTAGCCAGCAATCACTGGGGCCGACTCGAGCGCGGCATCAAGATCGTCCATGACTTCGGCCGAATCGTCCGCCACAACAACGTCAAGGCGGCGATCAAGCTCCAGTTCCGTGATGTCGACAACTTCATCCACAAGGATTTCCGCGGCCGGACGGACATCCGCTACATCAAGAAGACCCTCGACACCCAGATGCCCTGGGAGAAATATCGGATCCTCTGCGAGGAGGTCCGCAAGAACAACTGCATGATCATGGCCACGCCGTTTGATGAAGTTGGCGTCGAGAAGTGCGTCGAGTTCAACTGCGCCATCATCAAGATCGCCAGCTCCGACCTGAATGACTGGGTACTGCTCGAAAAAATCGCCAAGACCAAGAAGCCGGTGATCGCCTCGACCGGCGGATCAAGCCTGAAGGACATCGACGATCTCGTGACCTTCTTCACGAATCGGAACATTCCGATCGCGATCAATCACTGCGTCTCCATTTATCCTTCCGAGGACAAGGAGCTCGAACTCAACCAGATCGACTTCCTGAAGGCGCGATACCCGCACCTGACCATCGGATTTTCGACGCACGAGCAGCACAGCTGGGATGCCTCGATCATGATGGCCTACGCCAAGGGTGCGCGTACGTTCGAGCGTCACATCGACATCGACGCGGATGGAATTCCCGTTTCGCCCTACTGCACGACTCCCGAAAACTGCGACAAGTGGTTCCGGGCCTTCCACAAGGCCAAGGAAATGTGTGGAGCCCCTGGCACTGCCAAGCGCATTCCGCCGGAGAAGGAAATCAAGTACCTCGACGGCCTCGTTCGTGGAATTTACGCCAGCCACGACCTGCCGGAAGGTCATGTCGTCACGGAGAAGGACATTTACCTCTCCATCCCGCTGCAAAAGGGCCAGATCTCCTGCCGCGAACTGTTTTTCGGTGAAAAGCTGATCCGCCCCGTGAAGGCGGATGGCGCGATCACGATCGACCACATGGACACTCCGTATTCGCAGAACCCGGAGCTCCGTCAGTTGATCATGAACCGCGGCATCTGATGGCCCACCTCTTTTTTGACCTCGATGGAACCCTGCTGGACCCCAGCGAGGGTTTCGCGCTTTCGCTGGCGCACGCGTTTTCCCGGAGCGGGCTGAACGTTCCCCCGCGCGAGGTGCTCGTGACGGCCATTGGCCCTCCCGCAGACGAGTGGTCGATGCATTTTGGGGAAGATCGGCTTCCGGCCTCTCGCCTCTCCGAATTGATCGTCCACTATCGCGAACACTACGAGCGCGAAGGCCTCTACCTGCAATCTCATTATCCCGGACTGCGCGAGAGCATCGAGGCCCTGCGCCTGGCAGGCCACTCACTCTCCATTGCCACTTCAAAACCCCAGAAGCAGGCTGAAACCGTGCTGTCGCATTTCGGCTTCGAGCCGATGTTCACGGGCAGGATCTTCGGGCGAGATCTCTCGCAGTCGGGAGACAAGACCACGATCCTGGGCCGGGGCCTGCGAAGCACTGGCCATGAGCCCGCGCAATCCATCATGATCGGCGACCGGCTTCATGACTGCCGCGCCGCCCGAAATCTCGGGCTCACCAGCATCGGCGTGCTTTATGGTTTTGGCTCACGACAGGAGCTCGAGGGCGCCGGCGCGACGCTGATCTGCGAAGCTCCGAGTCAGCTCGTTGCCTGCGTGACCCGAGTGATCTCCGGGGCCTGAGCGTCCAGCTCCAGCACGGCAAGGTAGACCAGCAGAGAATTCCAGAAATACAACCAGTAATGGCCGTTCAGGAGTAGAAAGAACGCCCACGCGGAGGCGCTCCAGGCCAGGACTCGCCGAGAGTTCGCGCGATCGCGAAACGCAAGCACGAGGAACACGAGCACGATGAGCCCCTGGACCCGCTGCTGCCATCCGGAGATGCCGAGGGCATAGAACACAGGAGAAAAAGTCAGCCCATAATCGCCAGGATATTCCGTGGACTGAACGGCTCCCTGGAACCAGAAGATCACCTTCCAGACTTCACCGAAGCTCGTCGAGGAATACAGCAGCGCAACGAGCCCTCCCACGAGCGCAAGTGAGGCTCCCCCGAGCAGCAGCACCCGGCGCAGATTCGTGCGCCACGAGTTGGAGACCAGGGTGAGCGCCCAGAACGGCGTCATCACCCACGCCCACTGCCGCGAGATCACCAGTGCCGGCAGGAGAAAAACCCAGGCTGCAGGATAAAGTACCAGCAGTACGAGCCCCAGGATGAAGCCCTCGAAATACAGCTCGTGCCGAAAATTCATGTAAGGCGAAAGCGCCAGCCAGACGAGCGCCCCTGCTGCGGACGTTCCGAAAGACTGCGTCTTTCGAAGCCGTATCCACACGAGCAGCATCCATGCACTCCGGTACAGGACCGTATTCCAGCGCAAGTCGAGTCCGAGGGCCCAGGCAGGCCAGTTCATGAACAGCGTTCCGGGCAGGTATCCCATCCGGTTCGTCCGCCCCGCCATTTCGAACAGAGAATAGGGACTCGATCCGGCCGACCACAAATCCAATCCCTTCTGGATGACCGGCAGCATGTCCGAGCGAAGCGGATTCACCGGAAAATGCAGGATGGATCCGATCAGGACCACGAGATTCAGACCAAACGCTGCGCCAACGAGCAGCTCAGGCCTGCGCGCCGATCCGGGCAGGAAAAGTACGGCAAGGGCCAGCCCCGCCCCGATCAGTGCGAACCATGGAAACTCGTAGCCCATCGGCGCGAACCGAACGGTGCTCATTCCGAGATAGGCAAAGTTCAGGACGGCCCAGGTTCCGAGCGCCCCACGATGATGAAGCCAGGCGCCCCACTGCTCGCGCCGAGGCAGCCGCCGGAGCACAGCAAGCACGACCAGCAAGGCAGTGGCCGCCAGCCAAAGGAGTCTTCCCAGTTGAAACGGAAGAGATCCCCACGGAATATTTCGCCCGACAGCGAGAGTCTGGGCCAGGAGCAGGGGTAGAAATATCAAAACATTCATTCAACCACTCGTTTCAAAACCAACCCTGTCAGGAAAAGAGCACGTATACGATTCTGCGTAGAGTTCCCAGCCCGGCAGGAATAAACCCATACCGGATCATTTTTAACTTCCTTCGAATTGGGCCATCAGAGGACAGCAAAGAAAACTCTTCAAGCATTCTCTTTTGCGGCTGGGGCAGCCGCTCTGAATATTGCGACAGGAACGCTCGCGCCTGAAGCTCTCTTGCAGACCAATTCCGAGCCTCCGGGCCTCGGGCCATGAAACGCTTCAATCGCACAAAAAACGATGTTCGGTGCGCACCGACGGCATTCAACCCATGTTGTCGATACAGAATCAGCGGAGAATCGACTGACCCAATGATCCCGAAAGCACTGGCACAAAGTGCTACCCAATGATCATGTAAAATGGCGCTCCTGGGAATCGGCTTCGCCAAATCAGCGAGGGCTCGATTCATCAGTACAGTACATCCGGTCACTGTATTGCTCACCAGCAGCTGATCCAGCCCATTCCTGGAGGGATCCACACCCGCGAATTTCCAGAAGGAGTCTGCAATGGGTTCCAGCTCGGCGCCGACAACCTTCATATCCGAATGGACGAGGATCGGCTTTTCCCGGCCATGTTGCCCCTCAATTCTCCTCATTCGGGTGAGCAGAACCGCCAATTTCTCTTTGCTCCAAACGTCGTCCTGATCAGAAAACGCAAGGTAAGCGCCAGAGCCTGCCACCAGCAACTCACCAAAGGAGCCAGAAGCGCCGAGGCGCCCCCCCCCTCTCAGCCTCTGAAACCTGCCCGGAAAGCGATCTTCGTATTCGGTCAGAATCTGATTCGAATCATCCGACGAACCATCGTCGCGGAAAACGACCCTGGTTCGAACCGACGCCTGACCAAGAATGCTATCCAGCTGCTCCCGGACGAACCGACCGCCGTTGAAAACCGAAAGCAGCACGACCACTTCTTCACTTCCGTCTTCGACCAACCAGCCCTCCTGACCGGGCTCCCGCCCATTGAAATGTCGCCCCTGGCGAGTTAATTGGAATCATGGTCAATCTCTGGGAGTTCTTCTGCTTTCACAAGAAGTTCCTCGTCTACACGATGGTGACCAGAAATCTGAAGATCAAGTACCGGCGGTCGGTCCTGGGCTTCCTATGGACCTTGCTCATCCCCATCCTTCAGGCCGGTATCTATTACCTCGTATTCAACCGAATCCTTAAAGTGCAGGCGGACAACTACGTCCTATTCATCCTGACGAGTCTCCTGCTGTGGGGCTTCTTCTCCAACACCCTCACGGAAGCACAGGAATCGCTCCTGATGCACTCGAACCTCATCACGAAAATCAATATCCCGCTTCATGCATTCCCGTGGATCGCATCAATCACTCATGCAATTATCCTCTTTCTGAGCCTACCCGTAGTGGTCGGAATCTCTCTACTTCATGGAATTCGTCCTACGCCCTCCTACTTTTATCTTCCTGTTTTGATCCTCCAGCTGCTTCTGTTTGCATACTCAATGGGCCTGGTTCTCTCGATCATCGTCATATTCTTCAGAGACCTGAGGCACCTTCTTGCGATCGGACTGCAGATTTGGATGTATTCAACCCCCGTACTGTACCAGGCCAAGATGCTTCCACCTGAATTCAGCTGGGTGCTGTGGGCGAACCCTCTCGGGTTCATATTTTCATCAGCGCACAGGATCGTCCTAGAAGGAAGCTGGCCGACTCTTACCCAGTTCACTGTCCCAACTCTTTGGGCAATCGGAGCTGCCTGGGTTGCTAGAGCCGCCCTGAACCGCGCGCGGACAATGGGAGTGACAGAATGGCTTTAAGCTCCAGATCCGTGACGATTGAACTACGCAGGGTCTGCAAGTCCTTCCGGAACTGGGATGCCCGCCCGTTCTCCATCAAGGAATTCCTGGTCAACCTTTCTCGCTTCAGGTCGGGCTTCAAGCGTGGCGAAACCGTACAGGTCCTCAGGGACGTCTCATTTTCCATTCACTCAGGTGAGTTTGTCGGAATCATGGGTCCGAATGGCGCGGGCAAAAGCACGATACTGAAGGTAATTTCCGGAATTTATCTACCCACCTCCGGAACGGCAATCTCGCATGGCCAGATAGCGCCTCTGATCGAATTGGGCGCAGGCCTCCATCAAGACCTGAGCGGCCTGGAGAATATTTATCTCAATGGGGCAATTCTGGGATTCGGCAGGGCGGCCGTTAGCTCCAAGATCTCGGAGATTCTGGAATTCGCGGACCTCGGTGAAAAGATTCATATGCCGGTCCGATATTACTCCAATGGCATGCTGGCCCGGCTCGGGTTTTCAATTGCCACACACCTGCCTGCGCCCATTCTCCTCATTGATGAAATTCTTGCCGTAGGCGACCTAACTTTTCAGGAAAAGTGCATTCGGAAAATCAACGAACTGCACGATCAAGGCCGCACGATCGTTTTGGTTTCTCATGACCCGAAGGCGATCGCTTCATACTGTGATCGATGCGTCGTGATATCCGCCGGCGGTGTATTTTATGACGGTCCCGCCGAACACGCGGAAGCCCAGTACCGTGCCGGACTCGATCTAAACTTGATGCGCTCTCCGGTCGAAAACCAGGATTGACAAAGAAGCATGGTCTGAGACACCTCTTCGCATGACGCTACCTTTTAGCAGCCTCTTCAGGCCGTCGAAAAACATCCCGACCCGCGGTACCCGCGAGAGAGGGTTGAGCCCCCAGTTTCTTCGTTCGCTTTCCGCGGCCCAAAAAGAATATGAATCAAAGGGGTTTGCAGTAATACCGGAGGTCTTTACTCCCGAGGAAATCAACCGACTCAGGGCTGCCAGCTTGATCGCTCTCACCCAGCTCGGCGAGATCAAGAAACATTACACTCATGAACCACTTGAGACGACCAGCAAGAGCGGTTTTGAAAGTCCGGCGCTCCTCTTCTGGCCCCGCCTGGCCAATCGCGAATTTGCGGAATTCTCAGATGACCCGCGCCTTCGCGCAGTCGTCCAGGCGTTTCTGGGTGACTCCGTCAAGCAACTGAATAATCAGTTTTATTACCGGCTCCCAGGGGATGGAGACCAGTTCTCATGGCATCAGGACATCATGTTTCGAACCCCCCTGGAACAATACCCTGGGGTCGTCGAAGAGGATGGGTACCTGCAGACTGCGATTCTGGTGGATGATTTTTTGGAATCCAATGCTCCTGTGACCTTCATTGCAGGCTCGCACAAGCTTGGAAATCTGGAGTTGCAGAAGGACATCAAACAGTCCGTTCTTAGGGATCTTAACGGCACAAAGCTGCCGAAAGCCCTGGAATCACTTTCTCTCGAGAATCTTCTCGGTAAATCCGGGTCGATTGCCGTCTGGTCGTCATTGACGGCACACAGGTCCAGTCCCAATCTCGGGCTATCCAGCCGCTTCTACCTGATGAATGGGTTCGCTCGCGCACGAAACTCGAGACCATGGCCGTGGTACATGAAAGATGGGGCACTTTGTGATCTCGATCCACGGATGATTCCATGAGCTCTTCGAGCCAGAACAAAATTCAAAGCGCAGACGAATTGAACCAGCACTACTCCGCGGAGGACCCCTGGGAGTACGAATCGAACCCGCACGATGCAGTTCGCATCCAAAGATTTAAAAGGCTGATCGCTGGTCGGCGTTTTCGTCGTGCTCTCGACATCGGATGTGGAAACGGTTTTCTAACACGAGAGATCCCAGCTGCAGAAGTGATGGGAATCGACCTTTCCACCGCTGCGATCGAGATAGCCAGATCCAAGCTTCCAGATCCAAGATTCCAGTTCGATTCATTATCGGTCTTCGACGCCCACTCGAGGACCCTTGGTCAATTCGACCTCGTGGTCATTACCGGAGTCCTCTACCCTCAATACATCGGAGGTGCGTACCGATTGATTGACGCCAACCTTCGCTCGCTGCTTTGTCCTGGCGGCCGGCTCATTCATTGTCATATCTTTGAGTGGCTCAGATACACTCCCACCCTGAATTTGCTATCGAGAGAGACTTACCAATACAGGGATTACACTCACGTCTTGGAAGAGCGGGTTGCCGAATGATCCTCTGCTACCACAAGGTATCACCCGAGCGGAAAACGCCATGGTGGGTGAGTGTCGACAAATTTTACTCAGATATGATCGCGCTTCGTAGTCGGAAGGTGGTTAGCCTGGACGATTACGATCCACTGAATCCCGATCATGTCGTCATCACTTTTGATGGCGTCTACAAGAACATTGCCCAATACGCTGCCCCAATTCTGCAAGAGTTCAGATATCCTTTCGAGCTCTTCGTCATTGGTGACTACATAGGGCGGGACAACGAATTCGACGTTTCCGAGCCGCTGACCCCATTCGCTTCAATCGAATATCTCAAGCGCATGGAGGCAATGGGAGGAAAGGTGCAATGGCATACTCGTACCCACGCACTCCTCACTCAGCAGGACCCGGCATTGTCAGCTGGCGAGCTTGAAATCCCTGAGCCGATCAGACGGTGCTTTCCACTGCCTCATTTCAATTGGTTCGCCTATCCACACGCCCTGTCGAGCAAGGGCTCCAGGGCACTGGTTCGCACGAAATTCAAAGGTGCGATTGCGTGTGAGAACGGAGATCCGAGCGATCAGTGGAACCTGCCTCGCAAACTGGTATTTGAGGGCACATCCGTGCGAAACAAGAAGATCTCGATTATTATTCCGAACTTCAACTATGGCCACCTCGTCCATGAGGCAATTGATTCAGCCCTGGGACAAACCTATCCTGCGGATGAGATTCTCGTCATTGACGACTGCAGCACGGACAATTCTCGCGAACGCATCTCCACATTTCGAAACAGGGTCCGCGTCGAATTCAATGAGCGAAATCTTGGAATCATCGATAATTTCAACAAGGCCGTGTCGCTTGCAACGGGCGACTTCATTGTATTTCTGGGCGCGGACAACAGGATGCGCGCCGACTACCTTGAAAAGACTGTGCCCATCCTTCTTGCACAAGAAGAGGTAGGGGTTGTCTATACGGACATGATGTTGTTTGGTGACAGATCTCATCTTCTCGCCGAGAAAGTCGGGGCACAGCAGGTCACGCACGAGAACTGGATTTGGCAGTTTCCAGAGTACAACGCTGAAGCGTTATCCAAGCTGGAAAATGTCAACTTTATCCACGGTTCCTCGATCTTTCGACGAAAAGCATATGACGCGGTCGGAGGATACAGAAAGTCCGGCCGCCCGGAAGATCATGATTTTTTTCACCGGATCCTGATGCACGGATGGAAGGCAGCCCGCAGCCCACATGCTTTGATCGAGTATCGGCAGCATTCCGAAAACCAGGCCAACACCAAGCTCTCCAATGAAATGGAAATTGCCTTACTGAAACGCGAGCTGGCCTTCGCCTTGGAGGGCACGAAGTCGAGCAACATTGTCCAGCTGGGCACGAAAATCGAGCGATTCAGCCAAAAAATTCCGTACTTGAATCGTTCTCTCAACTTTTTGTCTGGCACGATCCTGAAGTCACTTGGAGTACTGAAGACCATCGTAAGGACTATGAAGTTGATGAGACCCCGACGATCCTGAGCGGAAGGATGTTCAGAGTATCATTCCGATGAGCCTGCCCGCAGCAGCCCGGGCCAGCACCGGATCACTCCACCAGTAACGAACCACGAAGGTCAGCAGCTTGAGGATTCCGGGAGCACGGGCGTCCACTCCGCGTTCGGAGAGAGCCTGGGCCACGGTAGCAGTTTCGTGCCACCGCGAACGAAAATGTCGAATGAGGTGACTGATGCCCCGAACGCGACCTCCCGAGGGCAGCGCCCACCTGCCATTGAAGGTGCTGGCACCCACGACGTTGTTTCCATGCTGACGATAGCAGACGAGCGGCTGCGGCACGGCGTAGACACCACCCAATCCGGCCGCCAGAGCCGAATACCACTGATCGTGGTAGCCCACGGACTCCGGGATCGGGCCGAAGCGGCGCGCCAGTTCAGCATCAAACATCATGGCCGCACCATTGACGATCGTGCGCAGGAGCATGTGATCCAATCCCGAGTTCCGGGTGTTGCGTCGCTCGGCACCCCAGAGCGTCTGACGGCTGGAATCGGCGGCCTCGCCGGGAGGGGATCCGGAGAACAGGATCATGTCGGAATGGACCAGCGACAGCCGGGGAGACTGCTCCAGCTCACGAGCCAGAACGGAAAGCTTGGACGGCCGCCAGATATCGTCCTGATCGCTGCAGGCGATGGCATCCACATCGGGTTGCCGTGCGAGCAGCTGGATAGCTCGATCAAAGTTAGCCTTGTGGCCTAGGCGGGTCGTATTTTCCAGGAATTCGAATTGGGGATCCGAAAAGAATCGCGCGAGTCGCGGATGGGCCCGAAGCTCGGCAAGTTCGGAATCGCTGGTGGCCACGCAGCACCAGTCGGGAAAGTCCTGCGCTTCGATGCTCTCCAGCTGTTCCGCAAAAACCAATGGATCAGGCCGGTAGATGGTCAGTGCAATGCCGATTTTTTTTATGGATCCTCGGGGCTCAGCCATTCCCCTTCGTGATGCCTGAAAGCGTGAGGGAAGTGAAGCATCCCGATGAAATCCCCCTCTTGGCCTTTTCAGTCGTTTGGGCATACGATTCATCACGGAAAACCCTGTGAAAAATCTCCTGTTCATCAAACTGGGCGCAGTCGGGGACGTGGTGATGGCCATGACCGCGGCCCGGCGTGCCATCCAGAAGGGTCAAAGCTGCATCACTTGGCTCGCCGGAACGCAGGTCCTGCCGCTGATCCGTCGAGTTCTTCCGGAGATCGAGCCCATCGCCGTTGACGAGGTCCGACTCCTCAAGTCCGGAAGTCTCGCTTCCGTGCTCGAACTCGCGCGAGTCAACCGGCTGCTGGCATTTCGCCGGTTCGATCATCTTGCTTCGGGATATCGCGACCCACGATATCGCCTGATGGCACTGAGCTGCCGCTCGCGATCGACCACCCCGGAGTTCGCTCCGGAGCCCGGGCGCTACCATGCGGAAGCCTATTACGAACTCCTATCCGGCAGGAGGCTGGAACCTGCGGAAGCTCCGCTCCATCCGTCGTCACTGATTCCCTCGGCCTCATCACGCGGCGGGGGCATCGTCCTTGCGCCCGGTGGAGCGAAGAACCTCCTGCGAGACGATGCCCTGCGTCGATATCCGATCTCCTCCTACGTTCGCCTCGCCCGGCTCGCCCTAGACTCCGGAAAGTCCGTCACGGTCATGGGCGCAAATTCCGATGACTGGGTCCGGCCCTATTTTGAAGGCCTGCCGATTCGGTTCGAGCTCGGGACCCTGCTCCTCGAGGAAGTGCCCTTCTGGCTCCAGCAGTTTGAGCGCCTGATCACCCACGATAGCGGTCCGATGCACCTCGGCTTCCTGGCGGGCATTCCCGTTACCGCCCTCTTCGGACCGACCCGGGCTGACGAAAAGGTACCACGCGACTATGCCCGAAACGGCTCGGTAGTCATCCAGGCGGGCCGGCACCTTTCCTGTGCTCCCTGTTACAATGGCCGAGACTATCCCGACTGCCCACATCAGCGATGCCTCAACGAGCTCATTCCCGAGCCCGAATTTATCGGGTAAGTCCCCATCATGAAACGCGCCCTGATCACTGGAATCACCGGACAGGATGGCTCCTATCTGGCTGAACTGCTCCTGGAAAAGGGCTACGCCGTCCACGGGCTTGTACGCCAGGGCGGCTCGACCGATCGGATCGAGCCGATCCTGCGAGATCACGGCCCTCGCGGAGCCTTGGTTCTCCACGCTGTGGACCTGTCAGACTCCGCTCTGCTCACGAAGACCTTGGGGAAGGTCCAGCCGGATGAGGTCTATCATCTGGCTGCGCAAACCCATGTCGGACTGAGCTTCGAAGTGCCTGAATATACGGCCGATATCACGGGAACGGGCACGGTTCGGGTCCTCGAAGCAATCAGGGCCACAGGAAGCCAGGCGCGATTCTATCAAGCATCGAGCTCCGAGATGTTCGGAAGGGCACTGGAAAGCCCACAACGCGAAACAACACCCTTCTACCCTCGCAGCCCTTATGGAGCAGCAAAGGTTTATGGGTACTGGATCACCGTCAATTATCGCGAGGCCCATCGAATCCACGCGTCAAATGGCATTCTGTTCAACCATGAGTCGCCTCGTCGGGGAGAGAGCTTTGTCACGAGAAAGATCACCCGGGCATTGGCGCGGATCCTGTCGGGACGACAGCAGGAACTACTACTTGGGAACCTCGATGCAAAACGGGACTGGGGATATGCCCGGGATTACGTGGGGGCCATGTGGCTGATGCTGCAGCAGCCGGAGGGTGACGACTACGTCATTGCGACGGGAGAGACCCATTCTGTCAGAGAGTTTCTCGATATCGCCTTCGGGTCCGTGGGACGCGACTGGCACCCCGTGGTCCGGATTGATCCCCGATATTATCGCCCCACGGAAGTGGATCGGCTGATCGGGGATTCGACCAAGGCAAGACGGGTTCTCGGATGGACCCCCCGCTGCTCCTTTTCCGAGCTCGTCAGGTTGATGGTTGCCGAGGACCTCAGGCTGGAAGGGCTGGATCCCGAGAAATGGATGCGTTGACCGATCCCGCCGTCACGCTTGCCCGCTGTCCGGGAACGGCTACTGACTGACGGACGAGGTTCCCAGCAGCCGATTTTTCGGCTAATCCACTCTTATGGGCAACCTGCACACCATTCTCCTCACCGGCGGCGCCGGATTCATAGGCAGCAACTTCGTCGAACTCGCGGTCAGGCGCGGACACCGGGTGATCATCTTGGACGCCCTGACCTACGCCGGGCACCGAGAGAACCTCGACACGATCCCGCAGCGAACGGCCTCGCATCCCGGCTCCTGGGAATTGGCCATCGGTGACATTCGCGATGCTCGCCTCGTCCCCGAGCTCCTGGCAAAAAACCAGTGCACGGCGCTCCTGAACTTCGCGGCCGAAAGCCACGTCGATCGCTCGATCACCGGGCCATCGGCCTTCATCGACACCAATATCCTGGGCACCTACAACCTGCTCCAGGCAGCCCGTGGCTACGTGGACGCTCTTCCTGCTGACTCCGCGCTCAAGAAGTCCTTCCGCTACCTCCAGGTCTCGACGGATGAGGTCTATGGGGCACTGGGCGACACCGGAAAGTTCTCCGAAACGACCCCGTACGCGCCGAACTCTCCGTATTCGGCGTCCAAGGCCGCAAGCGATCACCTCGTCCGCGCCTGGCACCACACCTACGGACTGAACGTCGTCACCACGAACTGCTCGAACAATTATGGTCCGAAGCAGTTTCCGGAAAAGCTCATCCCGCACATGATCCAGTGCGCACTGGCTGGCAAGCCGCTGCCGGTTTATGGAAAAGGCGCGAACGTGCGCGACTGGATCTTTGTTCTCGACCACTGTGAGGGCATCCTGCTGGCGCTCGAACGCGGCAAGGCGGGCGAAACCTACTGCTTCGGCGGAAATTCGGAACGCAAGAACCTGGATGTCGTCCATGCCCTGTGCGCCGTGCTGGACGAGGTCAAGCCGCGCACGGATGAAAAATCCTATCGCGAGCAGATCAGCTTCGTTCAGGACCGCGCCGGCCACGACTGGCGTTATGCCATCGACGACACCAAGGCCCAGCAGGAGTTGGGCTTCACGCGCTCGATGAAGAACTTCGAGCAGGGCCTGCGCTCGACGGTCGAGTGGTATCTGTCGAACGACGTTTGGGTCAGGGCGGTTCTCGCGAAGGACTGAGTGGCGTGCGGCCTGCTTTACTCGGCATCATGACGATGCCAACAGAGCCGTTCACTTCGATCGAAACCAAGATTCATGTCATCCGCGCTCAGCGGGTGATGCTCGACTCCGACCTGGCCGAGCTTTACGGGATTCAGACGATGCACCTAAACCAGGCGGTGCGTCGCAACGCCGATCGCTTTCCTTCTGATTTTATGTTTACCCTGACAATTCAGGAGCTTAGGAACTTGATATCACAGAATGTGATATCAAGTTCGGCATGGGGCGGCCGCCGTAAACCCGCTCTCGCCTTCACCGAACAGGGCGTGGCCATGCTGTCTTCGGTGCTCAATAGCCCTACCGCCATTCAGGTCAATATCGCCATCATGCGGGCCTTCGTTCAAATGCGCCGAGTCCTACTTTCGAACGCGGAGTTCGAAACTCGACTGAACGAGCTCGAGTCCAAATACGACCGCAATTTTGGAATCGTCTTCAAGGCCATCCGCGACCTCATGGATGTCGCCTCCACTCCTCGGAAGAGAATCCAGGGCCTCGGGTCGGAGTAGACTGTCTGGCTCAACCCGGGCTGCTCGGCGCAGGCGGCCAAGAATGTTTGCTCCTCATACCTCCATTTTTATGATAAAAATGGAGGTATGATCTCCAGATCCATTAAACATCCGGAACAAACGAGTTTTTTTCTATTTGGACCGCGCGGTACGGGCAAGTCCACATGGCTGAAACAGGAGTTTCCCGCTGATGTTCTGGTCGACTGCCTCGACGACAGCGTCTTCCGCCGGCTGCTCGCCCACCCCGAGCGCCTCAGTGATTGGATTCCACCGGCTCATACCGGGTGGGTGATCATCGACGAGGTTCAACGCATCCCCGCGGTTCTCAACGAGGTCCACCGGCTGATCGAGGGTCGGGGGCTGAAGTTCATCCTGACAGGGTCGAGCGCCCGAAAGCTACGGCGAGAGACCGCCAATCTGCTCGCCGGACGGGCCATCCGAAAAGAGATGCATCCCCTGTCAGCGATCGAGCTCAAAAGCGATTTTCACCTCGATCGTGCCCTGAACCGCGGGCTGCTTCCTCAGGCTTACCTTGCCGACAGCGACGCCCTGGCACGCTCGTATCTCGAAAGCTATCTGGCAACCTACCTGAAAGAGGAAGTGCAGGAGGAGAGACTCGTGCGCCGGCTGGACGACTTCGCGAGATTTCTCGAAGCGGCGTCCTACTCGCAAGGCGCCGTACTGAACGTTTCGAGAGTGGCCGAAGACTGCTCGATCGGAAGAAAGGCAGCCGAGGGGTACTTTGAAATCCTGATCGATCTCTTGATTGCGCATCGTCTGCCGATTTTTTCGCGACGAGCGAAAAGAAAACTCATTCGTCATGAAAAGTTCTATTTCTTCGACGCCGGAGTCTTCCGCGCACTGCGCCCCAGGGGCCCGCTCGACAGCGAGGCAGAGATCAACGGGCTTGCGCTCGAAACCCTCGTTTTTCAAGAGCTTCGAGCGGTCAACGATGCGCTCGAACTCGGGTACCAGCTGTATTTTTGGCGAACGCACCAGCAGCAGGAGGTCGATTTTGTTCTGTATGGACGGCAGGGGTTTCACGCCATCGAGATCAAGGCATCGGCCAGACTTCGCGAAACCGAAGACCTCAGGGACCTGAAAGCCTTTCTACAAGATTATCCCGAGGCCTCAGCCACGCTGTTTTACCTCGGCCAGCAGACGATGCACCTCGGCGCCATGACCGTCCGGCCCGTTCAGGACCTCTTCGACGGCACCTGGTGGTCGTCGATTGCACCGGCCGGGAATTGAGGGCGCTACTTTTTCGGACGCATGCGACGCTCGAGCCAGCTCGCGATGACTGCGAGATCACACTTCTCTTGAATCACCTTCTGGATGATGAATGCCTCACCGTCGGACGCAGAGACTTCGATGCGAAACCCGTTGACGCTCAAAAAAACGGCCGCCGCCGCAAAGGCCACTCTCTTATTGCCATCGATGAAAGCGTGATTCAGGGCGAAACTCTGTAAAAGAGCCGCCGCCTGAATGGAAAGGGTCTCGTAATAGCCACTTTTTGGCCGATGAATGGCGCTCTCGACGAGACCTAAATCTCGAACCCCAGGGCTTCCGCCGAATTGCTCGATGAGCATTTGGTGAAGTTCTAAAGCTTCTTCGACCGAAAGGTAACCCGTCGTCTTGGTCATTTCGCCAGCCGATCCAACAACTCAGCGTGTTCCGCCAGAACCTCTTGAGCGGCCTCACGAAAGGCGGGGCGAAGTCGCGCACGAGTGAGGTACTCTTGAACGGCGTCCGTCAGCACTGAAGAGATGCTTCGGTCATTCTCTTTCACGAAGGCCTTGAGCTCGTTCAGAGTTTCTTCATCGATTTGAGAGGCGAATTTGACTGCTTTGGCCATAGTGGTGCTAGTATTCATGAAATTTCATGAACCGTCAAGATGATAAACCTGCGGCACCAGCGCCATTTGTTTCGTGGGACAACGCAAATAATTAATTTTTATCCATTATTTCAATGACTTATTTGTATTATTTCGTTTCACGTTTCGTTTCACATCCTGTGCTATCCTGCCTCTGTGCCCCTACCGAAGCGCCCACCCTCTGACCGCTCCGCCGCCCTCGTTGCGGCGCTACGCACCGGGCCCAAGAGTACCCGCGATCTGATCGATCAGCTTCAGATCAGCCGAGCCACCCTGTCGCGCCTGGTAGGCACCCTCTCTGACCGAGTACTTCGGATCGGCGCTACACGCTCGACCCGCTACGCCCTGATCGAGCCAATTCCCGACCTGGGGCATCCGCTTCCGTACTTCAGGGTCACAGAAGAGGGGCAGTTGCTGCCCGCCGGAAAGCTGAGCTTGCTTGGCGGAACCCCCCGGCACTCGCAGTTTCACGTCGATCCGCTCGATGAAATCCTGCAGGGTCTGCCCCCCGAAATGGCGGACATGACTCCGCAAGGATTTCTCGGTCGCCACTTCGCTCGCGAGCATGCCGAGAGCCTGAACATTCCCTCACGTCCTCAGGACTGGTCGAATGCCCACATCCTTCGGTTCGAAGCGCTCCGAGGAGAGAATCTTCCTGGAAACCTGATTCTGGGCGAGTCCAGCGCCGAACGATTTCTGAACAGCGCCGTCGCACCGATCGCGGGCGAGCATGACTATCCTGCGGTCGCCCTGCAGGCACTCCGGGGACAGTCGGCGGGCTCGTCGGCAGGCGGAGAGCAGCCGAAGTTTTCGGTGCTGACGGCCCGCGGTCACGCCTTGGTCAAGTTTGCCGGACGAACCGCCCCCAATCAACCGCCCACACCCGCGCAAGCTCGATGGCGCGACCTGCTTCACGCCGAATTCGTTGCACTGAAGGTGATTCGAGAAGCGGGCCTGCCGGCAGCCGAGGCGCGCCTCATCGACACTCCGGAACTGACCTTTCTAGAAGTGCTGCGCTTTGATCGGTGCGGACCGAGAGGCCGCCGCCCCGTCCTCACCCTTGCAGCGGTCGACCTTCATCTCTTTGGCCAGATGGATACCTGGAGTCGGTCGGCTGCGCGTCTCGCACACTTGAAAATCCTCAGTGAGGCCGACCGACGCGCGATTCAGCTCATCGAGGCTTTCAGCATCCTGATCGAGGATACCGACCGGCACTTTCACAATCTGGCTTTCTTTCGAGTCGGTCTTCCGGATGCTGAATTAGGAATTCCTGCTGGCACTCCGTCGCTGCAGCTTGCTCCGATCTTTGACAAGCTACCGATGATGCACGCACCCGTTGCTGAGCGCGTTTTTACTCCTGAAGAACGACGAACCCAGCTGACGAAAAATGTACCGCCTCCACCCGAGCTCTGGGACGCCTGGGCGGCCGCAGAAAAGCTAGCCCAGCGCTACCGTGACGAAATCGCCGAAACTCAGGCGCTATCGCCCGCATTCCGCCGGGCGCTGAGCCAGCGCTAGCCAGATTTAAAGTGACAGTTTAAATTCGGCTATTGCAACTGGGATGGCATGTCGGCCGGATGATGACCTTGCCTTTTCTCTCCCCCTGCGGCTAACTCGACAACCATCATGAAAGGCATTCTCCTCGCAGGCGGCAGCGGAACGCGGCTCTATCCATTGACCCTGGCAGTCAGCAAGCAGCTGCTGCCGGTGTATGACAAGCCGACCATCTACTATCCCCTCTCGACTCTGATGCTGGCGGGCATCCGCGAAATTCTGGTCATCAGCACGCCTCGAGATCTGCCGATGATTCGCGCACTCCTGGGCGACGGATCAGATTACGGAATTCACCTCGAGTACGCCGAACAGGCCAAGCCCGAAGGCATTGCGCAGGCGTTTCATCTGGGCGCAGACTTTCTGGGCAACAGCCCCGCCTGCCTGATCCTGGGCGATAACCTCTTTTACGGCCACGACATGGTTCCGCTTCTTGGGCAGGCCGCGCGGCTCCAAACGGGGGCCTGTGTTTTTGGCTACCATGTCCACGACCCCGAACGTTACGGCGTGGTCGAGTTCGACTCGCACGGCAAAGCCCTTTCACTCGAAGAAAAGCCGAAAAAACCCAAGAGCAATTGGGCCGTCACGGGCCTGTACTTTTACGACGGCTCGGTGGTCGACCGTGCGCGGGCACTGAAGCCCTCCGCGCGCGGAGAGTACGAGATTACCGACCTGAACAAATCCTACCTCGCTGATGGTTCGCTCGATGTGAAGCTTCTGGGTCGCGGCGTGGCCTGGCTGGATACCGGCACTCCCGAATCGCTCATTTCGTCGTCACAGTTCGTTCAGACGATCGAACTGCGCCAGGGGCTCAAGATTGCCTGCCTCGAAGAAATTGCCTACGGCCAGGGATTCATCTCCCGCGACAAGCTTGCTGAACGCGCCGAGTTCCTCGGCAAGAGCGCCTACGGCCAGTACCTGAAATGGCTGCTGAATCCGCGAGCCTTGTAAAAATCGTCATGATGACGAAAATTGCAAGGGCCTTGCATTTTTCGTCATCATGCTAAAAAATACAAGGCATGTTCCACTTTCGTCCGCGCCACGGACTGGAACTCTTTAGAAACCTTTCGAGCTTCAGCCCGATCGTCGGCATCTTCGGCCACCGTCAGGTGGGAAAAACCACCTTTGCCGAGCGTTTGGCGTCTTCGTATTGCACGTTCGACTCGAAGTCGACGCGCGATGCGGCGACGGCTGATCCCGCCCAATTCCTCGCTGCCCTCGGACGAAAACCTGCGGTGATTGACGAGTGCCAGATGGTTCCTGACCTGTTTCCGGAGCTCAAAGACTACGTTCGAACCCATAAAAAACCGGGACAGATCATCCTCACCGGCTCGGTCCGCTTTTCGAGCCGTCGTGCCATTCGTGAATCCCTGACCGGGCGGATCGTGACACTCGAACTACTTCCGTTCTGCCTGACCGAGATTCTCGGGCACCCACGCTCCACCCTGGCACTAAAGCTGATCGGACTGCCTCGGCTCTCGGCCGCATGGGAGAATTCGCTCGGGCGAGGCGAACTTTCGGCCCGACAGCGCGCACTTCAAGACTACCTGGTGAGTGGCGGCCTCCCTGGTCTTTTCGCCATGCGAAACCCTCGGCTAAGAACCGAACGACTACGAGACCAGGTCGAGCTGATCCTGAGCCGTGACCTTCAACTCGTGCATCCGACCAGCCTGCCGTTCACCCAAATGATGGACCTGATGCGCGCCCTCAGCCGAGGCGAAAGCCACCCCGTCCATCCGACGCTCATTCGCAAGGAAACCCGGATTTCAGAAACCACCCAGAAAAAGCTACTGGGGGCGCTGGAGTCGGTTTTTCTGATCCGGCAGATTCCAGTGGAAGGCCAGCGAAAAGGAGTCAGCGTCTTCTTTGAAGACCAGCTCGAGCATCGCCACCTTCACGGTGAGGGCGTTTCGCCCGATCATGCCTTTGAAATGGCGGTCTGGCGAAACCTTCGTGCCACCTTCAACTATGAAACCGGCCTCGACTGGAGCTGTTTTCAGTTCATCGAAAAAGCGGGCCGAAGGCGCGTGCCATTCGCGTTCAGAACTCCTGGTGGCACGATCGCCATTCTACCTACTCTGGACAAAACGCCGAGCCGGCAGACTCTTGATTCAGCGCGGGAGTTTCTCCAGCGCTACAATCAATCCCTGGCGCTCATCGTGACCCAGGGCCAACCGTCGACCGAGGTCCTTGACCCGAGAATTTTGCAAATTCCCGCCGAAAGGCTACTTTTCGAATGACGACCCGCAAACTGCCCTTGCCCGCCGGCTGCGCGGAAACTACGGTGGATTCGAAATGAATTCCGCCTTTGATCGCGTTCTCGTCACGGGAGTCACCGGCCAGGTGGGCCGAGCCCTCATCGAACAGCTCGGCGTTCACCGCTGCGTGGCTGCATCACGAGCCGTGCTTCCGCTCGACTTTCCGGAAACCATCCCGCATCGGCTGGATTACTTTCGCCCTCGCGCCATCATCAACGCCGGGGCCTACACGGCCGTGGACCAGGCAGAATCGCCCGATGAGGCCATTTTCGTGAAAGCCATCAACGAGGAGTCGCCCGCGAAGATGGGCCAGTGGTGCGCGAGGAACAGAGTACCTCTCATTCACTTCTCGACCGATTACGTCTTCGACGGCTCCGGAGATGCCCCCCGGACCGAAGAGTCGCCCACGGGTCCGCTGAATGCTTACGGTTTGAGCAAACGTGCGGGTGAAGAGGCCATTCTGGCAAGCGGCTGCCGCGCGCTGATCTTTCGGACCTCGTGGGTCTATGATCATCAGGGAAAAAACTTCTTCCGGACGATGTTGAAGCTCGGAGCCGAGCGCGAGCAGCTGCGAGTGGTCGGAGACCAGATCGGCGCCCCGACCTTTGCCCCCCAGCTTGCCCACGCGGCGATCCTCGCACTCGAGAATGCTCTCGAGATCGAGGAGAAAACAGGTCAGTTTCCGACGGGCGTCTACCACCTCTGCCACTCTGGAGACACCTCGTGGCATGGCTTTGCCGAGGAGATCTTCGAAGGCGCTCGCGAACGCGGAATTCCGCTCCAGGTTGAGGAAGTGAAGCAGATCGCCACCGCGGAATACCCTACGCCAGCTCGACGCCCGCTCAACTCGCGGCTCGATTGCTCGAAAGCGGACCGGGTACTCGGAGTGCGCCTCCCGGACTGGCATCTGGGCCTGGAGGAGTGCCTGGATTTGTGGCTCGAACACCACTCTCGAGGAGACTCGACCTCATGAGCACGACACCTTTTTCGGTCACCTCACTCGAGCTGGAAGGCCTCAAGCTGGTACAGCTGGCAGTCCATGGCGATTCACGCGGATTTTTCGTCGAGCGCTTCCAGCTGGAGCGCTTCAGGCAGAATGGGCTTCCGACGGAGTTCGCGCAGGACAATCATTCGCGCTCCGCTCCAGGCGTGCTCCGCGGGCTTCACTACCAAATGAATCCAGCCCAGGGAAAACTCGTGGGTGTGGTGCGCGGCGCGATACTCGATGTCGTCGTCGACATCCGCAAGGCGTCGGCCACCTTTGGCCGCCATATCGCGGTCGAGCTCTCCGACCTGAACGGCCGGATGCTCTGGGTTCCGGCCGGATTTGCTCATGGCTTTTGCGTGCTCGGCAGTGAACCCGCTGATGTCGTGTACAAGGTCGACGCGCTCTACAACCCCCAGTCCGAAGCCGGCATTCATCCGCTCGACCCGGATCTGGGAATCCAGTGGCCCGTGGCTTCGGCTCAGCTTTCAAAGCGCGACTCGACACTGCCCCGCTGGAGACAGTACTTCCAAGAGCCGTCCTTCTAACCCTCGTCCCTAAAAGACAGAGTCCACACCCCGGACATCGAAAGCACACTCACCGTCCAGCACTGCGTGGCAAACAAGGTGACACGATTTGCACTCGTGCCGAGATGCCACAAAAGGTCATTGGGGGTGCCGAGGTACACGACAACCAGAAACACCATATAACCCATGCCAGTGAGAAGGAGGACGCCACTCATCCGGGCATCTTCACGACTAGCTTTCCGACGCCAACCGAGCATCACCGCGAAGAAAGAGAACAAGAAGAGCACACCTGCATGGCTTGCAGACAAAAATAGCGACCGAAAAATCTCCACCACCGACTGTCCGTCGGTAGCCCTCGCGAGAACCCTGCTCAGGAATGACCAGTTCACGCCACCGAGATCATTTTCAACGCCAAGCCTCGAGCGAATCTCATACCAGACGATGACGCTCAGCAGACACACCCACCCGCCTCGATTCACCAAGGATCGGATCCCGATTCCGGCCACCTGACGAACCGGCAAGATCAGGAACGAAGCGCAAATGATGCAGGCCGCCGCTACTGCGCCTTCCAGTTTGCAATGCAGTGCAAGCGCCAGGAACACCAGCGACTGAACACCATGAGACGAGAACCGAGGCCCGGCCAGGGCACACAGCGCATGCAGCAGGCCCAGTAGGCCGAAATTCGCGGTCCACAAATCCATGTACCCATTCCAGGCCTTTTGACCCGGAATCATGAAAAGAATGCAAAATATTGCCAGCGAACCGATTGACGTGCGTCGGGGCAGCGCAACCCAGCCTGCCATCTGTGCAAGAAAAAAGATCACCAGGGAGCCCTTGGCCAGGCCGTCCGACCATGAAACGAATGCAGAGCCCCATGGAGAAAAGAATAAAGCTGAGCTCAGAATCGAATTCAGCCGGGGATAATCGGGATGAGAAAACGAAAACTCGGGCAGGCTCCAGCCTGCCGCAGATCCGGTGGTTCCTGAGAAAACGATCAGCTTGGAGTGCAAGAACCAGATCGAGCGGGAGTCCCAGCCCTCCAGGGGCGAGCGGAAGATCACCAGAATCAGCACAATCGATAACGAGATAATGGCAGCCCATTCTCGTCCAGGGCGATCCGTGCCGCGCTTGAATCTCAGTAACCCAAAACCTTTCGCCCAACCGAGGACAGCAAACAAGCTCGCCAGTGGACGATGAACTGAAACTTCCGGGGCGATGAGAGCAAGCACGAGATACGCCAAAATACCCAGGCTCAGGTCGAGCGATTGCCTGAGAGCCCAGGCTTCATCACCGTGATCGGACATTCGATTCCTAAACAGGCGCCCGAAACCCACCAGAGTGAGCACCAGCAGAACAAAGGAGCTACCGGCAACGAGCAAGAACCACTCCCCCTTCACGATCGACTGGAACACACGGAGAAACCTCTTCACCAGCCAAATAGAATCGCAACGCCGCATCTGCGGAAGGCCGCCGCGGCAGCAGGGCGAAGATCACATGTTGATGGCTGGCTGCACGCCTCCATCCCTCAGAAAACCAGTACGTGCCACACTCGGTTCTTCCACAAATCAACATCGCTGAATTCAGGTGGGCCTGAATCACCGGTAATACTGTCGAGGCAAGAACGGGGACCTGGAGCGTGAATAAATTTCGCAATGAGATGAAAAAAATCATCGCACCCAACAAACCACGCAGAACTGTCGTCAACTTCATCCTGTTCGAATCAGCCTCTAGCGACATTTTCATTCCCAGTGTTATAGCTTGGACATGCCCAAGCTAACCCTGGTCATCCCCGTTTACAATGAGTCGCGCCAGCTCGAGGAAGTCGTCCGTCTGCTGATGAACTCTCCGTGTCCGATCGAGCGCGAATGGATCTTCGTGGATGACGAATCCAAGGACGGAAGTCGAGACATCCTGCGGAGGCTCCGCGATGAGTTCGGCTTCACCCTACTCGAGCAGACCCCCAACCAGGGCAAGGGCGCTGCCGTCATCCGCGGCATTCGCGAATCCACCGGCGATTTCGTCGTGATCCAGGACGCCGACTTCGAGTACGACCCCAACGATATTCCAAGCCTGCTCCAGCCCCTGCTCGAGGGACGCGCGGACGTGGTCTACGGAAGCCGCTTCAAATCCAGTCATCAAGTCCGGCGCACGTACCACTATTTCGTGAACCGCTTCCTGACTATCCTGAGCAACCTGATGTCGGGCATCTACCTGACCGACATGGAGACCTGCTACAAGCTCTTCCGCGCAGAAATCCTGAAGCCGATGAAGCTCCAATCGAAGCGCTTCGGAATCGAAGTCGAGTTCACGGCGTACGTTGCGAAGACCCGAGCCCGCGTCTATGAGCTTCCGATTTCGTACTTCCCGCGTACTCGGCTTCAGGGAAAAAAGATCAACTGGAAGGACGGCGTGGCGGCGCTCGTGCACCTGGTTCGCTTCAACTGGATGACAGGAATTGACGATGCGTTTGATCTCCGGAAGCTGCCAACGAAGTACTTTCCCAGCGACCGCTAAACCTGCTGCTCGACGTAGAGCGACACTTCGACCAAACGATCCATGAGCTCACTCGGGCTCGCGCCCGGAAAGTTCTTCTGCACCAGCTCTTTTGAAAACAGCCGCAGGATGTATCGCAGTCGGAGGGCCTTCGTTTGAGATGCGAAGATGAAATCTCGATGACCGCTGTTGATCACGATCAGCTCACGCGCCTCATCATAGCGCGATCTCCAGAGCTGTCCGGGTGAGCGTTCGAACGTGTATCCGGGCAGTCCTCTCGACGAACCAGAACGACTGGCTTCTCCGCGGGGGGCGACCTGCTCCACCACCGTTACCATGGCCTCGGCACCGACCTGGACCTCGCCCTGGCGAATCACCACGCTGAGACGGCACATTCCCGGTTCTCCGGGCGCGCGAAAGCGAACCACCGCCGGAGAAAGCACCTCGAACTCGCCGCCTCCTTCAACGAGGCTCCACTCATACTCGAGCTGATCGGCATGCTTTCGTTTTCGATCATATCCCACGGCTCGAAACTCTCGGCCCTGGCCGACCCCGAGGATACTGGACCCTGGAAGAACTCGGGCCGAGTGGAGCGGACCTGGAAACTCAAAGAAGGCTCTCTGCGACTCTTCGCCCACTTCGGACCCCGCGCCCGATGTCGCCGATGGGGCATGGGCGTCGGATAGGATCGTCGTCTCCTGCGCTCCTTCCTGAGGCGACGGACCTTCTGCAGTCGACCTTCCGGGCAGCTCGCCCTTCGATGAAACGACGGCGAACCAGTCGTAATCCTCGGCAGGAAGCATCTGCACCGCATCTCGGAAAGCCTTCTGAATTGCCTCAAGGGTGGCCTTCGAGGACTCTTCTTCTTCAGCGATCTTCATCTGCTCCAGAGACTGGATCAAAGTCGGCTCGAGACTGGAAATCGCCGATATCGCATCCTCAAAGGCCTGGTCGTGAATCACGCCAAGACGGCTTGCGGGCGAGAGCTGTAGGTCGGGGCAATCCACCCACCCTTGGAAATAGCCCGAACTCCATGGGACTCGCTGAAAGGCCTCAAGCTGAGAAATCTGCTCGAGCACCCGCGTTCCTCGCCGATACAACGCGATACCAGCACTCTTCTGAGGATCGACCAGATAAAGCTCGACAGAAATTTTCTGGCGAGAAAGCTCGGGATTCGTGGGCAGCACCAGCGGAGCCCCCTCGAAGCGTCGCGCCTCGACGACCCGGTCCATTCGCGACAGTCGATCGAGGATCCGAATCTTCACGCCCGTCGAAAGGATGCGATTGCGAAGCTCAGCCGCAAGATACGCCTCCAGGCGCTCTCCACTCAGCTGGCGAAGTCCGGGAAGCAGCGGTCCAATCATCAGCTCGGTTCCCTGGCGACCGACCAGCTGGCGGGTGGGCTGCACCTCGAACTTGTTCTTCGATCGATGCATGGTCATCTGATAGGTCTTTCCATCAGAGCCTGCGCACTTCATCGTCAGGGTTTCGCCCACAGTCCAGAAGCTCAGCAACCCGATGCCAAACTCGCCCTGAAGCGCCGAGGTATTCTGTTCGAGCTTGATTCGTCGCTTGAGCGAGTCGCAGATATGGGTACCCACGTAGTGGAAGTCGGGCTTTCCCTCGGAGTCGAGCGGTACCCCTCTACCGTTGTCGACGATGCGCAGGTACGATTCTCCGGCCTCGCGACCCCGAATGACCTGAATCTCCGTGGCTCCGGCATCAATGCTGTTTTCAACGAACTCGGCCACCGCCTTCAGCGGATTCGACTGAGAGAGCGCGATGATCGTGATGGCATTCCACTGGTCACCGATTTTCATCGACCGGCGACGGCCATCACCTCTGGAGCGCGCTGAAAGCTTCTTGGTGGAACCCGCTCGCTGTCGCTTCATTTCCTCGCCCCCGCCCGACGAAAAATACGCCCTGCGTTTCGAGTTGCGTAGGAGACACTCAGGAATCGCCGCAGCTCTCGCGCCTTCAGGTACCTGACGATATGCGAATCTGCTTCGAGTGCCGCCAGAAAGGCATTCGAGTCCGTTCCGGCCCCCAGAGCTGCTGACTGAACCCACCGATAAGCCTCGTCTCTGGCCGCCCCCCGCTTCACCAGTTCAAGCAGGATCGTGCCGGAATACACCTTCAGTCCTGCCGACTCCAGATTCGCGCGAATACGATCACGGTCAATTTCGAGGGATGCAACGACGCCGGCGAGTCGTGACACGGCATAATGCGCAAGCATCAGCGCATCGGCGAGGGCCACGCGCTCGACGGCGGAGTGACTGATATCGCGCTCATGCCAGAGCGCCACGCTCTCGAGTCCTGCAACGGCGTAGCCTCGGAGCATGCGGGCACATCCGGTGATATTCTCGCTCGAGATCGGATTGCGCTTGTGAGGCATCGCACTCGAACCCTTCTGGGTCTTCGAGAAGCCTTCCTTGAGCTCTCCGACTTCGGATCGCTGGAGATGCCGAATTTCCGTACCGATTCGCTCCATTCCACCACCCAGAACGGCAAGCGCCGAATAAAGTTCAGCGTGGCGATCACGCGGAATGACCTGGGTCGACACCGGCTCGACTCCGAGCCCAAGGCGCTTCATCACGGATTTTTCGAAGGCCGGATCCAGATGGGCATAGACCCCGACCGCTCCCGAGAGCTTGCCAAAGGCCAGCCCCTCAAAGGCCCGGGCGAGGCGCTCGCGGTTGCGGCGCATTTCTTCGAGAAAGCCGAGAAACTTCAGTCCAAAGATGGTCGGCTCCGCGTGCATTCCGTGGGTGCGGCCGATGCAGGGAAGATTGGCGGTTTCACGAGCGGACTTTTCCAGGGCGACCATCAGTCGATCGAGCTCCGACAACACGAGCGCCCCAGCGTCGCGGAGCTGAAGAGCAAGCCCAGTATCGAGCACATCCGAAGAGGTCAGCCCGAAATGAACCCAACGCCCTTCCTTGCCGAGCCCGGCGACCACTGCAGTCACGAACGCGATGACATCGTGATGGACCTTCGCCTCTTCCTCACGAACACGGGCGGGATCCACGCCTCCGGCGGACTCGATTCGTCGGAGTCCTGCAATAAGCTTCTTGCCCTCGGTCGTGGAGATCCAGCCACGAGCCGTCATCTCCTCGCACGCCGCGCGCTCGACCTTCAAGCAATAGAGCCAGCGCGAACGCTCGGTGAACAGCGCTGCCATCTCAGGTCTGCTGTAACGATCGATCATCGGTGTCCTCCGGAGGATGCGGATGATTTACGTCCTCCGAGGAGCCGAGAAAAGAGCCAAAGAGGTCCGATGAGCAGGTGCTCGAGATTTTTCAGGAATGCCGGCCTGTTGCGCTCGTAACGGGCATGGCCGACGCCCTGGATGATCCAACCGACGACGAAAGCAGCCACCAGCGTTGAAAGCGGGAGTTCTCGGGCCCCGAGGTAGATCAGGAATGAGAGACCCGAAAACATGACCCCGAGCTGGCGCCCCCACACCACGTAATAGGCCGCTGCCGCTAACCAGAGGAGGAATCCTCCATCCATGGGGTCGCTGATGGAAAGGAACGAAAAGAACCCCAGGATGGCCAGCATGATCATGGGCACGCCCACGTAGTGCAGGCGCTCGTTCATCGGATGGCGATGGTACGAGTCATATTCGGTGAACTGCGCCTCGAGTCGTGAGCCTGGAGCCGGTTGGAGCTTCATCATCTGTCCTCAAACACGATCGCGCGCCACTCGTTTCGCGCAAGAACCCTGGAGATCCTACTTGGAAGCAATGCCGAGTACGCCGCTCGCACCGGCTCCACGTCGGCCTCGATCAGGCCGGAGAGGATCATCACGCCCCCACTCCTCACGCGACCGCAAAGAGACTGCGAGAACTCGAGGAGCACGGGCTTGAGAATGTTGGCGAAGACGACGGAATAGCCGCCGACGGGCGCCTCGCCCTCCAATATCGAGAGATCGGTTTCGTACCGGATTCGCTCATAAACCTCGTTCAGCCGCGCATTCTCGCGCGCATTGTCGATCGCGAGGCGATCGATCTCGACAGCGTGCACCTGCCTGGCTCCGCGAAGTGCAGCACCAATCGCCAGAATTCCCGAGCCGCTGCCGAAGTCGAGCACCGACTCTGGTTCCAGCCCCCCGGCGAGGGATTCCGAAAACGCCTGAAGGCAGAGCTGGGTCGTTTCGTGTGTTCCGGTGCCGAATCCGGCACCCGGATTCACGACCAGAAGATGCCTGCCTGGAGCTCCCTTTTGGGCTTCCCAAGGCGGGACGATCTTCCAATCCGGAGGAACCTCGACCCCGCGGAAGTTGCGCTTCCATTCGGCGTCCCAGTCCTGGTTCGGCTGCTCAAAAATGCGAACCACGGTGCAGCCTGAGATTCCCTCGAGCCGCTCCTGCGCCTGGCGCGCGTCGGCTTCGCTTGGAAAGTACAGCTGCGGATTTTCCTGCGACTGCGCTCCGACCCAATCTCGGTTGCTCGGGGCTTCGCCCGAATCCACGAGCCATGACTCCGTCTCGAGACCGGCTTCCGCAGCCTCGTCACAGAGCATGGTTCCTTCATGGACTCCCTGGAGACTGCAGTCTGCCAGTTCCTGCCAGAGCCAGGCGAAGAAATCCTCGCGTCCGAGCCGCTCGCCCGATGGAAGCCGAACCTCAGCGTTCAGCGCCAGTTCCGCGATCCAGAAGGACGACATGGATCTTATTCAACTGGGGGCTGAGAATGGCCGCCTTCTCCGCCGCCGCCGCCACCGTTGCCACCACCACCGCCGCCATTACCGCCATTGCTCGGTCCGTCGTCGCGCTGGGGGCGAGGTCCGCCACCGCCACCACCGCCCTGGGCATGGCGTCCGCCGCCACCGCCGCCGCCACCGCCGCCGCCGCCGCGGTTGCGATCTCGTCCGCGATCTCGGTCGCGTCCGCCGCGACGTCCCCCACGGCGATCGCGATCGCGTCCACCGCGACCACCACCGCCGCCGCCTCCACCATTCTGGTGGCGCGGGCCGGGTCCGCGGTTGCCATTCGCTTCATTACGGCTCATGCCGGCAATCGCCGCATCCTGCGCAGCCTGGGCGCGCAGGTAAGCGAGGCGGTCCTCTTCATCCATCTCCTCGTCCCAGCCTGGCTGCTGGCGAGGCCCACCCTGCGGCTGCTGGAATCCGGTCGTCGCACTCTGAAGGTGCGTCGGCACATCCGCCCGGTTGCCGATCATATCGGGATCCATTGGAGTCTGAATCTGCTGACTCTGAATCTGAGTCTGAGTCTGAATCTGGGGCTGGGGCTGACGATCCTGATCTCGGCCGTGCTGGCGATCGTCGTCACGATTCTGATGACGTTCACCACGGTCGCCACGATCACCGCGATTGCGATTCCGGTCGCGATTGCGATCGCGGCCATCGCGGTCGCGCTGATTCCGCTGACCGCCGCCTTCAGCCTGCTGGATCGTCGGCTCGTTGGCCATTTCTTCGACCATGGCTGGCATGTCGGCAGCCTGGATCGCGCGCGACTGACGCTGGGCTTCGAGACGGGCGCGAACGGCTTCACGTTCCTTCTCGCGCTCCTTCTCCATGCGTTCGCGTTCCTTCTGACGCTCGTTGCGGCGATCGCGTTCGCGATCACGCTCACGGTCGCGACCCACGCGCTCACGCGCGGAACGTCCCGGAGTGCTTTCCGCGATGACTTCGAACTGCTCCATGTGGAAGTCGCCCATCGCCTGCAGGTAGATCGGCTTGCGGAAACGGCGCTCGAGCTGGTCGAGAGTTTCACGCTCGTCGATGGCGAGTAGGTCGATCACTTCCGAGTGCGCCTGAACGAGGATCTTCGTGACATCGCGGTCGATGCCGTCACGTTCGACATCACGGAGCACTTCATAGGCCACCGTCTGGCGGCTCTTGACGAAGCCCTTGCCTTCGCAATGCGAACACGCTTCGCAGAGCGCGCGAACCATGGTGTCGCGCGTGCGCTTGCGGGTCATTTCAATGAGGCCGAGTTCGGAGATCTTCTGGATCGTCGGACGAGCGCGGTCCTTGCGGAGCGCCTCTTCCAGCGCGCGATACACGCGCTGCTTGTTCTCTTCCTTCTCCATGTCGATCAGGTCGAGGACGATGATGCCGCCACAGTTGCGAAGGCGCAGCTGGTAGGCAATCTCCTGGACGGCTTCGAGGTTCGTCTTGAGGATCGTGTCCTCGAGGTTCTTCTTTCCGACGAATCGGCCGGTGTTGACGTCGATCGCGACGAGGGCTTCCGCCTGGTCGATCACGAGATAGCCGCCCGACTTGAGCCACACCTTGCGCTCCAGAGCCCGCGAGAGCTCGGAGGAAATGTTGTAGGCGTCAAAGATCGGCACATCGCCCTGGTAGAGCTCGGCCTTCTGGCGCAGCGACGGCATGAAGTGGCTGACGAAGCGCTGGATGTCGTTGAAGTGGTAGCGCGAGTCGACCACGATCTTGTCGATCTCCTCGTTGACCCAGTCACGGATCGAACGCAGGACAGCGTTCAGGTCTTCGTACACCAGAGCCGGTGCGGAAACCGTGCGAGCCTTCTCCTGGATTTCTCCCCAGAGACGGGTCAGGTACTCGATGTCCTGCTTGACGCGTTTTTCGGACTGCTTGCCGCTGGCCGTACGGACGATGAAGCCCAGGGCCTTCGGACGATTGCGCTCGACGAAGTCGCGAAGACGGCGGCGCTCGTCGTCGCGCTCAATGCGGCGCGAGACACCGACGTGATCGATCGTCGGCATGCAGACCAGGTGACGACCCGGCAGGCTGATATGGCAGGTCAGACGCGCGCCCTTGGTCGCGATCGGGTCCTTGGCGACCTGAACGAGCACTTCTTGGCCTTCCTTCAGAAGGTCCTGAATGTTGACCTGAGCACGAGACTGCGAGCGCGGGGCGGCAGCCTTCGGCTTGATCCGGCGGTTCTTGTCGCGATTCTCTCGGAATTCCGGACGTGAGCCCTGAGCATTCGTACCGGCGGAAACCGGAATCGGGCCGGAACGGCCAGAACCGGTGGACTGAGGACGGCTGGACTCTTCGTCCCCAGCATCCTGGACGCCCAGCTCTGAGCGATCGGAATCCACATGCCCCTCATCGGCGAGGTGCTCGGAGAATGCCTCATGGTCTTCCGAGTCGTGTCCCTGAGCCGAAACTCCAGATCCAGCCTGCTGCTCTTCACCTTCACGACCACGACGACGATTACGTCCGCCACGACGACCACGACGACGTTTGCGACGACTCTCTTCCGACTCGCCTGCCGGTCCGGCCTGCTTCTCGCCACCTTGTTCGCCGCCCTGCTCGCCACCTTCGGCGGGAGCAGCAGCAGCCGGGGCAACGGTGCCTTCCGGAGCATCTCCTCCGGATTCGCCGTTGCCACCCTCGGCGCCCATTCCGACCGGACCCTCGTCATCAGAGTCCTCGTCGAGCTCCTCATCTTCCTCGATGGTAAAATCGTCTTCTTCGTCCTGTGCCTCGGCACCCTCCGAGCCTTCTTCTCCAGACTCAGATGGTTCTGCTTTGGGCTGGGCAGCCTGACCGGCCTGCACCGGCACGATCACGGCTTCACTCTGTTCGCCCCCTGAGGATTCCTGAGATCCGCGCGAGTTGGGTCGACGACCTTCTTCGGTAGCGGCCTCTTCTTCTTCCCAGACTTCGGAGTGAACGAAAACGTCATCCACGTAGAGGAACGCGGCCTTCTCAAGACCGATATCCACGAACGCAGCCTGCATTCCTGGAAGGACACGCGTCACGCGTCCCTTGTAGATGTTTCCGACAATTCCTTTTCCCGAGGCCCTTTCGATCAGGAGCTCCTGGATTTCTCCATTCTCCAACAGGGCAATGCGCGTTTCAGGAAGGGATGCATTGATAATCAGCTCAGTCGACATTTCAAACCTCTCAAACTGCTATGGAGAGGCACCAGGCTCCCGAGGACGGGATCAGCAGACTGAAGCGGGAAGCAGCTCCGCAAGCCACAAACCGCGATCGAACGCGGATCGCGGAGCCCTTTCGGGCCGGCTCCTCACGCTTCGGTGGTGATTGTGGAATGACAAGTAGATTGCTCCCAAACTTTAGTCCCATCGTACCTGAGTACCGATGGCTCTCCGTTGTTGTACGGCGAAAGCTCCACACCAACTGCCGGGCGCCATGTGCATCCCGTGGTGTGAGCGAAAACTTTCCCAAATTTCTGACTGGAAGGGCTCCTTGGACTCTTCTTCCAGCTTCGGACAGGGCTGGTGCACTTCGCACTTCTCATGGCGCGTACTGCCCACGCCGGCCCTGCTGATCTATCACCGGCTCAAATTCCGCCGGAGTACGACATCTTTTCAGATTTCGGGAGGGACCTTCCCTTCCCGGGGTCAGCCGAGACTCACCAGCTCACGATCAATTCCGGGTGCTGACTTGCTCTTTCGGCTTCGGCCTTTCCTGATTATCTCGGGGGTCACCCACAGGAACAATCGGAAGTTTTTGCCGCAGTCTCGTCCAACCATTGACGGACTTCTTTCCTTTTTCCAAGGTCAGGGGTAGCTAATTCCTCGATCGACTTCAAGAAAATAAACCCATGAAACGACGACCAAAGCCTTCCGCCAAGAGTCTTGAATCCCAGCTCCATGAGCTGGTGCGCCAGCTCATGGACCACACGGGGCCCGCCGCAGCAAAGCTGCCCGCTCGCCGATCACCGACGCGTTCCAGCGCCAGCGCAACCGCCCTCGCCCGGCGAATCGATCACACCATTTTGAAGCCCGAATCCACCCTGTCTCAGGTGCTGGCCGCCTGCAGCGAGGCCCGAGAACACGAATTCGCTTCCGTATGCGTGCACAGCCACTGGCTGCCTGAGGTGGTTCGAGCCCTCAAAGGAAGCCGCACCCTTCCGATCGCCGTGGTGGGATTCCCGCACGGCTCGATGCTCCCTCAGGCCAAGGCTTTCGAAACGCGCCTCGCCGCAAAAGCTGGAGCGCGCGAAATTGACATGGTCGTGAATCTCGGCCGGCTCAAGTCTCGTGACTGGAAGGCAGTGTTCGAAGACATCCGTGGAGTGGTGAAGGCCGCAGGAAAAATTCCTGTGAAAGTGATCCTCGAAACCGGACTCCTCACGAATGAGGAAAAGGTCGCGACGGCGGTGCTCTGCGAGCTCGCAGGAGCGGCGTTCGTGAAAACCTCGACTGGTTTTGCAACCGGAGGAGCTACGGTGGAGGACATCCACCTCCTTCGCAAAGTCTTGAATCCGAGGGTTCGACTAAAGGCTTCGGGAGGAATACGCACACGCGAGATCGCCGAGGCCCTGATTTCTGCCGGAGCAGACCGCCTCGGAGCCTCCAGCAGCATCGCCATCGTCGAAGGAAGCAGCCCGGCACAAGCCCCGGGATCGTACTGAAGGAGCATCCATGCAGGCGCAAATGAATCGAGTGATCTGGATCGTGCTGGACGGCGTGGGTGCCGGTGAATTGCCGGATGCCGCAAAGTACGGCGACACCGGATCCAACAGTCTCGGAAATCTCGGCTCGCATTTTCCGAGGAAGACCGGAAGACCGCTGAATTTGCCGAACCTGCGCAAGCTCGGGCTCGGAAACCTCACGTCGATTGATGGGGTCCCCCCTTGCAGACCGGGCGAGGGCGCAGGAGCCTTCGCGCGCGCCAGCGAAAAATCGCTCGGAAAGGACACCACCTCCGGACATTGGGAAATGGCCGGCCTCGTCGTGTCGAAGGCGTTTGCCACCTTTCCGAACGGATTCTCGCAGGAAGTCATCGACCGCTGGTGTCGTGAGAACAACCTGCCTGGAGTGCTCGGCAACAAGACCGCCAGCGGCACCGAGATCATCGACGAACTGGGCGCCGAGCACCTTGCCACTGGAAAGCCCATTCTCTACACCAGTGCCGACAGCGTATGGCAGGTTGCCGCCCATGAGGAAGTCTTCGGCCTCGAACGGCTTTACGCAATCTGCAAGTCCGCACGGAAGATCTGCGACGAGCTCCAGATCAGCCGAGTGATTGCGCGTCCGTTCATTGGCAACCCCCAGGAGGGAACGCCGTTCAAGCGCACCTACAACCGCAAAGACTACGCCCAGCTTCCGGATCGCCCGACGCTGCTCGATCTGCTGCAGAACCAGGAGGTCCGAACGATCGGCATCGGAAAGATTTCGAACATTTTTGCAGGCCAGGGAATTCCGGAGAATATTGACACGGCTGGAAACACCGATGGCATTCGCGTGCTGCTCGAGCAGATCGAAAAGCGACGCGAGCCTGGAACCCTCCTCTTCTGCAACCTCATCGACTTCGACATGCTCTACGGACACCGGCGAGATGTGCAGGGTTATGGCGGCGCACTCGAAGAGTTTGACGCTGCACTTCCGAAAATTCTCGAATCCATGGACGAGCGCGATCTCCTGATTCTCGCCTCGGATCACGGCAATGATCCGACCTATCCAGGAACGGACCATACGCGCGAGTACATTCCGATCCTTGCCTACTCGCCTCTTTTTCACGGTGAAAAATCCGAAAGAAAAGGCCTGGTCGATCTTGGCATTCGCTCCTGCTTCGGAGATGTCGGAGCCACGATCTATGAGGCGCTGACCGGACAGTCGATTCCGGCAGACTCCAGACTCGAGGGCATGTCCTTCCTGGGCCAACTCTCCGGCAATTCCGCGGGTGGCGCGTGAACATCAACCCGGTTCTGCTCATTGAAAAGAAGCGGGATGGCCACGAACTCGAGGCTGCCGAGCTGGAGTCCTTCATCAAGGGGATCACCAGCGGCAGCGTCGAGGATTATCAGGCCGCAGCGTTCCTGATGGCGACGTACTTCAAAGGCATGACGCCGGCCGAAACCGTCGCACTCACGAAAGCCATGCTCGAGAGCGGCGAGCGCATTGACCTGTCTTCGATTCCGGGCGCAAAGGTGGACAAGCACTCGACCGGCGGCGTGGGCGACAAGGTCTCGCTGATTCTGGCCCCGCTGGCGGCCGCCTGCGGACTCGTCGTCCCGATGATGGCCGGACGCGGACTCGGACACAGCGGCGGCACGCTCGACAAGCTCGAGTCGATCGATGGATTCCGCGTGAACCTGCAGCGACAGGAGTACCTGCGCGCGCTCAAGCGACTCGGCTGCGCGATCATCGGCCAGACGGCAACCATCGCCCCAGCGGACAAAAAGTTGTACGCGCTTCGGGACGTGACCGGAACGGTTCCCTGCATTCCGCTGATCTGCGGATCCATCCTCTCGAAGAAACTCGCCGAAGGCACTGAGGCCCTGCTCCTCGACGTCAAGGTCGGAAGCGGCGCCTTCATGAAGACCCTCGGCGAAGCCAAGGCACTGGCGAAAGCCCTCATCGCCGTGGCGAAAAAGATGGGGCTGCCGGCGCGCGCTCTGATCACCGACATGAACCAGCCACTCGGATACTCCGCGGGCAACTCGCTGGAAGTGATCGAGTGCATCGAGGTGCTGCGAGGCCGCAAGCTGGCGCAGGCGGACCTTTCTTCGCTGGACCTTCGCGAGCTGACCATCACGCAATGCGCCCACATGCTGGTTCTCGGGAGGAAGGCCAAGGGAATGAAGGAAGGCCGCATGTTGGCGCTGGCTCGCCTGCAGGATGGCTCGGCGTGGGAGAAGTTCCGCAGCATGGTCGTGGAACAGGGCGGGAATCCGGCATGGATCGATGATCCTTCGAAATTTCCAGCCGCCCCGATTCGTGTCGAATGGAAGGCGCGGAAGCGTGGCTTCCTGAAAACCATGGATACGGAAGCAATGGGCAAGATCCTCGTCGAACTCGGCGGAGGCCGAAAAAAGGC
The DNA here is from genome assembly GCA_945860415.1 of Bacteriovorax stolpii. GTDB lineage: Bacteria > Bdellovibrionota > UBA1018 > UBA1018 > UBA1018 > CAIOHW01. The sequence goes on from CAMAQA010000003.1 coordinate 59,151, forward strand.
CTCCGACTCCGTCGATCCTGCAGTCGGGTTCTGGTTCCACGCCAAGCCTGGAACGAAGGTTACTGCAGGCCAGACCCTGGCGACCGTATTTGCCGCGAACGAAAAACCACTGAAGGATCTCGAGCAGTGGTTCCAGGATTCGATCGAGATCACCGGCACTCGACCCAAGGTTCCACCTCTCATTCACGCCGAGATGACCTGAAAGTTCTTTTGACGGAGCCGTTTAGCACCGGTTAGTCTAAGGCCCCATGGCTTCCGCTCCGTCGAGGCTCTTCGAACGCATCCAGGACTCCGTGCGTGCCATCCAGGCGCACACCTCGCTTATTCCTGAAATCGGCGTGGTCCTCGGTTCCGGACTGGGAGCCCTCGCCGACCAGGCGACGGACGTCGTGACCATTCCCTACACGGATATCCCCCACTTTCACGGCACCTCAATCGAAGGGCATTCCGGGCAGATGATCCTCGGAAGACTGGCGGACGTTCCAGTCGTCATCCTGCAGGGTCGCTTCCATCGATACGAAGGCTATCCGATGGAAGACGTGGTCTTTCCGACTCGCGTGATCAGCGCACTGGGCATTCACACTCTCCTGCTGACGAACTCGGCAGGCGGAGTGAATACCCGCTTCCGTCCCGGCGACCTGATGCTGATCGAGGATCACCTGAACCTCATGGGTGATAATCCGCTCATGGGACCAAACATCGCCGAGCTCGGTCCTCGATTTCCGGATATGACGGAGACCTACAGTGGCTTCTGCCTGGAGCTGCTCGAGACAACAGCCAAGGAGCTTCAGATCACCACTTCGCGCGGCGTGTATGCAGGCGTTCTCGGTCCGACATATGAAACGCCGGCAGAAGTTCGGATGCTCCGGACTCTGGGCGCAGATGCGGTGGGAATGTCGACGGTACCTGAAGCGATCGCCGCCAAGCACCTCGGTGTCCGAGTCGCCGGCATCAGCTGCATTGCCAATCTTGCCGCCGGTCTTTCCGGACGGAACCTCACTCACCAGGAAGTGGTCGCAAACGCCCGCCTGGCCACTTCCAAACTCTGCAGCCTGGTGGAGAAGTCGCTGCCCCGGCTGGCCCGAATCAAGGGAGCAACCGCATGAAGAAAGCTACTCCAACGAAGGTTCCGGCGCGCCTCAAGCGCCTTTATGATCTGGCGAGAAGATCGCGCGAGATTTCCTACAGCCCCTACAGCGGCCACAAGGTCGGTGCTGCCATCCGCACCTCGGACGGCAAGCTCTACGGAGGCTGCAACGTCGAGAACTCGTCCTACGGAGCAACAGTCTGCGCCGAACGTGTCGCGATCCAAAAGGCCGTCAGCGAAGGCCGGACTCGAGTGATCGAAGTCATGGTCGTCACGGATTCCACTCCCCCGTGGCCTCCTTGCGGAATGTGCCGGCAGGTCATTGCGGAATTCGGACCGGATGCAAAGCTCCACACGGCAAACCTCAAGGGCGAGATGGAGAGCTTTGAGTTCCAGAAGATTTTTCCGCACGCCTTCACGCCAGGACACCTGAAGAAAAAATGAGCCGCAAGACCTCGATCGCCCGCGAAACCTGGATCACCGGTGCGTGGATCGTCACGCAAGACTCGAAGCGCTCCGTTTTCGAGGGCTCCGTCCGGATCGTCGGCGACACCATTGCCGAGGTCCGGAAAGGACGGCCGTCGCGCATCTCCAAAGGCGCCACGGTCATCGAGGCGCGCGGAAGGGCCCTGATTCCGGGATTCGTCCAGGCACATATCCACCTTTGCCAGACCCTGTTTCGCAATCTCGCGGATGACCTCGAACTCCTCGACTGGCTCTCGCAGCGCATCTGGGTTTATGAGGCGGCCCACACTCCATCGACCCTCAGGACCAGCGCACTTCTCGGCATCCATGAGCTTCTGGCCGGAGGCACGACGTGCATCCTGGACATGGGCACGGTCAAGCACACCGGCAGTATCATCGAGGTCGTTCGCGAAACCGGAATCCGGGCGAGCGTTGGCAAGTGCCTGATGGATCATCCGAAGACCACGCCTCCGGGACTTCGCGAAAAGACGCGCGAGGCGCTGCACGAAGCCAAATCGCTTTTTGAGCAGTGGAATGGAGCTGAAAACGACCGTATTCGCATTTCGTATGCCCCGCGCTTTGTCGTGAGCTGCACCGAAGAGCTCATGCTCGAAGTCGCGCGACTGTCACGAGAGCAGAATGCGATCATCCACACGCACGCAAGCGAGAACCTCAAGGAGATCCAGCTCGTCAAAAAGCTCGTCGGCTGCGAGAACATCGAGTACCTGCACCAGCTCGGCCTCGCTACCGATCGACTCGTGCTCGCCCACTGCATCTGGCTCAAACCCAACGAGATGGGAATCCTCAAGCGCACGGGCACGAATGTCGTCCATTGCCCGAGCTCGAATCTGAAGCTTGCATCAGGAATCGCGCGCGTGCCGGAGATGCGTGAAAAGGGAATTCGCGTGGCGCTCGGCGCCGACGGCGCACCGTGCAACAACAACCTGAACGCCTTCCAGGAAATGCGCCTTGCAGCGCTGATTCAGAAGCCCGGAAACGGGCCACGCTCGATGCGGGCACAGGAAGCGCTCGACATGGCCACTCGCGAAGGCGCCAAGGCGCTGCATTGGTTCGACAAGATCGGCTCGATCGAATCTGGAAAACGCGCCGATCTGGCGCTCGTGGACCTCAGTCGTCCTGAGAATCTGGCACCCTTTCCGCGAACGAAAGGAACCCTGGCCGAAGGGATCATCTCTTCACTCGTTTATTCCGCACAACCGCAGCATGTCGAGGCAACGTGGGTGGACGGCAGGCTTCTTTACGCGAACGGAAAAGTAAAGACCATCGACTCCAGGACCCTCATTACCGATGCACGAAAGGCCCAGGAGCAGATCCTCCGGGGGCGTCGGCCAGGCGGCGCACGAAAGTCCGGACGATGAGCACTCCGCCACTGAGCCATGCAGCGCAGGCGAGCTACTCGGACTTGTTCTTCCGACTGCTCGAACCGGCATTCCTGCTCGATGCCGGCTCATTGAAAATTCTCGAACTGAATAATGCGGCGGAAAAGATGCTGGGCGGATCCGCCGCAGACCTTCAGGGCGAATCGATCCTGCGCTGGATTCCGGAAGATCTTCGAGCGGAGTTCCAGAAGCAGTCCCGCGTGACGCTCCGACGTTACCACCCTCGAGGCCACGAGACTCGATTCGTTTCAGGAGATGGCCATGAACGGCTCTTTCGCTGCGACCTTTGCCAGCTTCAGGCCGCCGAAGGCGCCACTCCTCTCCTTCAGCTGATCGCCCATGACATTACGGCCCAGCGCGAAGCGGAAGAGCGAGCCGAAAACTACCTTTCCGAGCTGAAATCAGCGCTTGTCGAGCTCAAGTCGGCCAATGACCGTCTGCGGGAGATGACCATCACGGACGAGATGACCCGCGTGAACAATTTCCGCTATTTCAAGCAGCGCCAGGAGATTGAGCACCAGCGGTCGGTTCGCTTTAAACGACCGTACGCCATCCTGTTTTTCGATCTCGACAGCTTCAAGCATTACAACGACCGCAACGGACACCCCGCCGGAGACCGGCTCCTGACGGAACTCGCCCAGCTGCTCAAGCGCTCCTCGCGCGAGACCGACTGCGTAGCCCGTTATGGCGGCGAAGAGTTTGTGATCCTCGCGCCTGAAACGTCGGAGTCGCAGGGTGCGGAGTTTGCGGAACGACTTCGAAAGGCGATCGTTGCCGCTGGATTTCCTCACGCGACAGAGCAGCCCCTGGGAATCATCTCCGCCAGCATTGGCGTTGCCTCTTATCCTGCTGCCGGCGGCACTCCCGACCAGATCCTGAAAGCCGCCGATGAAGCCATGTACCGCTCGAAAAAATCCGGAAAAAATCGGGTTACGACTTTCGGGGTCATGGATCCAGACGCAACTGAAAAACCCTGAAATTCTTCGCAATTTCAGGAACTTCGGCGGCAGTACGGCAAACAGAGTCCACACGAACAGGAAAACTCAACCCGCCTGCGAGGAGCGCTTCTACCCGGTCGATGGCCTCACGAGATGCCTGAACGACCACCTCGACTTCGCCTCCAGGCAGGTTTCGCACCCACCCGGCGATCGGCTCCTGCAGCTCCTTCGCGAGTGCGCTCACGCGCTTCTGGACTTGGGCCCGGCAGCCCACTCCCTGCACCCTGCCCCGGAGTTCCCACCGGACCGTGATTCTCTCAGCATTTTTCACAGCTTGATTGTTGACAGGCCTCAGGCGTTCGGGCAAGTTGCAACGCCTATGTACGCAGTCATTGAAACCGGTGGAAAACAGTATCGTGTCGCGCCCGGAGACCTGATTCAGGTCGAAAAGCTGGAAGGCGACAAGGGCTCCAAGATCAAGTTCGATAAGATTCTTTTCGCGAGCAAGGGCGCCGCTGATAGCGCGCAGATCTGGCTCGGCAAGCCTTACCTGAATGGCGCAGCGGTGGAAGCCGAAGTGCTCGCTCAGGGACGTGGCGAAAAGGTCCTCATCGTCAAGATGAAGCGCCGCAAGCAGTATCGCCGCACCCAGGGGCACCGTCAGGAACTCACGCAGCTCCTGATCACCCAGGTGTCGAACGGTGCTGGCGAATCCGCGACCTTGTCTGATGCAGACAAGTCTGCGAAGCTGGCCAAGTTCGTCAATCCGCTCAAGGCCAAGGGCCTCGCCCACACGCCGAAGACGGTCGGTTCGCGCAAGCGCCTGTCCGCAGCGGTCAAGGCCAAGAAGGCTGCAGCTCCGAAGGCTGCTGCCAAGACGACCAAGAAGTCCAAGTAATATTTGACCTCGTGTTCCCGCCCAGCAATGGGGTCCTGAGGAAGCGAGCTGAGGTAAAGAGTCATGGCACACAAAAAAGCAGGCGGTAGTTCCAAGAACGGTCGCGATTCCAACCCGAAGATGCGTGGAGTGAAGCGCTATGGTGGCCAGGTCGTCCGCACCGGCGAAATCCTCTGCCGTCAGGTGGGAACCCAGTTTCACCCTGGCCGCAACGTCGGCCTCGGCCGCGATTTCACGATCTATTCGTTGATCGATGGCGTCGTGAAGTTCGAGCGCCACGACAAGACCCGCAAGAAGATCTCCGTTTATCCGGCTGCCTAAGACAGCGGACGCCTCAGGGCGAATGGATTCAACTGAACACGGTTGAGTCAGCGTGCATTTCTCGAGAGCCGGCCCGATCCCATGGGCTGGCTCTCTTGTTTTTTGGACTCCCGCTCACCCCTCGCCGCGCGCACCCCTGTTTTGTCGCTCCGCAAAAGAACTGTGCTTCGCTGCGTCAAACATGCTAGATCAGGCTCCAAATCATGCGTTTTATCGACGAAGCCAAAATCAAAATCTCCGCCGGTCGCGGCGGCCCCGGATGCGTCAGCTTCCGTCGTGAGACTTTCGCTCCCCGCGGAGGACCGGACGGTGGAGAAGGCGGCAACGGGGGTGACCTCATTCTGGTGGCATCCACCAATCTGACCACGCTCCAGGACTTCCGCTTCAGGCGCGAGTACCGGGCCGGTAACGGCGAGCATGGCAGCAGCACCAACAAGTCCGGACGCGCGGGCGAAGACATCGAACTCAAGGTTCCGGTCGGCACCATTGTTCGGAATGCGGAGTCGGGCGAAGTTCTTTTTGAGTTCATGGAAAATGGACAGAGCTGGATCGCCTGCAAGGGCGGCCGCGGAGGAAAAGGCAACTCTCACTTCGTCACCTCCACTTTTCAGGCGCCTCGCTTTGCCCAGCCGGGCGAGGAAGGCGAATTCCGCGAGATCACGCTGGAGCTCAAGCTCCTGGCTGATGCAGCGATCATCGGTTTTCCGAATGCAGGAAAATCGACGCTGATTTCACGAATCAGCGCAGCTCGCCCGAAGATCGCCGATTACGCGTTCACCACCCTCACTCCCAACCTCGGCGTCGTCTCGATGCCGAACTACCAGAGCTTTGTCGTCGCCGACATTCCTGGACTGATCGAAGGAGCCCATCGCGGCATGGGGCTCGGTCACCGCTTCCTGAAACACATTGAGCGCACGCGCGTATTCATCCACCTGATGGACGGCACGAAGCTGCTCGAGGACGTCACGAAGCCGGGCGACCTGCAGACCAATATCGACAACGCGGTCGAGCAGGTGGTCGAGCGCTACAAGACCATTCGCAACGAGCTTGGCCTTTTCAACGAGGCCCTGCTCCACAAGCCGGAAATCGTCGCCCTCAACAAGGTCGACCTTTTTGAAAGCGATCCGGAGATCGTCGAGCGCGCGCGGCTGACGCTGCGTCGCCGGCTCGCTTCGCTTCGCGGAACTCACCCGATCGGCGATGAGCCGTACATCCTGTCCGGAGTTTCCGGACGCGGCATCCCTGAACTTCTTCAGGCTGTTTTCGGCCAGATCCAGGAAGGCTGGGAGGCCGACGAGCGTTCGCGCAAGGGCTCGCATGTCGAGATCAAGATGCCGGACGACGAAGGACTGTATTGAACGTGTTTTCGTGGAACCGCGTGATCGGAATCTTTGGCGGAAGCTTTGATCCGCCTCACGCAGGACACCGCGCTGCAGTGGTAGGACTCTTTCAGCTTCCGGGACTCAAGGGCGTCTGGATCATGCCTTCCGGAAACCCGCCGTGGAAGGCGGCGTCCACGCCGGCTCAGAGCCGACTGGAGATGTCCGAACTGGCGTTTTCAGGAGTCAGTGATGTCCAGGTCGTGCCGTGGGAGATCGAGCTCGCCTCGCGCGCCCCTGGCGAAGCCACGACGACCTGGAAGCTTCTCGACTTCATCCAGCCACGGCTCCACGGAGCTGAGATCGCCTGGGTGATCGGAGCAGACCAGCTCCTCGGACTGGACCGTTGGGACCGGTTTCCTGCGGTCCTGGGTCGCTGCCACTGGGTCGTGCTGCTGCGCAAGGGCGCAGAGCACGCCGAGGAAGCTGTCCATCGCAAGATGAGAGACTTTGAGACCGCGGGGCACGTGCGCCGCGACACACGCTCGGAAAATGCCTGGACGATTTCCGAGGCACTGACTGGCGGAAGACTCGTTCGTATGGAACTCGTGGCCACGGAGGCCCCTGAAGTGTCATCTACCCGGATCCGCGAAGAAGCGGCCCGGACGGGAGACGTGAAGGATGAGATCGCGAAAGGCTCGATCAACCCGGCAGTCGCCCAGTATTTGAAGGAGAAAAAGCTGTATGGTACCCGAAATCATGACCTCTGAAACGAAGACCTCGGCCCGCACCCGCAATGATTCCGCCTCGCGCGAGCGCGCGCTGGAGTGCGCCCGTGCGGCACTCGACAAGAAGGCCGAAAACGTCCGCATCCTCGACCTGACGAAGCTCTCGGGCTTCACCGACTTCTTCGTCATCTGCAGTGGAGTGTCGGATCGACAGGTTCAGGCCATTGCCAGCTCTGTCGAGCAGCACCTGGAATCCCAGGGTGCCGAACTCGTGAACTTCGAAGGCTTTTCGGATGGTCGCTGGGTGCTCATGGATTTCGGCGATGTCGTCGTCCACATCTTCCAGGATGCCCTTCGCGACTACTACGACCTCGAGAACCTCTGGGCCGATGCGCCTCGAGTTTCGATTCCTGCCGAATTTTACGGCGCCGGCGCAAGCACCCTAAACTGATCCGCGGCGGACCATTCGTGCGTCTGGAAGTCGCTGCCTTCGGAAAACTACGTGGCCCCGGACTGCGGGAAGCGGCGGACCATTACCTGAAACTGGCCTCGAAGTTCGTCGACGTTCAGGAGCGCGAGCTGAAGCCCGTTTCCGTTCCGGACAAGAGCGTCGCAACGCGGGCGCTCGTCCAGGAAAAGGAGGCAACCCTGCTGCTTTCCACCCAGAAGCCCGGAGAGCGTTCGGCGCTCTACCTCCTCGATGAAGGTGGAAAGACGTTGCGCACCGAGCAGTGGGCGCAGCTCCTCGACTCCTGGCGCAAGGATGGGCTGACGCAGGTGACCCTCGCCCTGGGCAGTTCGCTTGGATTTTCTCCCGCACTCAAAAGTCAGGCGCGCGGCGTGTTGTCGCTCGGACCGCAGACCCTGCCCCACGAGCTGGCTCGCGTCGTCCTCTACGAGCAGCTTTTTCGCTGCTCCAGCCTGCTTGCTGGCCACCCGTATCACGTCGAGGGGTGAGCTTCCGCTCTTGCGAATTCAGGCGGAGTTGTCCGATGCTGGCGCCATGAACAATTTCTTTTCGATGTCGATGCTGGCCCTGATCATCGGATGGAGCATTCCTGGCGGTGCGTTCGCCGAATCCAAAACAGCGCCCAAGTATGGGCCTGAGGCCTCGCGGCTGTATTCGCACCACACCTACGTCCAAAAAAATCCGGCGCCTGACTTCTGGGCCCTCATTCCCCATTACGTGCAACAGCAGACCGGAAGTGCCTGCTCGATCGCCAGCGCAACGATGATCCTGAACGGCATTCGCGCTCCGGAAAACCTGACCTCATCAATTGAGCTCTTTACCCAGAATTCCGTCCTCGATCGCACCGGAAATTCCAAATGGAAGAAAGCAGTTGGAAAGATGGGCGGAGGCACCACGCTCGAAGAGCTGCGAGGATACCTTGCAGAGGCGCTCGAGAAGTTGAGCCTGAAAGACTGGCAGGTCGAGGCCATTCACGCTGATGGCGGTCCGGAGTTCGCCCGGCGAGTCCGCGAGCTTCTCACGGAAAATGAGAGATCGGATCGCAGCTTCATCATCACCAATTACCTGCAGAACGTGCTGACCGGAGACCCGGAGGGAGCCGTCGGACATGTTGCTCCGATTGCAGCGTATGACGCGAAGTCCGAAAAGGTGCTCGTGATGGATCCTGACCGAGAGTACTACGAGCCCTACTGGGTCAGCGAAGCTGCGTTCATCCGGTCCATGAACACCGTTGACAAGGTCAGCGGAAAGACCCGTGGACTGCTCTGGATTCGGCAGAAATGAACTCGCTCCGAGTACAAGCCGTTTCAACGCCGATCTTTCAGCCAGGCCATGACCTCCTGCAATTCGTGGTCTCCGCTCTCGAGTCGTCCCGGCGAAATCTGGAGGGATGCTGCCTCGTGATCAGCTCGAAGATCGTGAGCCTGGCGGAGTCCCGGCTCGTGCCGAAAGTCGAGACCAGCAAGGCTGCACTCATTCAGCGCGAGGCCGACCAGGTCCTCATGGACCTGCCGTATGGCTCAATCCTGACGATCAAGCATGGCCTGCTGATCGCTTCGGCCGGAATCGACGAGTCCCTTGCGCCGAGGAGTCACCGGCGTCTCTCTCGCGCATCACGGATTTCACGGAGTACGAAACCAGATCGGACAGAAGGACCTCTTCGGAGCACAGCTGAAGATGACCCAGGTCAATGTGGCTGATGCCGTCGCCGCAGCGGCCGTCTTCTGCATGGGAGAATCCGACGAGCAGACTCCGCTGGCCATCGTCGAGGCACCACTCCAGTATGAAACCCGGCCCACGGTTGCACACCGAAACGACTGCATCGTTCCGCTGAGCGAAGACCTTTACTCTCCGCTCCTCCTTCAGAAATCCGAGCCGAACTGAGCGGAGAACAGACCCAGCTTTTCCGAAAAATACGTCAACTGCAGCGCCTGCATCCGGATTCGCTGCTCCAGGTTGGCAGCTCCGGAATGCCCACCCTCGGTGTTCTCATAAAAAAGCACCGGGTATCCGAGAGACTTGAGCCTGGCTGCCATCTTTCGCGCATGGCCGGGATGAACTCGGTCATCGGCCGTGGAGCCCGTGAAGAAAATTTCAGGATACGCCTTTCCGGGCGCAACATTCTGGTACGGCGAATACTTTTCCAGGAACGTACGGTCTCGCGGATCGTCCGGGTTTCCGTACTCTCCCATCCAGCTCGCTCCTGCCAGAAGCCGGTGGTACCGAAGCATGTCGAGCAGCGGAACCGAGCACACCACCGCACCAAAGAGCTCCGGACGCTGGGTGAAGGCAACGCCCACGAGGAGCCCGCCGTTGCTCCCGCCCTCGATGCCGAGATGGTCAGGGCTGGTGATTCCTCGGCGGATCAGGTCCTCGGCAACGGCATAGAAATCATTGAACGCCACCTGCCGCCTCTCGCGTCGTGCTGCCTCGTGCCAGGCAGGACCGTACTCTCCGCCTCCCCGAATGTTCGCGACCACGTACACTCCATGGCGCTCGAGCCAGATCTTTCCCAAAACCCCTGGATAGAACGGAGTCATCGGGACCATGAAGCCGCCATAGGCTGTCAGGATCGTCGGGTGGGATCCATCGAGCGTCATGTTCCTGGGCCGTACGATGGAATACGGAATCTGTACGCCGTCGAAAGACGTGGCGAAGTACTGCTCGGTGACCAGCCCGGAGGCATCAAACCGCTCGGGCGCGGATTTCAGCGTTCGTGTCGCTCCGGTGGCGAAATTCACGAGCAGTGTCGAGGGAGGTGTCAGGAAATCCTGAAACGAAAGCACTCCCTCGTCGGAACTCTCCCAGACGGAGGAAAAAGAAATCAGGCCGGACTGCGGCACCGACAATGGATCGAGAGCCCAACCCGAGACACTCCGGGGATCTTCGCGAAGCCGAAAGACTCTCGATCGAACATGTTCGCGAAGATTGACGATGGCATGATCGCGAGTGACTGCGAGCCCCTGAAGCGATGAGACTGCCGTCGGCTGCCAGGCAATGCGCGCTCGTGCCAAATCCAGCTGATGCCTGGGGCCAATCGGAATGGAAACCAGCGCACCTGCCCGTGCGAGGCCGGCGGGAAGCGTCCAGTCGATTCTCCGGGAAACGAATACCGTGCTTCGAGTGACGCCGAGGAGCTGCACGTCGACAGGCATGATCCAAGGATGCAGGACGCCCGAGGCATCCAGGACCGCCATCTCTCGCGTGAAAAAATCAATGGCTCGCGTGATCAGGATCGCTGACTGCGAAAAGATCGATGCTACCGATACGGTCACGTCCTTCGACTGGCCTTCAAAGACCAGTTTTGCAGAGCTCAGGGGCTCGCCCCTCTTCCAGATTCTCACCTGCCGGGGGTAGCCAGAGTCGGTCAGCGATCCGGGCCCGAAGTCGGTTCCGATCGCAAGGTGATCGGCGTCCATCCAGGCCGTTCCCGTCTTGGCTTCAGGCACGACAAAGCCAGCGCTCACGAAGTCTCTCGCGTTGATGTCGAACTCGCGGATGACCACGGCATCGCGGCCACCATCGGAAAGCGACACCAAGCAACGCTCGTATGCAGGAGCCAGGCAATCGAGCCCCTTGTACACCCAGCGTTTCGACTCATTCGCCGACAAAACATCGAGATCGAGTACCGTCTCCCATACGGGGGATGGCGACTCGTAATTTGCAAGCGTGGTGCGTCGGAGGATTCCCTGAGGATGATCGACGTCCTGCCAAAAATTATAGACGAAGGATCCGAGCTTCCGAATTCCGGGAATGCGGTCTTTCGCGGTCAGGATGCTACGCGCCTCAGCCTCGAAGGTGCGGTAGGCAGGATGGGCTTCGAGCCGAGCGCTCGTCGACAGGTTCTGCGACTCGACCCACTGGATTGCGGAATTCCCTCGAATCTCCTCGAGCCAGAGAAAGGGGTCCTCCAGGCCAAAGGTGGATCCCGAAAGAAGCAGAACGGCGAAAAACCACCCCCACCATCTTCGAAGCAAGCTGCCCATGGAAACAGAGGTATCGCAGCGATCAGAGCCGCGCCAGAGCTTCCTGAAGGAGAGTCACTGCCGCAACAAGAAGCAGAAAAAAGGCAAATCCGCGACGAAGATTTTCCGGCTGTAACCCTCGTGCCAGCTTTCGACTCACCACCAGTCCGATCGAAGCGACGCCGACGAAGGCCAGGAGAACCGGAAGCCGAGACGCCGCATCGGCGCTCCAGCCGCTGGCAAATCCGAGGGCGCTGTTCAGGAAGATCACTGCAAGCGATGTTGCCGCAGCGGCCCTGAAGTTCAGACCCGCCCAGAGGCTCAGGATCGGTACGATCAAAAATCCGCCTCCTGCTCCGAGCAGCCCGGTCACTCCTCCGACCGCAAACGACCGTACGCCGAACTGTGCCATGGAGACAGGCCTGTCGGACGAATTTGCCGGGGTCTTTCGCAGCATCGCACGCGCGGCCAGGATCATGAGTGCCGCAAAAGCCAGCATCAGCATGAAGTCGAGACTCGGGGGAATCGAAGGCACGAGCCACTTTCTCGCGAGGAGCACGCCCAGACTCGAGGGGATGAAAAATCGCACGGTCCACCGGAGGTCCACCTCACGAGACCGCCACGACTGCACGATTCCAAGAAGTGCCACAAGCCCGACGATTCCCAGCGAAAGATGCGTGGCCTCGCGAGCGGGAATCTCAAAAAGATAGACGAGCGCCGGGACGGCGAGAATGGCGCCTCCTGCACCCAGTACCCCGAGGATGCCCCCCACCAGGAGGGCGACCGCGAGGCCGAGAATGACATGAAGCGTGATCACTTGAAGTTCTCGAAGAGAGATTCCTTGAGGATCTTCGGTGAAGGACCGGAATAGGCACCGGCTTCACGAACGAAGGTCTCGCGATCCTGGCTCAGGCTGGCATTTTCCTTGAGCTGCGTGGCCCACGAGCTTGCACGCCCACCGGCACCATCATGTCCGGGCAGCATCACCATGTCCGGCGTAGCGTTTGCCTTGATAGTCTGCATCGATTCATAGTGCGCGGCAGAATCGCCTCCGGGAAGATCATCGCGTCCCGTGTCGGCATAGAGGAGCGTATCAGCACCGAGGATGAAAGGTCCCCAGATCAGCGTGATACAGTCGCCCGTGTGCCCCGGAGTGCAGAGCAGCTTGAATGGTCCTGCAGCGGTCGAAAGTGCCGTATCGCGCGAGACTCGAATATCCACGCGCCGACTCGGGGCCTTCTCGTGCTGTATCAGCGGAGACTGGGTGAGCTTGGCCAGATCTGCCGCGTTGGAAATGTGATCGGCATGCGTGTGCGAGTCGACCACGCCAATGAAGCGGTAGCCCTGCTCCATCAATTTGCGGGACTCAGCGGCAAGCGTCTCCCAGTCCTCGCGCATCGGGTCGATCCACGCGGCCTCTTTCGTCCTCTTGTTCCACATCAGGTAGGTGCAGTTGTCATCATTCAGCACCAGCCGCATATCCCAGTCCGGCCACTTCGCCGCGAGGTCGAATCGATCAGTGGCGATCTCTGCAAAAGTCTTGATGCGCGTAGGATGATTCATAACAAGCCCTCTTTATTCCGGAGTCAGGTCTTCAGTTTTGGACAGCGCATGAAGGCAGTGGGACCTCTTTGACGCGATTCCAGGGCATCTTCTGAAGAAGGATGGCCATGCCGCAAAATCCGGTCGAACCGGCAACGGTAAGACCAGCACCAACGAACAGAGGCAGGTAAATCCAGTTCGGATGGACCAGGATGGCCAGGAGCGAGCCTGCCAGGGTGATGAGTCCGGCTCCCAGCTGAACCTGACGCATGAGCGGAAGAACCCGAGTGGCCCTACCCTCGGTGGGCTTGCCCTGCTTCTTCCACTCGAGGATTCCGCCCGTATAAACCTCAGTCTTCGCAGGATCGATCAGCTGCATGAGCCTGAGCTTTTCATAGGCGATCTTGGCGCGACCACCGCTCCGGCACATGATCGTGATCGAACAGCTCTTGAGTGGCGTCAGGATGCCGGACGCCACCAGATCCAGCTGCGACAAGGGCAGATGCAGAGATCCGGGCACTCTCTCCTGCTTGAACTCATCGGCTTCACGAACATCAACCACCAGCTTCTGATTTTCCATGTCTCTTTCCTTTCCTTAGTTCGCCGGATGGCAAAACGTTTCCTTCAGTGTCTTCACTAACTTTCCAATCCGAGGATCCTCGATCCGATAAAAGATCTGCTGTCCGTCCCGGCGGCAGGCAATCCATCCTTCTCGTTTGAGGCGGGCCAACGCCTGCGAAGTGACCGGCTGCGGCGTCTCGCAAAATTCGGACAACTCCGCCACCGAACGCTCGCCTGATGCCAGGTGGCACAGCAGGAGCAAGCGGTCAGGATGGGCAAGCGCCTTCAGCAGCCGGGCGGCGTCCTGGGCCCGTGGCTTCAATTCTCGGGGCTCCAGAGGAGCGAGAAACGTCATCACTTCCATATGACAAACAATATATATGTTTTTAGCAATGTATACAATCTGAATTTTGAGGATTTTCTGAAAAGCACTCCCACGGCCGATCCGGGTCCATGTACAGTGTCACCATGCAACCCACGGTCGCCGGCGGACGGGCGGTACTCATCGTCCTGGATGGATTTGGAATCGGAGAGCATTCACTCTCGAATGCAATTGAGAATGCCCAGATGCCGTTTTACCGGCAACTCGTCAGCCGCTACCCTCATTCGCAGCTGATCACCCACGGAGAAGCAGTCGGCCTACCTCGCGGCATCATGGGAAATTCCGAGGTCGGCCACACGACCATGGGAGCAGGACGAATCATCTACCAGGACCTGACGCGCATCTCGAAGGAGATCCACGACAAGGTTTTCGCGAAAAACGAGGTCCTCCGGAAAACCATCCTGGCAGGCGCCGAGAGCTCCGGGCGCGTCCACCTGATGGGACTCCTTTCCGATGGCGGAGTCCATAGCACCATCGAGCATCTCCTCGCGCTCCTCGATCTTTGCACGGAACTTCAGGTGCCGCAGGTGTTCGTCCATGCGTTTCTCGATGGCCGAGACACTCCTCCATCATCCTCTCCACGTTACATCGAGCAGCTATTCAAGCATCCGGCGATGCACCAGCAGGCGCGCCTCGCTACGGTGATGGGACGCTACCACGCCATGGACCGTGACAAGCGCTGGGAACGCACGGAAAAGGCTTATCGAACCATGACCGGCACAGCGGAAAAACGCGACTTGCCACAAACGTCGTCCCTGGGTCGCACGCTCCAGGTCATCGGAAACTCGCACGCCGCTGGAGTCACGGATGAGTTCGTCGAGCCGGTTCTCCTGGAACACGATGGCGCGATTCGCGATGGCGACTCGGTCGTCTTCTTCAACTTCAGAAGCGACCGCGCTCGCCAGATCAGCGCAGCCTTCACCCAGGAAGAGTTTGATGGATTCAAGCGCGAGCCCAGGGTTCGACTCTCGGCATTCTGCGGAATGACGGTCTATGACGAAAAGCTCGGACTTCCTGCTGCCTACGGGCCGCAGAATCTCCATCACATCTTCGGGCAGTGGCTCGAGCAGCACCACCTGGCCCAGTTCCGAATCGCGGAAACAGAAAAGTACGCGCATGTGACATTCTTCTTCAATGGCGGTCGGGAGAAACCCTTTCGTGACGAAGACCGTATCCTCATTCCTTCACCGCGCGATGTCGCGACGTATGATCTGAAGCCAGAGATGAGCGCGTTTGCCGTTGCCGAGGAAGCGGGGCGCCGGATCGAATCGCGAAAGTACCCGTTCGTCCTGATGAACTTCGCCAATGCCGACATGGTCGGCCATACAGGCAACTATGAAGCCACCGTGCGCGCATTGGAGGCGCTGGACCGCTGCCTCGCCACCGTCATTGGCGCCGCCGAGAAGAATGGCTATGACGTCCTGGTCACGGCCGACCACGGCAATGCCGAGCAGATGTGCGACGAGCATGGCGAGCCGCACACCCAGCACACGCTCAATCCAGTTCCGGCCATCTGGATTGCTCCGGGGAGCGCGAATGCGCCCAAGGCATCCCGCAGGCGCATGCACGATGGAACGCTTGCGGACATCATGCCCACGCTCTGCGAGCTCATGAAGTTGCCGCTTCCATCGGAAGTTACTGGAAAGAGCCTGCTACCACGCTGACTCCTCTCGAATCGAACGAGGTCACTGATGAAATCCCACGCACAAGCTTCGCTTTCTGTTCCACAGCTCCCGGTCACTAAGAATTACCGTTCCATCGCCCTACTGACGAGTGGAGGAGACGCGCCGGGAATGAATGCTGCAATCCGTGCGGTGGCCCGCTACGCGCTCGCACACGGACTGGATGTCTACGGCGTG
>CAMAQA010000004.1 GCA_945860415.1 Bacteriovorax stolpii
GCCTACATTCCGACGAACGTCATTTCGATTACCGATGGCCAGATTTTCCTCGAAACTGACCTGTTCTACTCGGGTGTTCGCCCGGCCGTGAACGTGGGCATTTCGGTTTCGCGCGTCGGCGGCTCTGCTCAGATCAAGGCCATGCGTCAGGTTGCTGGAACGCTGCGTCTCGAGCTCGCTCAGTACCGCGAGAAGGCTGCGTTCGCGCAGTTCGGATCGGACCTGGATCCAGCAACCCAGAAGCAGCTTGCTCGTGGTCAGCGCCTCGTCGAGATCCTGAAGCAGGGTCAGTACATTCCGATGCCGGTTGAGAAGCAGATCGTGATCATTTTCGCCGGAACGCACGGCTATCTCGACACGATTCCTGCCGACAAGCTTCGCGCGTACGAAGAGCAGCTCTTTTCGCATCTTGAGAAGAAGCATCCGGAAATCACGAAGACGATCCTCTCCTCTGGCAAGATCGATGATGCGCTCCGGGCGCAGCTCGAAGGAGCCCTGAAGGAGTTCGCTTCGATCTTCACCGCTTGATTCGAGGAACTCCATGCCGAGTATCAAGGACCTAAAAAAGCGAATCGGGACTGTGAAGAACACGCAGCAGACCACCCGCGCCATGAAGATGGTGTCGGCCGCAAAGCTTCGTCGTGCACAGGATGCAATTCTAGCGAACCGCCCGTATGCGAAGCAGCTGCGGCACCTGCTCAAGCTGGTGTCTTCTCAGCCGAACATCCAGGCCAAGGGAAAGCTGATCCAGTCCGAGGGCGCCGAGGCGGAGAATCGCAAGATCCTTCTCCTGGTGGTGACATCGGATCGCGGGCTTTGCGGCGGTTTCAACAGCAACGTCATTCGTGGCACGCAGCGCTGGGTAAAGAAGCACCGTGAGCGTGGAGAAGTGCATCTGGCCTTCGTCGGAAGGAAGGGCTACGAGTTTTTCCGCGGCCGCAAGGACTTTGCCATGGATCAGTATTTTCCTGAGGCCGGAGGCAAGGTGACCTTCGCCAAGGCTCGGAAGCTTGCTGATGGCCTGATCGGCAAGTTTGTCGATGGCCAGTTCCACGAAGTGCACGTGATCTACAACGAGTTCAAGAATGCCGTCTCGCAGATCGTCCGCACGGAGCAGTTCCTGCCGCTGGCGCTCGATGCAGCATCGGAATCTTCGGACGCGGTGGCCCCGATGCTCATCGTGAAGCCCGCCACTCAGGCAATCTTTGATTCGCTAGTGGATAAGTCGTTCGCCACGCAGCTGTTCCGCATGATGCTGGACTCTCAGGCCAGTGAGCACGGAGCGCGCATGTCAGCTATGGAGAATGCAACGAAGAATGCCGGCGGCATGATCAAGAAGCTCACGCTGCAGTACAACAAGCAGCGCCAGGCCGGGATCACGAAGGAACTGTTGGAAATCATCGCCGGAAGCGAATCGCAGAAGGCTTCGTAAGAAAGTTTAGAATTAAGGAGAAATGCAAATGTCTGCATCGTCGAAGCAGGAAAACATGGGTCGGATCAAGCAGGTCATCGGTCCGGTCATTGACGTGGAATTTGAAGGCGGCAAGCTGCCAGCCATCTATCAGGCTCTCAAGGTTTCGAATCCAGCGATCAGTGATCAGCAGTGGAACCTGGTGCTGGAAGTTGCCCAGCACCTGGGCGAGAGCACGGTGCGTTGCATTGGAATGGACAGCACCGACGGCCTGGTCCGCGGTCAGCCGGTTCTCGACACCGGCGCACAGATCTCCGTGCCGGTTGGCCGTGAGACTCTGGGTCGCATTCTGAACGTCGTCGGTGAGCCGGTGGACGAAGCCGGCCCCGTCGGCGCCAAGAAAACCTACCAGATTCACCGTCACGCTCCCGCCTTCAAGGAGCAGTCGACCACGATTCAGCCGTTCTACACCGGCATCAAGGTTGTCGACCTGCTGGCTCCGTATGCCCGCGGCGGAAAGATCGGTCTGTTCGGTGGCGCCGGCGTCGGCAAGACCGTTCTGATCATGGAACTTATCAACAACATCGCCACCCAGCACGGAGGCTTCTCGGTGTTCGCCGGAGTGGGCGAGCGCACCCGCGAAGGCAACGACCTGTGGATGGAAATGAAGGAGTCCGGCGTTCTCACCAAGACCGCGCTGGTCTACGGACAGATGAACGAGCCTCCAGGTGCCCGCGCCCGCGTTGCTCTCTCGGCCCTGACGGTTGCCGAGTACTTCCGCGACGAAGAGAACCAGGACGTCCTCCTGTTCGTCGACAACATCTTCCGCTTCACGCAGGCGGGCTCTGAAGTCTCCGCACTTCTCGGCCGCATTCCGTCTGCCGTGGGTTACCAGCCGACGCTGGCCACGGAAATGGGCGAGCTCCAGGAGCGCATCACCTCGACCAGCAAGGGATCGATCACCTCAATTCAGGCGATTTATGTTCCTGCCGACGATTACACCGATCCGGCTCCGGCCACGACCTTCGCTCACCTGGATGCGACGACCAACCTGTCGCGCCAGATTGCGGAGCTGGGCATTTATCCTGCCGTGGATCCGCTGGCCTCGACCTCGCGCGTTCTCGATCCCCAGGTCGTGGGTGAAGAGCACTACCGCGTGGCTCGTATGGTCCAGTCGGTTCTTCAGCGTTACAAGGATCTGCAAGATATCATCGCGATTCTGGGCATGGACGAGCTTTCGGAGGAGGACAAGCTGCTTGTGTCGCGAGCTCGCAAGATCCAGCGCTTTCTGTCGCAGCCTTTCTTCGTGGCCGAGCAGTTCACGGGTCTCAAGGGCAAGTTCGTCAAGATCGAAGACACGATCCGCGCATTCCGTGAGATCTGCGAAGGCAAGCACGACGAGATTCCTGAGCAAGCCTTCTATCTTGTCGGCACGCTTGAAGACGTGATGGAGAAGGCCAAGAGCCTCGCATGATCATGCTGACACTGAATATCTTCAGTCCTGAAAAGAAGGTGCTTGAGGGACGTCGAGTCTCCGAGGTCACTCTTCCGGGTACCGAGGGCCAGATCCAGATTCTTCCAGGGCATGCCGCAATGGTGGGTGCCCTGGAGACTGGAATCCTGTCCTACCGGCTGGAGGGGGATGCGATTGCGCGCGGCGCTATCTCTACGGGCTTTTTCGAGGTTGCAGGAGATCAGGTCTCCCTGACTGTTGAGACCTTCGAAATGAGCGGTGAGGTGGATGTCGAGCGCGCTCGCAGGGCTCAGGCATCTGCGGAGAAGATGCTTCAGGACGCGAGTTTGGATGAGCATCAGTTTAAAAAGTACGAGCTGAAGCTCCAGCGCGCCATGATTCGTCAGCAGGCTGTCGCTACGAAGCTCGACTAGTTGCAGATTCGGGCAAAATTCGCCCATTGAAAGCGCCCGCCCTGACCCGATACGCTTTGGTGAGAGTCATCTCATAGAAGCAATGGGCGCAGCATCGATTGCATTGAATCACGCAGTTTCTCCGAGTTCGGACGGAAGCAGCTCCGCTCCGCTTGCAGGCGCGCGCGTTGTCGTCAAAGCCGCTATCGCTGCAGTCGCCTTCACCCTGGCGAGCTCGACGCTGCTCCAAGGGGTTGCCACCTGGCGTGCCTGGCAATCGGCAGCCCCGATTCGGGTATCGATCACCGCTCTGCAGGCAGTAACCCAGGCTCGATGGTCCATTGATGCGCCTGGCGCGGAGGTGAATGCACCCGGCGTAGCGGCTGTCGCCGCCTTAGAGAAATCAATTGCTCTTCAGGAAGGTGCGCGTCAATTGGTTCGCAGGCCGGCTGGGGAGACTCGGTTTGCATCGAAAGCCCGTAGCACTCTGATCGCACGGGTGGCATCCGAGAAGGTCCTGCTACAACTGGCTCTACAAAACAGCGAGCGCGTGATTCGCCTGTGGACTGCCGAACCGGTTTCTCTTCCTGCCCGAGGGCCGGCTAAGTCGCGCATCGAGGTTGCAGCGTCCGGGTCGTCGAAGCATCAAGAAGTCATCACCGATCGGCTGACTATCCCATCCGCCAAGGTGATGGCTAGTCATTCGGAACCACTCGCTACCCCTGTTGTCCCGGTGGAGATGCACGAATTGCAGCCTGTAGTTGCTGAGCGCCCACTGGTCCTCGCTCCGGCTGTGGCGATGAGCGAAACATCGGCGGTCCAAGCGGTGACAGCGATGAATATTCAGCGACCTTCAAACACTGATGCTGACCGAGTTTCTGGTGCGCAGCCCGAGAATACTCGAATGAAACGGCTGACCAAGACTTCTCGTGATGATGCATGGGTGGTTCTTTCGTCGCCAGGGCAGCCGTCGATCGTGTTTGCTCAGACCAATACGGGCGCCATTCGAGAGTTCCCATCCGTCGATTTGAATATCCAGACGGACAAGAATAGCCACGGCAAGTCAGCCGGAGCGAGTATCCGATCTTCAGCGGGAGTGGTGTCCGGGTGGATTCCGGCAGCGACTGAGGTCAGGGTTCGTGGCGCGTCTCGAGTCGATTACTACTCTCGCGACGGTCGCACCCCCGCTCCCGAGAGCCATGGTGAGCGCTACTTTGTTGCCCGAAATTTGAGGCCTGGCGCAGCTGTTGTTCAAGTGGCAAAGGAAGCCGACGGAGATGTCGCCACGTCTGCCGGGGTTCCCGTTCTTGCGTCTTCAGCGACGCAGATCGACCTGAGACAGGTCCAGAGTGTTCGGATTCGCGGGCATCTCTGGAGCTCCGAATCTTCCGAGCCCCGTGGCGTCGCACATGCTGAGATCAGGCTGGTGGGCTTGCCCCATCATCTGGCTGTCTCGAACGAAGACGGGTCCTTTGATCTCGGAGAGGCGGTCCTTCCTATCGGCCTTGCCGCTTTCATTGAAGCACGGCTTCCTGGAGGCTACACCCATCGTTATGCCGTGGATCCCACTCGAGCTTCAAAGCCGCTCCGGCTGTTCCTCTTCTCCGATGAGCGCATTCAGGGCTTGCTCGGAAGCCTGGAGGGTGGAGTCTCGGCGGAGTCCGGGTTGATCATGGCATCCGTCAGAGCCGATCAGATTCAGGGCGTTCGTCCTGTCATCCGGCCTTTGGTTGAGTCTTCGGAATCAGCCCCGGAAACTTATTGGCTCAATCCGGATGGGACTTTACGGGAGCCGAGTCGCGCCCCGTCCACGCGGGGCGCCTTCACTCAGTGGATTGGAGTCGAGGTGACTGCAAAGTCAGTACTGGCGGGACTGCAGAGCACTAGAGGCCGGTGGCACCACGTGGAGTGGGTGCCCACCTCTCCAGGTGTCATTTCAGTCCTCAGCCCCGTGGAATGATTCTTACCGAACTCTTTGCAACCCTCTGTCGATCCTGAACGTCCAACCGAGCCACCCGACGGCGCCGGGCCTGGATCAGGCCCGAGAAGTCATCATCACTCGACGGAAGCGAAAGCCAGAAGCCCGCGGGAATGCTCGCGTCACGTGTCTTAATGTCGGGATTCAACCGCCGAAGCTCTGATTCCGGAACCTGATGGCGCGCAGCTAGTGATGCCAGGGTTCCTAGTCCCTGGGTCTGAATGAATCGAACAGGCTTGAGGGCAGGCTCCGGGGCAGTCCCGTAGGCGATCTCCTGATACTTATAGGCCCGAAGCAGGGCCAGGAACTCGGGATAATAGTTTCGACTCGCAAAACCCAGTTTGACCAGGGGCTTGGATTTCGAGCACTGAGCGAGAATCTTCGGTACTTGAGACCACTGAGAGGACTTCAGCTTCACCCACTTCGTGTGCCCATGGTTGTAGGCACTGATGGCCATCGGCCAGGTGCCGAGCATTCGAAAGTTTCGAGTCATGAGCCTTCCCGCCGCCACGGTCGACTTGATGGGCGAGAGCCGCTCATCGATGCGACCACTTGAATCCAGAAACATGAACTCAGCTCCTGTTTCCGGCATGAACTGCCACACTCCGACAGCACCAGCGCGCGAGACAGCGTTCCAATTGAACGAACTCTCCACCAGTGAAATCAGGATCAGTTCAGGAGGGAGTGCCATCTCTGAAAAAATTCTCTCCATCCGATGCAGGAAGGCATTGGACGAGAGAAGGCCGGTCATCACGGCGTCTCGCTGACCCCACTGTACTCGCAACGATCGAAGCGCTTCGGCCGGAGTGTGTCGATGCAGAACACCTGCGCGAGCGCGATGAATCTGCTGGGCCAGTCGCGACAACCTGCCGGGCCTGCGCGAGCGCTCCAGTTCGCGGAAGGCTGCGCGGTAGTTATCGACCCTCTTCTTCAAGATTCTCCGGGAAACGATCTCAAATGCCGCGCGATTGCGACTCGTCCGCGCGAGCTCACGAAAATCGACTGTTTCATAAACAACCTCTGGATGCTCCTCATCAAAGATGACGGCCTCCTGAGAGGAGTACCTCGTATAAATGCCGAGCCAGAGTCGAACGTGCGGCTCAATTTCGGGAGGAATCTTAAATTCGGGGCTGATCCGACCGTCGGCGTCCGCAAGCATTCGTTTCTCGAGCTCAGGGGTGACCAGCGAGTGAAGGAGATTCCATGGGGCGTCGTAGCGCGAAAAATTTCCTGCCCGGAAGTCGACCTGTTGGTGGACGTTCCAAGTGGCCGGAGCATCGAAGGCACTCCGAGCGGATGGGGCGGCAAGCGTGGCGGAAAGTACCACTGCCGACAGAATGAATCGGACGGAAGAATGCGAAATCACGAGCTCACTGAGAGCAAGGTCCTTGCCGTCCGCAATCTAGCGAATTCAATGACTTGTAAAGCCGCGGAGGCCCAGCACTGTCCAAGGTTTGGACAGCCGGAATCCGGTTGGTCGAAGGAGCGGGCCTCTGCTAACGTGGGCGAGTGAACGAAAATCAGAAAAATTCAGTGCAACCCCCTGCGTTCGACGCTGCCCTGGTCCGTCTTCAGCAGCTCGTCAAGTCGCTCGAGGGCGGCGATCTCACTCTCGAAGATTCACTCAAGGCGTTCGAAGAGGGCGTTCAGCTTGCTCGAGCCTGCCAGGCCCATCTGAGTGCGGCTGAGCAGAGGGTTGAACAGCTGGTGCGCGCCGGGGATGACAAGGCGCCGCCCGAGGTCGCCCCGTTTTCTGGCGAAAAGCAGTGAAGAAGCGACTGGACGTCCTCCTGGTGGAGCGCGGCTTGGCGCCCACCCGGCAGCGCGCACAGGGACTGATCATGTCGGGAAATGTCCTTGTCGGCGACGTTCCGGTGACGAAGCCCGGACATGCTGTTGCGGATGACTCCAGCATTCGAGTTCGCGGCGAGGAACATCCCTATGTTTCGAGGGCAGCACTCAAGCTAGTTGCCGGCTTCGATCAGTTCGGTGTTTCAGCAGAGGGTCGAATTGGACTGGATATCGGGGCATCCACGGGCGGCTTTACACAGGTGCTCCTCGAGCGCGGTGCAGCCCGTGTCTTCGCGATCGATGTCGGCCACAACCAAATGGACTGGCAGATCCGAAAGGATCCACGGGTCACCCTTTTCGAAAAGACCAATGCAAGGAACCTCGAGTTCAACCTGATCGGAACCAGCGTGGGCGTCATTGTGGTGGATGTCTCGTTCATTTCACTCGTCAAGATCCTGCCAGCGCTCGTTCAATTTTCGAATGGATCAGAGACGGACTGGGTCACGCTGATCAAGCCGCAGTTCGAGGTGGGACGAGAAAAGGTCGGCAAGGGGGGAATCGTCACCTCGGAGGCCGATCGACAGGAAGTTGTCGCCCGCATTACTGAGTTTGCAGGGACACTTGGCCTCGAGCGTAGAGGCTTGGTAGACTCACCGATTGCAGGAACAGATGGCAACCGAGAGCTCTTGGCCTGGTGGAAGCTAGCGGATTCGAGATGAGTTCGAGTCTTCTCCAGGCGCTCTCAGAATGAAACCCGGAGCGGCGCCCTGAAGAACTGGTTTGAAAAAACGAACTCAAGCGCTCACAGCCTTTCGATGATGGCTGTCGTTGCCATGCTGTCCTCCTGCGCGACCACGAAGGGCACTCCATCCAATCCGACACCGACAGAGTCGCAGCCGGGTGCGTTCGTGGGACCGCCGGCGCCAAACGCTGCATTCGGTCCGGAGCTGCAGGAAAAACAGGAAGTTCTCGTGATGGTTGGTCCGGGAATGGCCTCGGCCCTGTCGGGTGCCGGAGTCATCCGCGCGCTTCACGATCAGGGGGTGCGGATTGCGGCAGTTGCAGGGGTTGAATTCGGCGCGATGATCACGGCATCTTACGCCACGGCGGCCTCTCCCAATACGATGGACTGGTCGTTGCTCCAGTTCCAGCGAGACTGGGTCCGTCCCAAAGAGGGGCTGACTCGCTTCATATCCAACTCGCCCCGGTCCTCGCGGGAGCTGCACGCTGGGCTGAAGAAGATCTTCCGGAACCAGCCCCTGGACGCGTTGAAGATCCCGCTCTGGGTGGTGGAGTCACTCGAAGGAAGACTCAGTTCCTCCACCAGTGGGTCCGTATCCTCCTCCGTGTGTCGGGTCCTCACGACCGTGCAATGGCTTGAGCCTTGTGAAGCCGCAGGGGGCGCTCCCTTCGACCAAGTTTCCGGGTTGCTGCGCGATCAATGGGAACGCGTGGGGTTGAGAATGCCCGTCATCTGGGTGATTCCGGCCCGCATCTCGGCCGTCGAGGGCGATCGCGCCGCAACTCGAATCGAGGCTGAAATTGCTGCCTTTGCGCGGACTGTGGAGCTCTCGCGTGCCGACCAGGATCTGGTCGTGACGCCACCACCGGTCATTAGTGATTACTTCGCCTACGGTCGTCGCTCGGAAATCATTTATTCGGGCCGACAGGAAGCGAAAAGGCAAATTGGGCCGTGGCTTTCCCGCTTGGGATGGACGCGGGTGAAGAGGTCTCCATGAAGCTGAAGCGTGCGGCTTGGTTTTTCAGGTCTCTTTTCTTTCTCGTGGTTTCCGGAACCGTGCTCGGCGGTGCGGCCATGGGACTTGTGTTCTGGTACTTCGCCAAGAGCCTTCCGGAGATCATCACCGTCAACGACTATCGACCGCCGATCGTCACCCGAATTTTGGGCGGCGGAGGAAAGGAAGAGGAGCTGCTGGCGGAGTTCTACAAGGAACGTCGCTACATCGTTTCGTACGACAAGATTCCGGAACTCGTGGTCCAGGCCTTCATTTCTGCGGAAGATGATACTTTCTTTGAGCATCAGGGCATCAATCCCGCCAGCATGCTTCGCGCGTCAATCGTCAATTTTCGTGCCGGCCAGGTAGTGCAGGGAGGCAGCACCATTACCCAACAGATGGCGAAGTCGCTGCTTCTGACACCTGAGAGAAGTTTCAGCCGCAAGTTCAAGGAAATCCTTCTTGCCAACAAGATCGAACGAAACCTCAGCAAGCAGCAGATCCTGCACCTGTATTTGAACCAGATCTACCTGGGTCGGGGGTCTTACGGTGTGCAGGCGGCGTCGCGGAACTATTTCAACAAGGACATCAGCGAGATCACGCTGGCGGAGGCTGCCGTTCTGGCCGGCCTCCCGCAGGCACCGGGAAAGTACAGCCCGAATCAGAACCCGAAGAAGGCGAAGGATCGCCAGCTCTATGTTCTGAGGCGCATGTACGAAAATCGCTTCATTTCACAATCCCAGATGGTGGAAGCCGCGGCGAAGCCAGTGAAGATCTTCTATGAGTCCGACATCAATCAAAAGTACGCCCCCTATCTGGTCGAGCACATCAGAAGATACCTGCTCGAAAGATACGGTGAGAAGGCGCTCTACCAGGACGGCCTGACCATCACCGTACCGACCACTCGCGAACTGTCGGGTGCGGCGACCAAGGCCGTCCAGGCCGGGCTCCGAGAGATCGACAAGCGACAGGGATATCGCGGTCCGCTGGCTCAGCTGAAGACTGACGAAGAGAAGGAAAAATTTCTGCTCGAGTCGCGCGAAAAACTGATTGAGCACGCGCTCGGATACCAGATCTTCCTTCCGGATGGCCGGTTGGATCCGATTGCCTCGATCAAGGAGGCGGGCCTGAAGGAGGACAATGATCTCGTCGGCGAGGGCGAAATCTACAAGGCGCTCGTCACATCCGTCGACGATGCCAAGAAGAGCGCAGGAGTGATGGTGGGCGGAGTTCGATTTGAAATGCCGCTCAAGGAGATGCGCTGGGCAAGGCTGTCGCGAGATGGTCGAATCATCACTGGCGAGCCTTCGGCTCCATCCAGGGTTCTCGCCAAGGGAGATGTGGTACTGATTCGGGCATTTCGTGCAAAGGATGGAGGCTGGCAGGCCGCTCTGGAGCAGGATCCGATCATCCAGGGCGCACTCATCTCGATCGATGCGCAGACCGGGGCCGTGTTGGGAATGGTTGGCGGCTATGATCATGCGAAGTCGGAGTTCAATCGGGCAGTTCAGGCAACCCGCCAGGCAGGCTCTTCCTACAAGCCGATCATTTACGCGGCCGGTATCGAGAATGGTTTCACTCCCGCGAGCGTGATCATCGACGCGCCACTGACCTTTGAAGACAAGGAGCTTGGAAAATGGAAGCCCGCGAACTTCGATGAGAAGTTCCATGGTGATACGACTTTCCGGCAGGCGCTGATCAAATCGCGCAATGTTCCGACCATCCGGATCGTGCAGGAAGTGCAGATCGCCAAGCTCGTGGAATACTCCAAGCGCCTCGGGATGAGCACGGAGCTTCCAATGGATCTGTCCATCTCGCTGGGGAGCATGACTGTCTCTCCGCTGGAGCTTGCCAAGGTTTATGCCCTTTTTCCCCGCCTTGGAAAAAAGCTTTCACCCGTGTTCTACACCGAAATCAAGGATCGAGACGGCAAACTCCTTGAGGAGATCCAGCTCAAGAACACTCCTCCTACGATCATTGCGCCGCCAGTTGTCGAGGAGAAGGAGGCACCCGATCTGAAAGCCACACCAGTATCAGTCGGAATCACGGGCAAGGCTGTTGTTCGTCTTCCGTCCTATCCCCTCGAGTCCGATCCTGAACAGGTTCTCGACCCTCGCGTCGCCTATGTCATGACCCACCTGATGACCGAGGTGGTGAATTATGGGACTGGCACCGATGCGCGCGAGTTGGGCCGTGCGGTCGCGGGCAAAACCGGCACTACGAACGACTATCTTGATGCGTGGTTCTCCGGGTTTACTCCCCACGTGGTGACGGTCGTGTGGGTAGGCCATGATAACCAGGCGCCCATGGGCGGAGGAGAGACTGGGGCTCGAGCGGCGCTTCCGATCTGGCTTTCGTTCATGAAGGAAGCGGTCAAGCTCTATCCCGAAGTGGAGTTTCCGGTGCCGTCCGGGATCGTATTCGCTCCGATTGACCCTAATACCGGAAAGCGCCTGGAGGCACAGTCTTCGCGCGCGATACGAGAGGCTTTCATTGAAGGAACCGAGCCCAGGCTTCAAACGGACGGCCAGACGGGCCCGGCAGAATCCACTGGCGATTTCCTTAAAGAAGACTTTCAATAGGCCCGAAGCGCCGATGTGGGGCGTCGAGGTGTAGTGCTTTTTAAAAACGATTTCGGTTCGTCGCTGGGACTTCATGTCGCCATCTTCTTGGCATGCATGCTTGTAGTCCAACAGCGGACGACCCATGTCGCGCCCTCGCAGCCGCTCATCATCGAAATGGACGATGTGGTCTCGACGATCCGGCGTCCCCCGAGGGAGGATTCCTCCAGGCAGATCGTTCGCACGAAAGAGGCCGACAACACATTGGCACCCGAGGACGAGGCCTTCCTCGGCGAGAGAAACCAACGCGTGGATCGCCAACGGGTGAGCGCCAGTGGCGGACTTCGGGCCGGCTCAAGGGCCCGTCAGGGCGCGACCGAACCGCGAGGGGCAGACCTGTCCCACTTCGGTGTCCCGATTCTGCCATCCACCCGTCAACAGCAGGACTCCGTCCCGGGAGATTCCGGCGTTCGAGAGTACGTTTCTGGAATGAAGGATGGCGAAGAAACACTGCTGAGCACCCGTGAGTTCGTGTTCTATGGGTATTTTGAGAGAATCCGTGGACGTCTGGATCATGCTTGGGAGCCGATCCTTCGGGATCACCTGATGCGACATTATCGATCCGGTCGTCGGCTTGCCAGCGAGATGGATCATCGAACCGAAATCATGGTCGTCCTGGACCCTCGAGGAAAGATCGTCCAGGTCGAAGTAGTCGGGGAATCGGGAACTCAAACCCTCGATACCGCAGCAGTCGAGGCTTTTAATCGGGCGGGCCCGTTTCCAAACCCTCCCCGGGGACTGGTGGGCGCCGACGGCCGCGTCCGGATCAAATGGGAATTCATCCTGAAGACTTGATGCGATCCAGGCCTTCCTGGAACACGTAGTCTCGCCACACGGAGTCCAGCGCACGAACCGTACGAATCATCTCCTCCGCAGCCGAAACCTCACTCGTGCCCTGGCTTCTCGCCAAGTGTCGAATTGAAGTCAGCAGGGAGTGAAACGCAGGCGTCTCCATCAGTCTCTGGATTTCACCCATCCAGTCTCGAGCCGACTGGTCGCGAGTGGATACCAGTGCGGTATTGAAGAGGCGCGCCAGGTCGTCCATGGGGACCGCCGAGGCCGGCACCTGAGCGGGGCTCTGGAAGGCCGGAGGCGTCGGGTTAGGCTGCTGCCACGCTGGCGATGGAGCTCCCGGCTTCGAATTGAAGGTTCCCAAATGGTTCATGACGAGGTGACCGACCATAGCGGCAGCCGATGCACCTGCCTAGTGGTAAAGAGCAGAAAAGTCGTCAAGAAAAATTCCTTCCAGTCGTGGCGGCGCCGCCCGGGAATTGATAAAAGGCCAGCATGCGAAAAATCTCCTTTGTCGATCGGCATGTAGGTCCACGCCAGCACGAGATCTCCAAGATGCTCGAGATCGTGGGCTCGAGGTCCATGGATCAATTGATCGACGAAACGGTCCCCGCAGACATCAGGATCAATCGGGCTCTCGAGCTTCCAGCCCCGCTTTCGGAAACAGAGGCCCTGGATCGCCTGGCCGGCATTGTCGAGAAGAACGTTCTTGCTCGTTCGTACATCGGAATGGGCTATTACGACTGCATCACTCCACCGGTGATCCAGAGGAACATTCTCGAAAACCCGGGTTGGTACACGCAATACACCCCCTACCAGGCGGAGATCTCTCAGGGGCGCCTCGAAGCCATGCTGAATTTTCAGACCATGGTTATCGAACTGACCGGGCTTCCGATCGCCAACGCCTCGTTGCTGGACGAGGGGACTGCAGCAGCCGAGGCGATGGGCATGTGCCATGCGGTACAGGGCAGGTCTGGCGCCCAGACTTTTCTGGTGTCCTCACAGTGTCATCCCCAGACGATTGAAGTGATTCAGACGCGAGCTGTTCCGATGGGAATCACGGTCGAGGTCTCTCATCCGTCAACGTGGAATCTCGAGGCGGCAAAACCGTTCGCGATTCTGGTGCAGTATCCGAACACTGACGGCAGCATTGATGATCCCACGAGCCTTTTTACCGAGGCTCGGCGCCGCAACATTCGCACTATTGTTGCAGCGGATCTCCTCGCGCTTGTCGTGCTCACGCCGCCCTCCGAGCTCGGCGCGGATGTTGCCGTGGGAACCACGCAACGCTTCGGGGTTCCGATGGGATTCGGCGGGCCGCACGCGGCCTTCCTCTCGACGAGGGACGAATACAAGCGCCTGCTTCCGGGGCGCATCGTTGGAGTATCTCATGATGCCGAGGGCCGGCCGGCGATTCGGCTCGCCCTGCAGACTCGCGAACAGCACATTCGTCGCGACAAGGCGACGAGCAACATCTGCACGGCGCAGGTACTCCTGGCCGTCATGGCCTCCATGTATGCGGTTTATCACGGCCCGGAAGGGCTGAAGGAGATCGCGGAGCGAGTGAATTCCTGGGCTGTTCGTTTTGCCGAAGCTGCACAGAGGCTGGGCTATTCTGTCGCGAGTGCCGCATTCTTCGACACGGTTCGAGTCAGGCTTGGCTCCGTTCCCGCATCCGCGCTCCGGAATGCATGCAGCGAGGCTCGGGTCAACCTTCGCTGGCTGTCTGACTGGGAAGTCACGATTTCGATGGATGAGACCGTTACCGAAGACTCGATCCAAAAGCTCATCGGCGTATTTGCGCGAGCAGCCGGAAAGCCGGTTGTGCCTCCTCCTGGACAGGGGCACTCCTCGCTTCCTCACGAACTCATGCGGAAGGGGCCTGCACTCCAGCATCCCGTTTTCAACAGGTATCATTCCGAGACTGAGATGCTCCGATATATCAGAAGGCTCGAATCTCGTGATCTGTCTCTGACGAGCTCCATGATTCCACTGGGTTCGTGCACGATGAAGCTGAATGCAACGGCCGAGATGTTTCCGGTCAGCTGGGCCGGCATTTCAAAACTCCATCCGTTCATTCCGTCGGAACAGGCAGCGGGTTATCACCAGATGCTGGAGGAGTTGTCGATCTGGCTTTCGGAGATCACTGGATTTTCCGGTGTTTCCCTCCAACCGAACGCCGGATCGCAAGGCGAGTATGCGGGCCTTCTCGTCATCCGTGAATACCACCGTGCTCGAGGAGAGGCTCATCGCAATATCTGCCTCATTCCAAAATCCGCCCATGGCACCAACCCAGCCAGCGCAGTCATGGCAGGAATGCAGGTCGTGGTCGTCGAATGCGACGAACAGGGCAACGTGGATCTGTCGGACCTCAAGGCCAAGGCCACAGAGCATGGAAAGAATCTGGCCGCATTGATGGTCACGTATCCCTCGACGCACGGAGTTTTCGAGGAAGCGATCCGAGCAATCTGTTCCGTCATCCATGCCCATGGCGGACAAGTCTACATGGACGGGGCGAACATGAACGCGCAGGTTGCGCTTTGTCGTCCCGGCGATTTCGGCCCGGATGTCTGTCACCTCAACCTGCACAAGACGTTCTGTATCCCGCATGGGGGTGGTGGACCAGGAATGGGGCCAATTTGCGTGGCCGGACACCTGGCACCCTTCCTTCCCGGCCACTCGGTCGTGAGGACGAAGGCCGGGGATTCGGCCATAGGCGCAGTGTCGGCGGCACCATGGGGTAGTGCCAGCATCCTTCCCATCTCGTGGATGTATATTGCGATGATGGGAGCCCAAGGTCTCAAGCATGCGACCGAAGTGGCGATCCTCAATGCGAATTACATGGCCCGACGACTCGAACCATTTTTTCCGGTTCTTTATAAAGGGACGAACGGCCGCGTTGCACATGAGTGCATTCTGGATCTTCGTCCGATCAAGAACACCACCGGTATTGAGGTTGAGGACGTTGCCAAGCGGCTCATGGATTATGGGTTCCATGCGCCCACCGTGTCGTTTCCAGTCGCAGGGACGATCATGATCGAGCCCACGGAGAGTGAGTCACTGGCGGAAATCGATCGATTCTGCGAGGCGATGATTTCAATCGCAGGGGAGATCCAGGAGATCGCGGATGGCAAGGCGGATCGCCTGAATAATGTGCTCAAGCACGCGCCACATACGTCACGCGTGGTCACGGCAAGCAGCTGGGATCGTCCGTATTCGCGTGAGCGAGCCGCATTTCCAGCGGCATGGACGAAAGACTGGAAGTTCTGGCCTTCGGTCAGCCGAATCAACGCAGTAGCGGGTGATCGCAACCTGATCTGTGCGTGTCCCCCAATCGATAGCTATCAGTCCTAGCAACTGGCGCTGGCGACGCCGAGATCAAATAAAAGGGCGGGACCCTCGGGGTGCCCGCCCTTCTTGAATTCAATGAATCGCGCGAGTTATTTCAGCGTCGAGACATAAGCTTCATAAGCGGCCGCATCCATGAGTCCGGTGGCTTCGCCCGAAAGCTCCATCTTGATCATCCATGCGCCGGCATGCGGATCACGGTTGATCCGGGCGGGATCATTGATCAGCTCACTATTGATCTCGACGACCTTTCCTGCGGCAGGAGAGTACAGGTCGGAAACAGCCTTGATGCTTTCCACGACGCCGAACGTGTCATGCGACTTCAATTCGCGGCCGACCTTCGGAAGATCGACATAGACGATATCGCCCAACGCCGACTGGGCATGGTCGGTAATGCCGATCGTCGCGACGTTACCTTCGACCTTCAGCCATTCGTGATCCTTCGTGTACTTCAGTTCCGCGGGAAAGCGCATCTTCAGCTCCTTTTGTAAAATGGTGTGGCGACGATTTCGGCCGGCACCTTCGTGCCACGAATATCGACGGTAATCCTGGTTCCGATCGCGGAAAGCCCCTTTGGAACAAAGGCCACCGCAATGGCCTGCTTGAGCGAGGGCGACTGCGTTCCGCTCGTCACCTCTCCGACGCGCTCCGCGCCTTCACCGTCGTGGATCGCATACCCCTGGCGCGGAATTCCGCGGTCGAGCATGCGAATACCCACAAGCGTTCGGGAAATGCCGTTTTCCTTCGCCTGAACGAGTGCCGCCTTGCCGACGAAGTCGTTGGCCTTGTCGAGCTTCACGACCCAGCCCAGGCCTGCATCCAGCGGATGGATCTTGTCCGTGATCTCGTGGCCATAGAGCGGGTACTTCATTTCCAGGCGAAGGGTGTCGCGTGCCCCCAGTCCGCAAGGAGCAATTCCGCTGGCCTTGCCGGCTTCGAGAAGGGCGCGCCAGATCTCGGGAGCCTTGTCCCAGGACACGTAGATTTCGAACCCGTCCTCGCCCGTGTAGCCGGTGCGGGCCAATAGGGCGGGAACCCCAACGCAGACGGTACCTTCGGCAAACCAGTACGTCTTGATCGCAGAAAGGTCGGTTTTCGTCAGCCTCTGAAGGATCTCCGCTGCCTTCGGGCCTTGGATCGCAATCTGTGAATAATGGGCGCTCTCGTGAGTGAGCGTGCAGCGATAACCCTTGCGAGAAAGGACCTCGCGCATCCAGGCGAAGTCTTTGTCGTCATTGCTGGCATTGACGACGACGAGGAACTTGTCCTGTGCGCGCCGATAGATGATCAGGTCATCGACGCAGCCACCATCATCCTGGCACATCACGGAGTACTGCGCCTGTCCCACGGCAACCTTGGAAACATCATTGGTCAGCAGGTCATTCAGGAAGGATTCCGCATCCGGACCTTCGACATGCACTTCTCCCATGTGGCTGACATCGAACAATCCGGCAGCATTGCGGCAAGCGAGATGTTCTTCCATCAGGCCGCTATACTGGACAGGAAGATCCCATCCGCCAAAATCGATCATTCGTCCGCCGAGGCGAACATGCTCTTCGTACAGTGCCGTGCGTTTAGCCATAAGTCAGGAATGTCGTACACTTGCGCCTGTGGCAGTGTCCAGCCTTGCCTGTGCAGCAGCGACGACGTTTCGCATCAGCATGAAGATGGTCAGCGGCCCCACGCCACCCGGAACCGGACTGGCTGCAGAAGCAAGATCCGAGATCTCATCCATGCGCACGTCACCGCCGAGCCCGCCGTCTGGCATGCGATGAATTCCCACGTCGATCACGACTGCACCCGGCCGGACGTGCTGACGCCCAATCAACCGAGGTACTCCCGCCGCCACGAAAAGAAGGTCTGCCTGGGATGTCAGTGATTCAAGCTTCCCGGTCCTGCTATGGCATTGAATGACCGAAGCATTCGCGTTGAGAAGCATGTACGAGAGGGGCTTTCCAACAATCGGGCTTCGTCCCACGACACAGGCTACCTTGCCTGCGACTTCAACTTTGTAATGAGCAAGCAGGGCGAGGATTCCCTGGGGCGTGCAGGGGGCAAGACCTGGAAAGCCAAGCGCAAGTCTACCCAGGAGTTCCGGATGGAAGGCGTCGACATCTTTGGACGGAAGAACCCATTGAGAAACCTCAGAGAGGGAAAAAGAGCGAGGCAGGGGCCGCTGGATGAGAATCCCATCCACGCCGTCATCCCGATTCAGGCGCTCCACGAGCGCTCTTACATCCAGACGGTCGGCCGAACTTGGAAAAGAATGCACCTGCGAACTGATGCCAAGCCTTGTTGCTTCACGGTGCTTGTTACGGACGTAGATCTGGCTTGCCGGATCGTCGCCGACGAGCACCACGTCGAGGCGGGGGCTTCGGCCTGAAGCCTTCTTGAACGCGGAAATTTGCTGCTCCAGGGCCGGGGCCAGCGATTCGACGACGGGTTTTCCGGCGAGGATCAGCATGGCCCATCTTTGACATAGTTGCGGACCGGCCTCAAGGAGCGATCCGCCCCGCGCCGGCAAATCCTGCCGCGTTACTGGTCACCTTTTTCCCACCCCGGCAGAAATTTCCGCCGGTCGGAAAGAATTTTCCTGAAAATCCTTCAGTTTTTTCGCGGCATGCCGATTGCCTTTGTTCACCCCCGAGAAGGGGTGTTTCGTGGCCAGTGGTATTTGGACAGCAACAGCAGGAGCAGCCGCCCGAGCCCAGGCCGTGGATGTCGTCGC
Source organism: Bacteriovorax stolpii (assembly GCA_945860415.1). Lineage (GTDB taxonomy): Bacteria > Bdellovibrionota > UBA1018 > UBA1018 > UBA1018 > CAIOHW01. The sequence goes on from CAMAQA010000004.1 coordinate 18,272, forward strand.
CAACAATTTGGCGAACGCCGACACGATGGGTTTCAAGAAGGACGAGCTGACCTTCAAGGAATATCTCGCCGCAAACGAGCGCGAGCACCTTGCTGTCGACATTCCGCGTGGCCCGATCACGGACAAGGATCTCGTTCCACTGGATGGACGTGACCAGTCTTTCGTCGTCGTCGACGGCACTTCGACAAATTTTCGCCCGGGCCACCTCAGGGTGACCAACCAGCAGCTGGACATGGCCGTGGATGGCCCGGGTTTTTTTGAGGTCAGCACGCCCTCGGGAATTCGCTACACGAGGCATGGAAGCTTCAAGCTGTCTACGGATGGACGGTTGGTCACTTCCGAGGGATTCCCCGTGCTGTCATCTCAACCCGGGGGGATGGCCGCTCAAATCCCGAACACCGCGCAGCCACTCGCCAACGCTCAGCCGGGCCAAGGAGGGCCTGAGACTCAAGGAGGAGTCGCGGCTGGGCAGGGCGTGGCTGGACGGTTCATCAATTTGAGAGATGCCAAGGGCAGGGTCAGCATCAACCCCCAGGGCGAGATCTATTCCGGCCAGGATCTGGCTGGAAGGCTCTCGGTGGTCGAGTTCAACGATTCTCGACAGCTCCGCAAGGACGCGGCACTGATGTTCGCGAATCCGGACCCGACCAACCTGCGGACGGCGGAGCGTTCGCAGATCCGCCAGGGACTTTTGGAAACCTCCAACGTGAATCCAGTCGAGGAGATGTCCGCGCTGATCCGCGCCAACCGCCTCTTCGAGCACGACATGAAGGCCCTGAAGACCTACGGCGAACTCATGCAGCGCGAAGCCAACGACATAGGAAAGCTCTAAGATGATTCGTGCACTTTCTTCCGCATCCACCGGACTCGAAGCGCAGCAGGCCAATATCGAGCGAATCTCGAACGATCTGGCGAATGTGAATACCGACGGCTACAAGCGCGGCCGCATCGAGTTCAAGGATCTGATGTACGAAACCATCAAGGCACCAGGCGGGCAGCTCGGGGCGGGTTCGACGACGCCTGTCGGCATCCAGCAAGGAATGGGTGTTCGCGTCGGAGCCAATCACAAGGTGTTCGAACAGGGACCGGCTCGAATGACCTATCACCAGATGGACATGATGATCGAAGGCTCGGGTTTCTTTCCGATCCAGATGCCGAGCGGCGAAATCGCCTACACGCGCACGGGCGCATTCCATCGCGATCCGTCGGGAAAAATTGTTCTTGGAAACGGGGCGAAGCTGATTCCGGAAATCACGGTTCCGCCGAATGCGGCGGGTATCAGCGTTGCCGGCAATGGCGAAGTGAAGGCGGCACTGCCAGGAGGCCAGGAAGCAGTCATTGGACAAATCCAGCTCGTCACTTTCCTGAACGAAGAAGGCCTCTCTGCCGCTGGTGAGGGAATCCTCACCGCGACTGCGGCCAGCGGAGCGCCCCTGCAGGGCGTGCCGGGGGAGAATGGCATGGGAACGGTGCTGCAGGGCGCCCTCGAAGGGTCGAACGTGAACGTTGCCAACAGCATGGTCGAGCTGATCCAGACCCAGCGCGCCTATGAAATGAATACCAAGGTCATGAGCGTTGCGGACCAGATGATGAGCGCAACGGCCAACATCAAGTGAGCAGCATGAAAATTGAGTTCATGAAAAAATCGAAGATCCTGATCTTGGCAATGGTGGCCACACTTCCGACGATCGGTGGCGCATCTGCTGGAGTGAACGACGTCATCTCGGATGCGCTTCGCTCACACTCGGGTGCGCAGCGCGCGGAGGTGATTGCCGTTCTTTCCACGATGCCCGGCCAGCCGCTCGAACGCGCTACCGGTGCGGCGGTACTTTCAGAAGGCCCTTCCGGTGAGGCAAGGGTGCTGGTTTCCGGCTACAGCCGCGGAAAGCCCAATGCAGTTGGCGCTGAAGAGCGCGTGGAATACCGCGTGAAGTACTCGGCCTGGATCAAGGGATGGAGCACGACTCGCCGGCTTTCGCCAGGAGAGCCGCTGTCGATGGACGCCCTCGAGACGCGTGACTTCAATATCGCCGAAGGTTTGGCTCGTGAGTACCGTGGAGCAATCCTCGCCATCGGAGAGGACGCGTCCCGACTCGAGGCGGCTCAAACCCTGCTTCCTGGGGCCTTCATTCCCGCATCGGGAGTTCGCAGGATTCCAGACCTGAGGCGAGGCGATGCAGTGACCCTGGAAGTTCTCTCCGGAGGAGTCCGCTTGACGACTTCGGCCATTGCACTCGAGCCGACCAGCCTCCAGCAAAGGGTCAGGGTTCAGGTCCAGAAGAGCAAGCGGGAGTTCGTCGGAACCCTTCGCGAAGGTGCTCGAGTGGAGGTGACGCTGTGAAGTCGCGAATGAAGCCTCTGGCCATTGTTGCTGCGGTGTTCATGCTCTCAGGCTGTGCCCAGATCCTTGGACAGTTGCGCGCCGATTTGAATGATGACCAGGGGTCTTACCGACCTACGATCGGTGGCGCGTATCCAGAGGGCGGATATCTCGACGAGGACCGATACGGCACGGCCCCGGGCCATTATGATCGTTCCCCCGCCGCCATGCGATCCGCAAGCAATGAGCGTGGCTGGTCTGACGAGGGTGAGGACGGCGAGGGATCCCGCGCGTCAGAGGGCGAAGAAAACTCGACCCAGGAAGAGGCGCGGCCTCGGCCCCGGCAGGCACGACGAGCCACGCGGAACGACTTCATCGATCAGGCGCAGGACTCGGGCTCGCTCTGGGCCTCGAACAGCGAATCCAACTTCTTCTTTTCCAAGAATCGCGCTCGCAGTCCCGGAGACATTGTCACGATCACGATTGAAGACGAGATGCTTCGCGACATCCAAGCCGAGGTCAAGCGCACGCTGACTGGCGCAGAGCGCCGCCGCGAGCTGGAGCTCCTGGAGTCGAAATATGCGCAAGGAGCGGCTTCCGCGGCTTCCTCAAGTGGCAGCCAGGACCAGATCAAGACCAGTGCCGCCGCTCCGGTATCTCCTGACCTGAGCTTCGGCGCGGTGGATGTCAGTTCAGTGGTGGGGATAAAGGCAGGCGACAGCTTTCTTGCTGAGATCGTGGAGCGTTATCCCAATGGAAATTACAAGATCCGGGGCAGCAAGCGCGTGGCCTACCGCAATACAACCAAGCTCATGAACCTTGTCGGAATCGTCCGCGGAAATGATCTTGGTGACGAAAAGGTTCCATCAGGAAAAATTTATGAATATCGCCTGCAAATCGTTCGCTAAAGCCACGGCACTCTGTCTGCTGCCGCTCCTGCTGGCCCAGTCAGCCCATGCGGCCAGGCTGAAGGACATCGCCTCAGTGAAGGGGGTTCGAGAGAACATCCTGATCGGATATGGCGTCGTGGTCGGACTGAAGGGCTCCGGCGACTCCGGTGCTGATGTGACAGGCCAGTCTCTCAATCGGCTATTCGGCAAACTGGGCTTAGATGTTCAGCAAAATGCGGCGATCAAATCGAAAAATGCGGCAGCGGTCATCGTCACGGCAAAGCTTCCGCCTTTTGCGCGCACCGGAAACAAGATCGATGTCAGCGTCTCGTCCATCGGCGATGCATCGAGCCTGGAGGGAGGAGTCCTCCTGGTAACCCCGCTTCGTGCGGGTGACCAGAACGTGTACGCCGTTGCCCAGGGTCCGGTGAGCCTAGGATCGGTCGCCGATGGAACGACGAAGAATTTTCCGACGGTGGGAAGGGTGGTTTCCGGCGCCACGATCGAAAAAGATGTGGAGACGAATTTCTCCGGCAAGAAGAGCTTCCGGCTCTCTCTTCATAATCCCGACTTCACCACCTCCGCCCGCGTTGCAGTCACCATCAATGGCGAGCTGGGTGGAAAGTTCGCCTCGGCCAGGGACAGTGGCACGATCGATGTGGTGGTTCCGTTTAATTATGAAGGAAACACCGTCGAGCTGCTTTCGGTGCTGGAAAACATGAACGTCAACGTCGACTCGCGCGCAAAAGTTGTGCTCAACGAGCGAACAGGCACGGTCGTCATGGGAGATCGAGTCACGTTGAGTGCTGTCGCCATCTCGCATGGCGATCTCACGATCCAGGTCCAGGGCGCCCCGGCCGGCTCCAAGGGCCAGTCGATTGCGGAGATCAAGGCTGCGACGAGCGTCTCGGACCTCGTCAAGAGCCTCAATGCGCTCGGGGTGCAGCCCAAGGACCTTACGGCAATTTTTCAAACGCTTCGTGAAACTGGCGCCTTGCAGGCGGATTTGGAGATTCTGTGATTCTTTGGATGGACTTTGTTTTGGATGAAAAGTTTGGCCCGCTCCTCTCGATCGATTCGTTCGGAGCTGGAGCCAAGGATGGCGCGGATGTGGTTTCTGTCATGGAGGACGGAAGGAGCAACCATATCCAGGAAACAGGACAGGAAAGACGGCCTGCTAGGATGGCGGGTGAGTCCAGTTCTGCATTCAATGCTGCTACCCGCATGGACGCGGGGGCCGCATCCGCGCCCCATTCCTTCTCCGAAGGGGGCATCAATTGACCCTTTCTGGTGCACCAACCCTGGCTCGTGGACTGGACTCGTCGCCCACGCCGACTCGTCGCGACGTGGCAGTGGACTGGCAGAAGGTCGATCCGGCCACGCGCGAGGCCGCCCAGGGCATGGAGGCGATGTTCCTCGATTACATGATGCAGACCATGCGCAAGTCGGTCGGCAAGAGCGAAATGAGTCTCAGCAACGGAGCGTCAGAAATCTATCAAGGCATGCTGGATTCCGAGTATTCCCAGCGTGCGGCCCGGGCCGGAGGCGTGGGTCTCGCCGAGCAGATCGTTGCCTATCTGCAAAGCGCTCGATACAATCAAAGTGAAGTGGCCCGCGGTACAGGAGGTACCTCCCATGAAGATCAGTCCAAATAGCAGTCCTTCGGTTCAGAACAAGCCCGCAACGACGGCGGAAGCGGCTTCGGCAGCCGCGAGCAAGCGAGCCGACAAATCGGCGGAGGCCACAAAGGCCACAGCGACTCGACAGGTTGACCCCGGAGCGGCCAAAACCGAAATTTCCACCAAGGCACGAGATTTCGCGAAGGCCAAGGCGGTTGCAGCCGAGGCCCCGGATGTCCGCGAGCAGAAGATCGCCGACATCAAGGCGCGAATTGCAGCTGGAAAATATGAAGTGAACGCTCAGGCCATCGCGGATCGCATGGTCGATGAGCACGTCACTTCAGGTATCGGTTGAAGCTGATTTAAGTTGCCTGCAGGACGCGGGGAACTCGGACTCCACGACAGGGCCACGGCCGGGTCGAGGGCAATCAGGAGGATTGCACGATGGAGAAGACGATCGAAAGCCTGAATGATCTTGTGACAAGGCTGCAGAAGCTGTTGTCACTGCATCGGCAGCTGCTGGATTCGCTTCGGGCCGAGCGCGAAGCCCTGCTTGAGGTGGATGTTCGCAAGATCCACGAAATTACCCTCGAGAAGCAGGGCGTCCTCCAGCAGATCCTTGCTGCCGAACAGGCCCGCCTCTCGACCTCCCGTCTCGTTGCCGTCCAGCTGAACGCACCGGCCGACGCCTCGTTGGGACAGATCATCCTGCAATCGCAATCGGTAAGCCTCAAGACCTCCGAACAGCTCCGCAGCGTGCAGCAGGCGCTTGCGCATTTGATTGGCCGGATCCAGGAGCAGAACGGCTCCAATCGCCAGCTGGTGGAGTCGTCGCTGGAGCATGTGAACCAGATGAAGAGGAATGTCATCGGGGAGTCGATGCCCCGGTCGGAGACGTACTCTCCCACCGGACATCGTCAAAACGCACCGGCGCAGTCGCGCCTGATCTCGACAGAGATCTAGGAGACCGACATGGGAATGGGAGGCGTCCTCCAGGTTGGCAAGTCGGGAATGCAGGCTGCGAGGGCCGGCGTATCGACGGCCGGCCATAACATCGCCAACGCCAACACCGAAGGATACAGCCGGCAGCGCGTACAGACCACGGCCGAGTCGCCGTCGGCGCGAGAGGCTGGGCGGATTACCATCGGGCAGGGCGCCAGTGTCACGCGGGTGGATCGAATCAATAACGATTACATCGACCGACAGCTGCGGAGTACAGGCCGAGATCTTGCCTTTGCAGAAGAGCGCGAAGTGGTGCTGCGTCAGACCGAGGACATCTTCAACGAGATGAATGGCGAGGGCCTGAATCGGCTGATGTCGAAGTTCTTCAATGAGTTCAGAAAACTTTCAAGCGAGCCCGAGAACCTGGCCCTGCGCGAGTCCGTGCGTGAATCAGCAAATTCGCTGGTCAATGACTTTCGAAGGCTCAAAACGCAGATGAACGATGTGCGCTCTCATATCGACAGCCGCATCGAAGGATATGTGCGCGAAATCAACCAGCTCTCAGGCGAGGTTCGCGACCTCAACGTGAAGATTCGGCAGGTGGAGATTGCAGGGGGCTCTCCGAACGATCTCCTCGATCAGCGTGATGTTGCATTGAGGAAGCTCGGGGCCTTGGTGGATGTGACCAGCTACAAGGACAAGGACGGTTCGATGATGGTCGACCTGCGGGGCCTGGGTCCGCTGATCACCAATGGTGATGCCGAACAGTTCTCTGTGGCGCGGACGCCGGCAAATGATAGCGGAAAGCCCCATAACTCCGTCGATGTGTATGCCGGCCACGCCTCGGGCGTTCCGGTCACCGATCGCCTCACGACCGGAAAGCTGGGCGCGCTGCTCAAGACTCGCGACGAGACACTGTCGGCGATGGCCAATAAGATGGACATCATTGCCTTTGAGGTTTCGCGCGCAGTGAACGAGATCCATCGGGTGGGTTTCACGCGAGATGGCGTGACCGGGGTCGACTTCTTCAAGCCCCTGGAGAAGGTCGAAGGGGCGTCGGAGAACATCACGCTCTCGGATGCGCTGAGGATGAGCTCGCATAATATTGCGGCAGCCGCCCAGCCGGACTCACCTGGAGACAACCGAGTTGCGCTCGCCATTTCAGGACTACAGGGAATGCGGCTTTTGGACGGCGGCAAGGCAACGGTGGATGATTTTTACAACAGCATCATTTCCGAGGTTGGTGTCACGGCAAATCAGAACAAGGCCACCATGAACCAGAATCGCGACATCATGACCCAGCTCTCGAAGATGCGTGAACAGGTCAGTGGCGTTTCCATCGACGAGGAGACCACGCAGCTGATGCAGTATCAGCATGCCTTCGACGCATCTGCCCGAGTGGTACGGGTTGCGGACGAGTTGATGAAGATCGTCCTGGATCTCAAAAGGTAGGGGGCTGAATCGTGAGAGTGACTGAGAACATGAATTTTGAGTCCTCTCGAAAGACTGTGGGGGCTTCTCGCTCCCGGATGAACAAGCTGCAGGAGCAGGCGGCAAGCACGAAGCGCCTGACGGCTCCGTCGGATGACCCTGTCTCGGCAGGAAAGGTGCTCGGAATAAGGACGGAAAAGGTGAACAACGATCAATTCCTCATGAATGCGAAGCTGGCGGAAACCTTCCTGAGCAATTCGGAGCAGGCCCTCGGAGAGATTTCGGACCTCGTGGTCCGCGCAAAGGAGATCGCACTGGGACAGGCCAGTGGAGCCAGCGCCAATCCACAGACCCGCATCGCGGTGGCTGAGGAGATTGCCCAGCTTTACAATCAGGCCGTCGGCGCCGCGAACCGAAGGATCGGAGATCGGTACCTCTTTGGTGGGTTCAAGACGATCCAGGCCCCGTTTGACCAGGATGGGAACTACCGCGGCGATACGGGCCAGATCATGGTCGAGATCTCCAAGGACGTATTCCTGGGCATGAATGTCGCGGGGGCGGACATTTTCAACACCCGCCCGGATATCGTCAAAACGATCAAGCCCGGGATCGGAGCCGAAGATCCTGGGGTCGGCCGCGGACCCGCCGAGTACGAGGCTCCCGACGCGCAGAACATCAATCTCTTTCAGGAGCTTCAAAACCTCCGGACCGCCCTGCTCGCAGGAGACGACGGAGCGATTCGAGATACCCTCGAGAACTTCGACCAGCTCCATGCCAAGGTGACGGCCGGGCGCGCCATGCTCGGATCCCGGCTTCAGGGGGTTTGGAGCGCAACCCAGTCGGTTGAGCGGCAGAACGTCACGAATGCGTCCCTGGGATCGGCACTCGAGGACGCAGACATGGCGCAGGTCATGTCCGAGCTGGCGCGAGAGGAGACCATTTTTCGGGGAGCGCTGGCCAGTTCGCAAAAACTGATCCAGCCTACATTACTTGATTTTCTGAAATAACGAGCGGTTGCCACCGAGGGGGAGCTTGGTCTATACCGACCGGTGGTGATGGAGTACCGCCCATACCGGCCGCGCTCGTGGGCCGATTCCGTGAGCATGAGGTAACAAGAAGTTATGCTAGTTTTAACCCGCAAGCTGGGCGAGAGCATTGCCATTGACGATCACATCAAGATTGTCGTGGTGCAGATCAAGGGCAAGCAGGTGCGCCTAGGGATCCAAGCGCCAAAAGAAACCAAAATCCATCGCGAAGAGGTCTACTCGGCCATTCGTGACCAGAATCAGGAAGCCGTCAAGAGCCCTGCCGCAGTGGCCCAGGTGTCCAAAGCCCTGAAAGGATAGTTGGCAGCGGTTCGTTTTTCAGGTTTGATGAAGGCTGGAAATTGTCCCTGGCCGGATGAGGCACAGGGGGCGGTTGAGCCTACCGATTGGGATGAGGGGAGAGAACTAGTCATGATCATTGAAACAGGACGTTTTGGTCACCTGACTGTTGGCAATGATGAGACCATCATCATTCCTCAGGGGATTCTCGGTTTTCCGGAATACACCAAGTTCTGTCTTATTGATCCGGCTGATGACACCTTGATTCTCTGGCTTCAATCGCTGGAAAATCCTCAAGTCGTTTTTCCGGTGCTCGAGCCCAAGGTCTTCCGCCTCGATTACACCGCGAAGCTCTCCGCGCTGGAGCTGCGCGAGCTGAAGCTCGACAACGTGAATCAATCCGCGGTTCTGAGTATTCTGACGATTCCCGAGGACATCACCCAGATGACTGCCAACCTGAAGGCACCACTCGTCGTGAACCTGAAGCAACAGGTCGCCAAACAGGTGGTGCTTCAGGAAAATGAGTACAGCGTGAAACACCTGATTTTCAAGGAGCTCAAGACCCACCTCTTGACGATTCGGGCCCACGAGCGTGCGAGCCAAGTCATGGAAGAGACGCTTCCGAGCGTCGTGGCCATTCGAAACATTCCGCCGTCGCTCACTGTAAAGCCGCTGCTCGCTTGAGTCAGTGGTCCCGCTCAGCTTCGTCGTGGGGCTTCTCGCGACATCTCCAGATACGAGCGGGCTTCTCGATGCACAGGGTCCAGCCGTAGCACGGATTCCCACTCCAGCTCGGCGTCGAGCTGGTTTCCCTGGCTGTAGTGCAAAAGACCGAGCTGGATTCTTGCCGGAATGTAGGCGGGGTTTTCGTTCCTGAGCTGCTCCAGCTCCTGCATGGCACGACTGACGTAACCCTTGCGAGAGTAGGCCTTCGCCCGGCGAATGCGAATCTCGAGGCTGGTCGGATCCAGCGTTGCAGCTTTCGAGTATTCTTCGATTGCCTCATCGTACCGTCGATATCGGAAATACAGATCCGCCAACTCGAGGTGCTTGACGGCAAATTTCCTGTCGATCGCAATCTCCGAGGCTGACTGGCGGTGGGCTACCGATTGGTTGGCCTGTTCGAAAATGCTTTTGGCATCATCGTATCGGCCGATGTCATTCAGCAGGACTGATAAGCAGATTGCCGCGTCGGTGTGACGCGGATCCAGCTCGAGCGCCTTCCGAAGGGATGCAATCGTGGACGGAAGTTTTCCCTGAAAATACTGGCTCACTCCATGGAGGTAGTGGGCGTCTGCGCTCTCCGGCTCGTTTCGCACCTTCTGGATGCTGGCAACTTCGGCCTCCGCCCAGCGCTTCTGTGAAATGAGTGCCTGAATGTGTTGGTCATGAAGGGCAGGGCTGGGAATCATGGCGTGCTCATTTCATCGAGGGATTTCTTCGCCTCTTGCGCGGTGGGAGTTTGCGGATAAGTGACGAGAAGTCCTTCGATCCGGGCTCGAGCAGCCTTCAGCTGTCCTTGCCGCTTGTAGAAGTTGGCAATGTAAAATTCCTTGCTGGCCAATCGGTCTTCGGCCGAAAGTAGGTCCTGCTGGGCCTCATCACGCAATGGATCTGCCGGATACTTCCTGAGAAAATCTCGGTAGGTCTCCGCCGCGCGGTTTGCAGACCCAAGGTCGCGCGCAATCTGCTCTGGAGTGTCCTTGAAATAGCTCTTTGCCGCCCGGAAGAGTGCGTAGGAGGTCTTTTCGTGCTTGGGGTAGAGGTCGCGAAAAGTTTCGTATGCCGAAGCCGCCTCGCCGAACGATTCCTGCAGGAAATAAACGTCAGCCAGTCGAAGCTGGGCCAGTGGCGCGAATTGCGAGTAGGGAAACTTGTTTCGCAGGGACTTCAGATGGTCAGTGGCGAGAATGAAGTGATCATTCCTGATCTCTTCTTCAGCCTGCTCGAACAGCTTCGCGGGATCGCTCTCCTCCACGGCGACCGAGGCGCATGCCTGCAGCATGAACAACGACAGGAGGAGCGCAAGACGGGCAAGGCTACGGGTGCGGCGAAGTTCCCTCATGGTTCTCGTGTAGTCGAAGGTGGCTTCAAGAGCAACACAGTGGAGGATGGAGTCCAACCACTGGTTTCGGAATTGACGCGCACCCTGAACCACCCTTCCTGTCGATCTAGAATACGAAGCTCCGCTCCGGGGTCGACTCGTCCCAGTTCCAGGTAATCGTCGGACGGACCGCTTCGCAGAACAATTCCACTCAGGGCGCGGCACCGCTCGAAACGATCACCCCAGTACTGGATTCCGCAGCCCACTGCCGCGAGGCTCCAGAGCGCCAGGGCCCACTGGAGGATCGATTTTCGGCCGCCCGGAGAATTCCTTCGCCGGAGGTATTGCAGTCCGGTTGCTGCCGCACTCACGGCAAGGAGGGCCTCGATCGGCGCGAAGAGCGGATGGTCCACCCAGATCTCCACAGGAGACGACGCTCGCTCGAGCGAGCCTTCACCCATGGCACCCTCGGCGGCGAGTCGCGCCTTGCCCCACAACTCTTCGATGCTTTTGGAGTGCCCCTCCCGGTGAAGCGCCGCATCAAGGTGGGCAAAAGCCTCTCCGGGGCGTCCTTGACGAAGCAGCAATGAGCCCACCGTGAAGTGATAATGCGAAGCGCTCGGGTGATTCTGTGGAACCGGGCTGCCCAAGAGAAGTGAGAGCGCCTCTGAGGTGCGTCCCTCACGGGCCTGAAGCACGGCCTGGCGAATCAGTTCAGCATGGGCATCCGCCATAGGAGTCAGACGCTAACGAGGGGTGGGGTGTCCTTGCAACAAAAATAAGCCGGTGATATTTCAATCAAATTCGGATCCAGCCCGTAGGAGCTAAGAAATGTCAGACGTCCAAACCGAATCGTCGAAGTTGGTCGAGTCAGCGGCATTCCAAACGGCGCGAGATCAGCTTGTGACACTCGTGGCCCAAGCGAGCGCTCGGATCACGGGAGTCCGCGGCGCGTCTTCTCCCGCACACTCAGATCGACTGAAACGCGACCTCCTCGAGTTTCAAAAGGATCGCGGACGAGACCTCTATTTTCCCTATCTGGCATCCGGCCTGGGGAATGGCCCCTTTGTCGAGCTGGAGGATGGAAGCGTCAAATACGATCTCATCACCGGAATCGGGATTCATTTCTTCGGGCACTCGCATCCGGAGCTGATGAAAGAAGCCCTGACGGCGACCGGAGCGGACATCTATCAGGGAAATTTGCAGCCGGGACACGAAGCGTCCTCGCTGCTTCGCGCGGTACTCTCCCGCGTTGAGGATTCTCGTCTCAGTCACGGGTGGATTACCACCTGCGGAACGATGGCCAACGAGATTGCCCTCAAGATCATTCGTCAGAAGAAATTTCCGGCCCACCATGTGCTGGCGTTCAGTGACTGCTTTGCCGGCCGCTCGACTGCCATGCAGGAGATCACGGACAATCCCAAATATCGCGAGGGACAGCCTGTTCACGGCGAAGTTCATTACCTTCCGTTTTACCAGCCCAAGCTGGGGTTGCAGGAGAGTATCCGCCTGACCCTGGAGGCGATGTGCGGACATCTCTCTCGCTATCCCGGAAAGATCGCCGCAATCATGATGGAGCCGGTCCAGGGAGAGGGGGGCTTCAACTTCGCCCCGCAGGAGTATTATGTCGCCGTTTTCGAGGCCGCCAGGAAGGTGGGTCTCGCAATCTGGCTGGATGAAATTCAATCTTTTGGACGCACCGGGCAGCTCTTCGCGTTCCAGACCTTCGGCCTTCAGAAGTATGTCGATGTGGTGACCACGGCCAAGATGCTCCATGCATCCATGGTGCTCTTTACCGACGAGTACAATCCGAAGCCTGGGCTTGTTGCAGGAACCTTCACTGGAACGTCGGCCAGCCTTCGCGTGGCCAGGAAGGTCGTCGAGCTTCTGGATGACGGTTACTACGGTGCTGACGGACGTATCGCGCGCTTGTCGGCGCGCTTTGCTGCGAATATCGCCAGACTGGCCGACGGCCCTTGCCGGGGAATGATCGGAGAGCGTCGCAACATCGGCGGGATGATTGCGTTCGAACCGTTTTTGGGAACGATGGATGACGTCAAGGCGGTGCTGACGAAGCTGTTTGAGCTGGGCGTGGTGGCGTTCCAATGCGGCCATGGACCGATGCTCGTCCGCCTGCTTCCGCCGTTTGGAGTGATGACCGAAGCCCAGGTCGATGAGGCCTGTTTGATCATCGAAAAAGCAGTGCTGTCTGTTGCGAGCGAGCGAACAGCGACCAGAGGTGGTGGAAAATGATGAGACAATTCGTCGAAGATGCCAAGAAGATGATCTCGATCCGCTCGGTGACGGCCGACGGCAACGAGGATATTGCGAATTTCGTCGCAGGGCTGATGCGCGCCAGCGGGATGAAGGTCCAGCTGCAGCAGGTCGCACATTCGCTCGATGGGTTCTCCAAAAGACAGTTCAATGTGATCGGCATCTTTGGAGACACGCTGGTCGACCGAAAAACTCGCAAGGGCCTCCTCTTCAATACGCACCTGGACACGGTGGGTCCTGGGCTCGGAGAGAACTGGACGGAGACCGGAGGCAACGCCTTTGCCGCCACCATCAAGGACGGGAAGATTTTTGGGCTCGGGTCCGCGGACGTGAAGCTCGATTTTCTGTGCAAGCTGCGCGCGATCGAGAGATTTCGCGAACGCAAGCTCAAGGCTCCTATTTACCTCGTGGGGACGTGTGGAGAGGAAGTAGGAATGTTTGGCGCTCGTTACCTGATTAAATCCGGTGCGCTCAATCCGAAATACGTGGTGGTCGGCGAGCCCTCCGAGCTCCGGGTGGTCTATGCCCACAAGTGCTACAACATCTTTCGCGTATCGATCGGTTACAATCGCATGACACGCGATGCGAGGGGCTTTAATCGCCAGGTCGTCCTCGAGGCTTTTGGAAAATCCGCCCACGGCTCCTATCCGGACATGGGCGTCAACGGAATCTTGCGCCTAATCGAACTGATCAAGAGCGCACAGGATGCTGGATTTGACCTGCGGCTGGTCTCGCTCACCGGCGGCGACTCGGTGAACAAGGTGCCGGATCGAGCCCGGGCCCAGTTCTTTCTCACCTCGCACCAGCTCGAGGACTTCAAGGGATACTTCGCAGAATACCGCGAAAAGCTTGGACTCCAGGATGCATTCAGGGCGGACATGGGCGGCCTTGGAGAGTCCGGCATCCAGTTCCTTCCGGACGTGCTGTTTCCGGCGCTCTGCGATGTCGTGGCGTTGTTTGGCGGAGTTGCTGAAGATCTCGCGCAGAAGCGCGACGAGACGTACAACCCGGCGACGTCCACCGTGAATTTTGGCCAGCTGCTCGAGCGTCCCGGAGCGGTTGACCTGCTGTTCGACATCCGCCTTCTTCCGGAACTGCCGCCTGCGGAAATCGAGCAGCGAATCAAGTCGGCCGTCCAGCAGCTCTCGGTCCATTACCCCGGGCTGAACATCGCCGTGACTCGAGAGCGCATGAACCCTGGGTTGAACATGACATTGGAGCACGATCTCATGAAAGTCTGCCGGGCCGCCATGGAGGAGTCCGGAATCCATCCCGCGGGGCAGGGATTCGACAAGAAGGCCACATCTACCGAAGCGGCCCAGTACTTCCAGGCGGGGTATGAGGCGATCGTCTTTGGTCCGGGCAGGTCGCATGGCAACAGCCACAGTCCTAACGAATTCAACACCATCGACCAGCTCGAGAAAGCGGTTCTTTTTTACGAAAAAATCATCGAGAAGACCTGCCTATGATCCTTCTGAGAGAAATCCAGGAAAGGGACATCGAGGCTCTCGAGCGGCTGGCCCAGATTCCAGGTTTCATTAATCTTCAGAATGACCGCGACTTCCTGAACGAGAAGATCCAGCGCTCGCTTGCGTCCTTTGGGACTCCGGCGCGTTCATCGGGTGAGCGGCACGACGCCTCGAAGTACGTTTTCGTGGCGGAGGATCTCCAGTCGGGGATGATTATCGGCACATCCATGGTGGCAGCACAGCATGGCACGGAGGATGAGCCGCACTTTTACTTTGAAGTGGGCAGCGAGGAGAAGTTCTCGAAGTCGATCGGCACGGGATTCATCCACGGAACCCTCAAGCTTCGTTATGATACCAATGGTCCATCTGAGATCGGCGGCCTCGTCATCGACCCGCAGTTTCGGAACAGCGATGCCCGCATCGGGCGGCAGATTTCCTTTGTTCGCTTCCTTTATGTCGCAATGAACCGCGAGAGATTCAAAAAGAACATCCTCGCGGAGCTCCTCCCACCGCTCAACAAAAAGGGCCAGAGCCCGCTTTGGGAGGCCATCGGCCGTCGGTTTACCAATATGGACTACTGGGAGGCCGACAGGCTCTGCCAGCAGGACAAGGAGTTTATTTTTTCGCTGTTTCCGACCGGAAAGATCTACACCACATTTCTTCCGGCAGAAGCGAAGAATGCCATTGGAAAAGTGGGCAAGGACACCGAGCCGGTTCTCCACATGCTGAACAAGATCGGCTTCCGATACAGGAGCCAGGTGGACCCGTTCGATGGCGGCCCGCATCTTTGGGCAAAGCGAGACGATCTGGCCCCGGTTCAGAATTGCCGCCGTGTCAGGATCGAGACCGCAATCGGTGCGGCATCCGCTCCACAGCCTGATGTGGGACTGGTTGCAGCGGCTGTTCAGAACCCCGGCGTCTTTCGTGCAGTGCATGTTCAGGCCACGACAAGCGGCGGAGCCATCCAGGTTCTGTTTCCGGATCGAGCAGATCTTGAGAGCTTTGAGCGGGCGACGGAAATCCGCTCGGGCAGCGAAGTCGTCTTCATGCCGTATTATTGAGGTGATCATGTTTCGTGGAAATTACATCCAGGGGCAGTTCGTCCAGGTGAGTGGATCCGAGAGCAGTGGCGAGTGGATCACCCGAAGTCCGGCCGATCTCGGAGACTCGCTGGGATCGGTGGCGTACTCCTACGCTGCGGTCGAGGAGGCGGTATTTTCCGCACGCAACGCACAGCGGGCATGGAGAAGGACCAGCCTCGAAGATCGCGTCTCTCTCTTGAAGCGATACCAGGAACAGATCCGGATTCGAGAGGCGGAGTTCAGCAATCTCATCTCACGTGAAATCGGCAAGCCGCTCTGGGAGTCCCGGACGGAAGTTTCAGCCATGGTGAACAAGGTCGACATCACCATCCAGGACAGCATGAAGCTCGTCCAGCCCTTTCAGATTCCGGCCGTGATGCCGGATACGCTGGGCTCCTGTCAGTATCGACCTCACGGCGTGATGGCAGTGATCGGGCCATTCAACTTTCCCGGACACCTGCCCAATGGGCACATCGTTCCCGCGCTGCTGACTGGCAATACCGTGGTGTTCAAGCCTTCGGAGAAGGCTCCAGCAGTTGGTCAGCTGATGGCCGAGTGTTTTCATGCTGCCGGGTTTCCTGCCGGGGTTTTCAATCTCGTCCAGGGAGAGAGGGAAGTCGGTCGAAGATTGTCGGTGCATCCAGGAGTGGCGGGAGTGCTGTTCACGGGTTCATATGAGGTAGGTACCCGCATCAAGCAGGATACGCTTCAGCAGCATTGGAAGATTCTTGCGCTCGAAATGGGTGGAAAGAATGCCACACTAGTCTGGGACGACGCGGATCTGGATGTTGCTGTCCACGAGACGCTGGTGTCCGGGTTCCTGACTGCTGGTCAGCGCTGTTCCGCCACGAGCCGAGTGATTGTCCATCAGTCCTTGCTGGAGCCATTCGTGGAGCGTCTCCACGCCAAGGCCAAGGCGTTCAGGATCGGACACTGGTCGGAGGAGCCGTTCATGGGCCCGCTGATCGATTCGTCGGCGGTGGATCGCTACATGAAATTCATCGGGATTGCGGCACGTGAAGGCGCCGAACTGATCATGCGGGGCAAGGCGCTCGAGCTGTCCAGGCCGGGATACTATGTGGCTCCGACGATCGCGTGGATCCAGACTCCGAGCCTGGAGCAGACCCGAAGAAGCGTCTTCCAACAGACGGAGCTCTTTGCTCCGGCGCTGGCAGTTCTCGGAGTGGCAGATCTGGAGGAGGCCATCGCCCAGGCCAATGAGACTCAGTACGGACTGGTGGCGAGCGTCTTCTCGAAGTCGCGCGACGTCTTTGAAAAATGCCGCGAGGAGCTCGAGGTGGGTTTGGTGAACTGGAACAAATCGACGGTCGGGGCGTCATCGAAGCTTCCGTTCGGCGGGTTCAAAAAGAGCGGAAATCACTTTCCTACGGCCCTGACGGCCACGCTGTATTGCGCCGCTCCGGTCAGCTCTCTTGAAGTTGCGGAGCCCAAGCCCGCTGAAGTACTGGCCAGTGCCATGCCCGGACTGAATTGGTCCTGATCACGATATTTCTCAGCCAGGCTTCGTGGTGCGCAAAAATAAAAAGGGGCGTCCCTCTCGGACGCCCCTTCAAACCTTCTCGGTTTGGGTCATTGACAGCGATCAGTTCGCCTTCATGACGTTCGAAGCCTGCGGGCCCTTGGGGCCATCGATCAGTTCGAAATTCACGCGCTGACCTTCCGCGAGGGTCTTGAAACCGTCGCCGGTAATCGCGGTGTAGTGAACGAACACGTCGCGTTCTGCACCACCGTCTGCCTGGATGAATCCGAATCCCTTGCTGTCATTAAACCACTTCACCAAACCTGTTGCCATTCAAACACCCCCTATTGAGAAAAACGGCCGAACCAAAAACGCGTTTTGATTCGACGAAGTAGCAACTGCCCAAGGACTAGCGGCCGACTGTGGGCACGTCAAACAAAAAAAGAAACCGGAATGGTTTCCCATTCCGGTTTCCTGGTCTACTTCGATTCTTGAGGGTTCTCGCTTATCGCTGGAAAGGCACCAGTGGAGGGAGATTTCCCTGCGCCGGCATCACTCCTGGAGCCTGCGGCTGCCCCGGCTGCTGTGGGACCTGAGGCTGGAGCACCGGCGGCGGTGCGAGGGCGGCAAGCCCCTTCAGCACTTCAGCCGAGGCAATCTGGAGCACGCGCTGCGGTTCGCGAGCAAGCGAGGCCTGAGCCTGCTGGCAGCGATTCATCGCGGACCTATCCTTTCCTCGGCTGCGTTGCGCCGAGTTGCAAGAATCCATCATTTCGCGCTGCAGTGCCTGAACGAAACCTTGGAACTCCGGCTGCGAGCTCACGACGCTCTGGATCTGTGCGGGATGGCCGCCAATCGGAATCATGCCGGCCTGCGCTAGAGTAGACGAGATCACCTGGGCGGCAACCACATTGCCCTTGAGCATCTCCACTTTGCCTTGAGCTGATTCCTGCCTGGTCTTCGAGAGGCTCGGCGACTCTGCGAGCTCCTGCATCACGGCAAGTGCGAGTTCGTTGGTTTCGACCGATCCAGGCGCTGCGCGCGAGAGTTTCTCGGCAAGGTCCATTCGCAGCTGGGCGATCGTATCCACTTGTTTCTGGTCACCGCCGGCATGGCGGCCGGACCAGGAGCTAAGCTCGCGATCGATTTCTGCGAGCTCCTCGGGCTTGGCCTTGGCGATGCGCTCGCGAACGCGCCTCAGGCGTTCCTGGGCGATATCCGTTCGAAGGGTTTCAGCATCGCTATCATCAATTCTACCGTGACGGACCAGGATGTTGAGTGCGGAAAGGGCCTCAAGCTCCTTCTGTTCGGTGCCTCGCGAGTTGCGGGCGACATCCTCGCACTGCTCGAGCTGCCGCTGGAAGTCCAGCTGTTCTTGCTTACGTTCCTGGCGGTCCTGGCTTGCCTTCGAAACAAATCGAATGGGCTGCGGAAAGGATTTCGAGTCCTTCCGTGGAGGATCGACCTCGGTATTCTCCCAGCCAATGCCCACTTCCAGATCCTTCCCTTCGGAGTCGATCACGGACTGTGGCAATTGCGAGAGTCGTGCGAAGACCTTGTCGTTGCCGAAGCGCTCGTTCGGAAACTTCTTCTTCTGCTCGGACACGCAGCTCTTCAGGCTGCCCATGTCGCGGATGATGTAGTCTGCGCGTCCCTCCGTGCTGAGGTCCTTTCGAATCTCCAGCTCCTTGAGGCATTCACGATAAATGAATCCCTTGAGGGTGACCGTTCCCTGGGCTGCACTGACCTCGGCTCCAAAATCCGCGACCACGGACTTGATCTCCTCGTAGCTCAGGTCGTGCGGATCAGGAGTATCCGCCCTGCTCATCTGGGGCATCAGGATCAGGGCCGAAGCGGCAAACGACAAGGTCCACTGGTTCTTGAAAATCGACATGGTTTCGCTCTCCTTAAAAACTCTCTCCCTCGAGGTAGAGCAATCCGCGGGCCATTGTTTGTGCGGCGCAACAGGGGGTGGGTTTTTAATGAAAAACTGAAAAGAATCCGATACCTGAATCCGTGTCATACAGGACACAGCTTGCTTGAGCGCTCTTCGTCGTCGAGGGGCGTCCTGACAAGCGCGTGAGGTGCTGTCCATTTTTTCGACAGCGCGGAGGTGCAGCATGTTTCGTCCAGCAGATCATCTGGGATTGCAGCGAGTGGTCGCGAGACCGCACGGAACACTCCCTCAGCAGGCATTCCGAGTGGATCCGTCTCTTCCGATTGCCGAAGACGAGCTTCTCGTCGAAGTGGAGAGCCTGAACATCGATTCAGCAAGCTTCCACCAGATCTCTGAGGCCTGCGAGGGCGACCTCACGAAGATCGAGGCGCACATTCTCGACCTCGTCCAGAAGCGGGGCAAGCATCACAATCCGGTGACAGGATCCGGGGGAATGTTCATCGGAACGGTCACCCAGGTGGGCCCTCAATTTCCGGTGCACGAAAAGCCGGTCGAAGTCGGTGATCGAATCGCCTCGCTGGTTTCTCTCTCGTTGACTCCCCTCGAGATTCGTCGAATCCGAAAGATCCATGCACAGGTGGATCGGGTCGACATCGAGGGACATGCCATCCTGTTTGGTTCGGGGCTCTTTGCCCGCCTTCCTTCCGATCTGCCCGAGACCGTGGCGCTTGCGGTACTCGACGTGGCCGGGGCTCCGGCGCAGACCGCCCAGCTCGTCAAAGATGGTGACACCGTTCTCGTGATCGGAGGCGGAGGCAAGTCGGGAGTGCTCTGTCTTTACGAAGCCAAAAGAAAGAGGGGGGTGAAGACGATCGCGGTCGACTATTCAGAAGCGGCGATCTCGCGCCTCAAGGGCCTTTCCTTTGTCGATGAAGTCATCCAGGGTGATGCGCGCAATTCCGTGGAGATCATGGAGAAGATTTCCACGGTGACAGGGGGCCGGCTTGCGGATGTCGTGATCAATGTTGCCAACATTCCCGAAACGGAGATGTCCTGCATCCTTTCCTGCCGAAATAGGGGCATCGTCTACTTTTTCAGCATGGCCACCAGCTTTACTCGCGCAGCGCTCGGAGCCGAGGGCGTGGGCGCCGACGTGGACCTCAGGATCGGAAACGGATATACAGCAGGACACGCCGATCTATCGCTCAATATCCTTCGTGAAAGCGCGGAGCTGAAAACGCTCTTCACGGAAACGTACCGCTGATCAGGAGTATCGCCATGGCCCATTTGAATCTAGATCCCGGCAAGATTCGTCACTGCCGCGAACTTGCCCGGAAGATTTCCGCTCCGGTGGAATCCCTGATCGACAGCCACACCACGATTGCGATCGAGCGGGCCACGCTCCGCCTGCTCGGAGTCGACGGCGCCGTGAGCCAGGCCAATCAGGTTGTTCCGGAAGTAAACGTCATCATCCAGGACCTTCAGAAGTCCGGTGGGCTCGAGCACGGCATTCTCCGCTGGTTCGTCAATGGGATGATCCAGACGAAGATGACCGCAACGGAACTTGCCACCCAGGTTGCCAAACGCAAGATCAAGCTCCGCGATCTGCCGCAGGCACCACTTGAGGAGGTCCGCGCGAAGGCGCATGAACTTTGCCGTGATGCGGTCGAGAGGCTCGTCGAGGCCCGTGAACAGCGCGACGCGCTTCGTGCCGATCTGAACGACCCGTTTGATCCGACTGGGCGGAATGGCCCGCTTTTGTATGTGATCGTGGCCACCGGAAACATCTATGAAGACGTGATCCAGGCGCAGGCGGCCGCCCAGGCTGGTGCGGACGCGATTGCCGTCATTCGAAGCACGGCACAGTCGCTTCTGGATTACGTTCCGCACGGCGCAACTACGGAAGGCTTCGGCGGAACCTACGCCACCCAGGAAAACTTCCGCATCATGCGCCAGGCGCTCGATGAGGAGGGCCGCAAGCTCGGCCGCTACATCCGGCTGACGAACTACTGCTCGGGCCTGTGCATGCCGGAAATCGCAGCCCTCGGAGCCATGGAGCGGCTCGACTTCCTGCTTAATGATGCGATGTACGGAATCCTGTTCCGCGACATCAACCTGAAGCGCACGCTCATCGACCAGCATTTTTCTCGTCGGATCATCGCGCTCTCTCGCATCGTGATCCACACGGGCGAGGACAATTACCTGACCACCGCCGATGCGATCGAGAACGGCCACCAGGTACTGGCATCCCAATTCATCAATGAGCGCTTTGCTCTTCATGCGCACATGACCGAAGACCTGATGGGGCTGGGCCATGCGCAGGAGATGGACCCGGCCCACCCGAACGTCTTTCTGCTGGAGATTGCGCGAGCGCAGATGACCCGCGACATCTTTCCGTCCTCACCGATCAAGTTCATGCCGCCGACGCGCCACAAATGCGGCGACATCTTCTACAGCCACCTCATGGACGCGATGTTCAATTTCGTGGGTGTACTGACGGGGCAGACGATCCAGCTTCTCGGAATGGCCACCGAAGCGATGCACACTCCGCTTCTCCAGGATCGCTGGATGAGCATCAAGAATGCCAAGTACATCTTCAATGGCGCCAAGGACCTCGGACGCGAGATCACCTACAAGCGCGATGGCATGATCGAGAAGTGGGCCGAGAAGGTCCTCGACGAAACCGTCGCCCACCTCGAGATGATCCATCACAAGGGGCTGTTCAGGGCGATCGAGGAGCGGGCGTTTGCCGAAGTCAGTCGTCGCGAGGACGGCGGAAAGGGCCATGACGGCGTCATGCTCCGCGCTCCGGATTACCTGAACCCCTTCTTTGAACTGCTCTGAGGAAATGACCATGTCGCAAAATACCGCGCAGGTGAACCTGAAGAAGCTCAAGCCTTACGGCGACATCATGAACGATGGAACCGTGCAGCTCTGCTTCACGCTTCCGGTCGAGCCGAGCCCCGAGGCTCGCGAGGCCGCCATCCAGCTCTGTGAGAAGATGGGGTACGACCAGATCAAGGTCGCAACGATGGAGAAGGCCGCAAACGGGTTCTCGCTGTTCGTGATTTACGGCAATCTCAAGCACACGGTCGATTTCACGCAGATCCACGTCGTGAAGGTCGATGCGCAGAAGCGTTCGCGCGAAGAGATCGACGAGCTCATCAAGACCAGGATCGGCCGCAAGCTGGTGGTCATCGGTGCGTGCACCGGATTCGACGCTCACACCGTGGGCATCGACGCGATCATGAACATGAAGGGTTTCGCCGGCGATTACGGCCTCGAGCGCTATCAGTGGCTGGATGCGCGCAATCTCGGCGCGCAAGTCCTGAATGATGAGCTCTTGAAGCGAGCCGTGGCGGAAAACGCAGATGCAGTGCTCGTTTCGAAGGTCGTCACCCAGCATAATATCCACATGCGGGACATGAAGGACCTCATGAACCGCGCCCGACAGATGGGCCTGATGGAACGGATGATCTTTGTTTCAGGTGGCCCGCGCGTGACCCATCCGCTGGCGCTTGAGTGCGGCTTTGATGCGGGATTTGGCGTTGGCACGAGGCCGTCGGACGTGGCTTCGTACATCGTCGAGGAATTCCTGCGGCGTCGTGATCTGGCGCTTTTGGACGAAGGGGCAGGTACTGCGCCGGCCGCTGCCACGGTTTCGGTTCCTGCGCCCGTGAAAAGGTCAAAGCTTGCAAAGTCTCCGATCAAGAAGGCGGCTTCACGCCTGGTCGGAAAATCCAGAATTGCAAAACGCCCCAAGACTCGGGCAAGCTCGAAGCGATGAAGAAAAAGCGTACGGCGAAGGCAAAGACTCGACGTGCTCCTGTTGCTGCGCCTGCAGTGAATGGCAGGCTCTCGGCCACCCTGGTCGGACGCGACGATGAGCTCGAGAAGATCCGCGCCTGCGTGCTGGCGCGACGCAACCTTCTTCTGGAGGGGCCGGTCGGAGTCGGCAAAACTCACCTGGCCCTCTCTGTGACGCGCGAGCTCGATCGCCCCGTGTTCCGCATCGACGGTGACAGTCGCTACTCCGAGCAGAAGCTGTCCGGCTGGTTTGATCCCCCTCAGGTTCTCAAACATGGATACTCCGCCAGGAGCTTCGTCTCGGGGCCGCTTGTCGAGGCGATGCGCGCCGGTGGCGTGCTATTCATCAATGAACTGAATCGCCTTCCAGAAGGCGTGCAGAACATCCTGCTTCCGGCGATTGATGAGCGCATGGTCATTGTGCCGCGGCTCGGAGAGATCCGCGCAAGCGATGGATTTTGTGTCATCGCCACTCAAAACCCGAAGGAATTCGTCGCAACCTCCCATTTGAGCGAGGCAATCCTCGATCGTTTTGAGCTCGTCGTGCTCGATTACCAGACCGAGGCGGAGGAGTTCGAGATTGTCTCTGCCGTCACCGCCGATGAGCGGATGGGGTTTGCGGCAGTCAAGCTGGCTCGACTGACGCGCTCACACCCGAGGGTTCGTCGTGGAGCTTCGGTTCGAGCCGCCCAGGCGATTGCCGAAATCGCGGATGCCATCCTGCGGAATGGCGAGCGCAGTTTTGCAGAGGCCTTTCTTTGGGCTGCGCTGCTCGCATTGCCGACCCGAATCGAAATCGAGCGCGATGCCGAGTCTTCCGGGACGCTCCACGCTGAGATCCGTGCCCTGGTGGAAGGCTGGGTTGCAGAGGTGCTTGCTGCCCTGGGTGAGGAGTCGGGCCTAAAAAAAAAGGCCTGACTGAACCTGGGCCCGCCGAGAGCACTGGCCCGACGCGCAGCAGATTCGAGAGCATCTTTAAAAACCAGAAGTCGGAACAGAAAATGGACTTTCTGCCCCCCGAGCATTTTGGCGAGACCCTCGATTTTGCTGAAGATGAGTGGCTCGAGCTCTCGAGCGCCAGCTCGTGGGACGTCGCTACCCGTTATCACGATTTCAAGAGCAAGCCATCGATGCAGAAGCTGGGGCATCACCTGCGGTCGATCTCGGCGCAGGCGATTCTGGAGCGTGCCCAGGAGGTCCTCGGAAGCGTGGTTCATCCGAGCGAGAAGCGCCGATCCTCCTCCGACGCCGTGCCCGCGATGGCAGACTCGGTCGAGCTCGACATCGAGGAGACGCTCGAGGCTTCGCCGATGCTTCCGCGCCAGGGCTGGGCGGATGCCTCGGATTTATGGATGGAGTATTCGGTTCGTCGCCCGCAGCCGCTCGTTCTGGCGGTCGACACAAGCCTCTCCATGACGGGTGAGAAGCTTGCCCTGACCGCAGTAGCCCTGTCTGTGGTGCTTCTTCAGTTTCCAGACGATCCGATCGGCATCGTGGCATTCGAGAATCAGGCCCGCCAGCTGAAGGATCCTTTTGAAAAACTGGGAGTATTTGAGCTTGTCGAGCGCTTTCTGGACGTGCCTGCGCAGGGGTACACGCATCTGGAGTCCGGAGTGAAGATGGCCCTGTCGCTTTGTCGAAGGATTGAATCACAGAGTCGAGGGCGCCCACCGGCCACGCTCCTGCTTACTGATGGCAAATATACTGCCGGCCGCGATCCTGCTTATCTCGCCTCGCGTTTTCACCAGCTGTCCGTGCTCAAGATGGGTGACGAGCGATCGAGCAAGGCGCTCTGCCGCGAAATGGCCCACAGAGGCAAGGGGGTTCTTCAGGAGGTCCGGAGACTCGAGGTGCTTCCTGCGGTCATGTATTCGGTCGTGAAGGACCTGCTTCGCGGCCGAAAATAACGTGTTTTTTGGTTGAGGATGGCCGGTGATGGGTTATCGTTCGATCGCTATGCGTGATGATTACAAAATGCAGGGAAAAACCGTGAAACTATCCATCGAAGTCGAGGAGAGCGTTGCAGCGACTCTCGCCGAAATGGAGAAGTTCTCGAAACACACTCAGTCGGAGCTGGCCAATACGGCTCTGAAGCGTTTCATTGCCCACCACAAGGACTTCCTGCCTTCCGGATTCAACGCGAAGGTGCGGGCTGAAGCACAACGTGAACGCTGACCAGCGCATCTGGCAGCGCGGGTGATTCGCCCGGCTTCTTTCCATAAAACGAGCGGATCTCCAGGGTGTTGGGTCGCGCCGGATCCCATGAAAACGACCACGTCTCTTCGGCAAGGGCGCGCTCCAGCTCTTCCGACTCCATGTCGACGCGCAACAGGATTCTCGCCCGGTCAGCTGGCCTGTGTGGAGACTCGCCCGGGAGGTCAATGGCTGCGATGCCTTCCGTCCTGAGCCTTTCGAGATACTGACTGGAGAGTCGAACCACCATGGCCGTGGAGTGAACGTCCAAGGCAGTATTGAGATCCTCTTCTGAGTGGATCCATCTCGCCTCGATGACGGTCGGCTCAGGAGACTCCTCCTGTTTCGGGGCGATTTGGGTTCCGACTCCGGGGCGCAGCGTACTTTTGTGGACGCTGGGAGAGATCGGCGTGCACCCCCCGATGGCGAGAGATAGGACGAGTGCGCCGACATGGATCCGTAACTTCATGACCAGCTGCAATCCAAGCCCTGTGCCATTTTCAGTGGCTGCAAGTGCCCGATATTCAGCCTGTTTTTTGGTCGTTTATGGACCTCGTGGACGCGGACTGTCCAATCCTTCGACAGTCCGCTCAATCCTGGTCAGCTTCTTGGCCCGTCCCATGGAACGAAGGCCGCTCTAGGTTGCCTGGTCGATGAGCTCGGCGATGTCCAGCACCTTGACCTTATCGAGCATCTCCTTCGACTTCACGCCATCGGTCATCATGGTCATGCAGAAGGGGCAAGACGACGCGATCACGCCGGCCTTCGTATCCAGGGCCTGTTCGGTTCGCGCGATATTGATGCGTTTTCCGATCGTCTCCTCCATGAACATCCGGCCGCCGCCAGCCCCGCAACACAAAGCAGAATCGTGGTGCTGCTTCATCTCGACCAGGCGAGCGGAGGGAATGGACTCAATCACGGCGCGGGGCTGCTCGTAGACATTGTTCCAACGGCCCAGGTAGCAGCTATCGTGAAAAGTGATGGTTTCATCCACCCCCTTGGATGGCTTCACTTTTCCATCACGAATGAGCTGCGCGATGAATTGCGAGTGGTGGAAAACTTCGTAGTCACCACCGAAATCCTTGTACTCATTCTTGATCGTGTTGAAGCAATGGGGGCAGGCCGTGACGACCTTCTTCACATTGTAACGGTTGAGCGTCTCAATGTTTGCCTTCGCGAGCGTCTGATACAGGTACTCGTTGCCAATGCGGCGTGCGGGATCGCCCGTGCACTGTTCCTCGTTTCCGAGGATGGCAAAACGGACGCCGGCCTTCTTCAAGATGTTGACGAATGAGCGCAGAACCTTCTTATTTCGATCGTCGTAGGATCCGGCACACCCGACCCAAAGAAGGAGGTCGATCTGCGGAGTTTCGGCCATTGTGGGAACCGAGAGATCCTCGGCCCACTTGCCACGGTCCGCGGAGCTGAAGGCCCACGGAGTGGCGTTCGTCTCCATGTTCTTGAAGACCGCCTGCACGCCATCCGGCATGCTCGACTCCATCATCACGAGATTGCGGCGAATGTCGTAGATCTTGTCGGTCTGCTCGATAAAGACCGGGCAGGCCACCTCGCAGGCGCGGCAGCTGGTGCAGGCCCAGATGACATCCTGAGTGGTGTTCTCATCAATGACCGGCGAGACCTCGTCGATCTTGCCGGCAAGGATGGCTTCCTTGTTTCGGTAGAGGTTTTCCTTGAGTCCGAGCACGAGGAGCTTGGGGCTCAGTGGCTTTTGCGTGTTCCACGCCGGGCAGAGGTCCTGGCAGCGACCACACTCCGTGCAGGAGTAGAGATCGAGCGAGTCCTTCCAGCTCATATCCGTGATCTTTGCAGCGCCGTACTGGGTGAGGGATTCGTCCTCGAAGTTGATCGGGCGCATGCCCTTCTCGCGTGTCAGCTGCCTGAGGAAGGTGTTCGGGCCGGCAGCGATGATGTGCAGGTGCTTGGAGTGCGGGATGTAGGCGGCAAAGCCCATCACCAACAACATGTGGACCCATTTGAAGAAGGTGCCGAGGTTTTCATTGGTCTCGGGGCTGAAGCCCAGGGCCGCGAACCACGAGGCCACATGTTTCGAGACGACGAATGCATCGGCATGGCTGGCGGCTATCGGGCTCAGGATATGAAATCCGTTCATCACCAGGATCGAAATCATGAGCGATCCGGTGAAGGTCAGCACGATGTTGGCATCGCGCGACTGGCCCAGTCCTTCAGGACGAACCACGAGTCGACGATAGAACGCGCCGGCGACCGCAAAGAGGATCAGGAACGTGAAGAGGTCCTGGATCCAGAGCAGGTAGAAATAGGGGCCCTCGCCAATGAAGGAGAAGTTGAACGGCTGGTAGAGCGTCGATGCGAACTGCTCGAGCGTGCCGACCGTGATGATGATGAAACCCCAGAAGATGATCGTATGCAGCGTGCCGATGTATTTCTTCTGGAGCACGGCCTTTTGGCCCAGGACATGGATCACGGAGTCGATCACGCGCGTCGGAATTTCGTTCCAGCGAACCGGGGCCTTGCCCTGTTGTGCCTTCAAGAGCTTGAAAAGCAGGCTGAAGCGATAGACCGAATATCCGAATGCAGCGCCAGCGACGATCAGGAACAGGAAGGTTTGCCAGGTCATAGTGTTGCAACAGTTTATGAGGTTTGTGCGGCGCGCTCAACCGGTGGTTTTCTGGCGAGCGACAAAAAAGCCCCGGTCCTTTCGAACCGGGGCTCCTTCAATTATCGGACTGGCCGGGGCGCTCAGTGATCCTTCAGTTTCCTGAGCTCGTCCTTCAGGGCCGGCGTGACGGCGAAGAGGTCACCCACGACTCCGTAGTCGGCAATCTGGAAGATCGGCGCTTCGGGGTCGGTGTTGATGGCGACGATGACCTTCGAGGAGCGCATGCCGGCGAGATGCTGGATGGCGCCGCTGATTCCGCACGCGATGTACAGGTTGGGCGAAACGACCTTGCCGGTCTGGCCCACCTGATCACGGTGCGGACGGAAGCCTGCGTCGACGGCTGCGCGAGAAGCCCCAACGGCTGCACCGATGACGTCCGCCGCTTCTTCCAGCATCTTGAAGTTCTCGGCGTTCTTGAGCGAGCGTCCGCCGGAGATGACGATTGAGGCTTCGGTCACGTCTGGACGTCCGGCCTGTCCCTGGACCACTTCGCTCACGGACGTCTTCACGCCCGCGAGTGTCACGGCAACGGCCGAGACCACTGCCGACTTCGAGGTGTCCGGCTTCGGAATTCCCAGAGCGTTCGCGCGAATCGTGGCAACCTGCGGACCGGCGCCGACGAATTCGACTTCGGCCGTGGCCTTGCCAGCATACAGGGGGCGACGAACCTTGAGCTTGCCGCCTTCAAACGAGGCCTGCACGCAGTCGCTGGCGAGACCGACGCCGAGGCGCGAGGTGACCTTCGGCATCAGGTCGCGGCCCGTGGGCGAGTGCGCAGCCAGGATCACGTCCGGATTGAGCGACTTGGCGAGCGCCACGACAACCTGGGCGTAAGCTTCGGCCGTGTAGAATTTCAGGCCGGCATCGTTGGCAACATGGACCGTGTTCGCGCCGTAGTGGCCGAGCTCGGTTGCCAGTCCCTGGATTCCGTCGCCCAGGAGCACGACGTGCGTTTCGTTTCCTGCAGCGGCCGAAGCTCCGATGAGTTCGAACGTCGTTTTCTTCAGGCGACCATCACGCTGTTCAGCAACAACAAGTACCTTTGCCATGTCAGATCACCTTTGCTTCTTCGTGGAGGAGTCGGGCGAGTTCCTTCGCCTGAGTGGCGGGATCGCCGGCAATTTTCTTTCCTGCCTGCTTGGGAGGAGGAAGCTGGAGGTTCTTGTAGCGAATCTTCTGGTCGGCATCCGAAACGCCCAGGTCGGACTCCTTCAGGACCTTCACTTCCTTCTTCTTGGCCTTCATGATGTTCGGAAGGCTGGCGTAGCGCGGCTCGTTCATTCCCTTCTGCGCGGCGACGAGCGCCGGCAGCGGAGTCGTGACCACTTCGATCGCACCGCCCTCGACTTCACGACGGCATTTCACGGAATCGGCCGAGTACTCGGCATTCAACACCACCGTGACATAAGGAATGCCCACGGCTTCGGCGATGAGCTGGCTGACCTGGGCGGCGCCATCATCGATCGCTTCCTTGCCCGTGAATACGATGTCCACCTTCGGCTCTTTCTTGAGCGCCGCTGCAATGGCCTTGGCCACGCGGTAGTTGTCGGCCGTTTCTGGGGCATCGACGTGGATCGCGTTGTCCGCACCCATGGCCAGGGCCGTACGAAGGGTGTCGACGACACGGACGGGTCCGGCGGAGACCACGGTGACCGTGCTTCCGGCGTTCTTTTCCTTGAGGCGCAGAGCCTCTTCGACCGCGAACTCGTCAAACGGCGACATGATCCACTTGATTCCGGCCGTGTCGATGCCGGTGTTGTCGGCGTTCAACTTGATCTTGGTTTCAGTATCTGGAACCTGCTTGATGCAAACGTAAATGTTCATGAATCACCCTTTGATCTGGCGGAGTTATACCGATCCTCGCAAGATTTTCGCAACTTGTTTCAGAACTTCGATGTCACTGCAGAGCGTGAAGCGGACGAATCCCTCTCCCGCACTTCCGAATCCGGTGCCGGGAGTGCTCACCACGCCGCGCGAGCGGATCAGATCGAGGACATAATCTTCGGACTTTACTCCCGCCGGAAGACGCGCCCAGACGTAGAAGGTGGCCTTCGGCACGCGACATTTTAGCCCGGAGTCCTGGATGGCTGGAACCAAAATATCCCGACGTTTTTGGTAAATTGATCGCAGCTCGGTGCAGAATGGCTCGTAATGGTCGAGCGCTTCGATTCCGGCCTCCTGGCAGGCGTTGAAGATTCCTGAGTCGATGTTGGTCTTCACCCGGGCGAGCGCCTCGATCATCTTCGGGTTGCCGACGGCAAAGCCGACGCGCCAGCCCGTCATGTTGAAGGTCTTCGAGAGGCTATGGAATTCGATACCGACGTCCTTCGCCCCCGGAACTTCGAGGAAGCTGGGCTGCGCTTCACCGTCGAAGAAGAGCTCCGAGTAGGCGTTGTCGTGACAGACGAGAATTTCGTGCTTCTTCGCGAAACTCACCACTTCCTGGAAAAGCTCTCGTGTTGCCGTCGCTCCTGTGGGGTTGTTCGGATAGTTCAGGAAAAGGAGCCGGACGCGAGGCCCCTTTTTCACCAGCTGCTCGAGCTGTGCGAAGTCCGGCAGGAAGTCGTTTTCCTCTCGAAGCTGGAAGTGCAGGGGCACGCCGTCGGCAAATAGAGTTGCCGAATGGTAGACGGGGTATCCCGGATCCGGAACGAGCGTTGCTTCTCCCGGGTTCACAAACGCGAGCGGAATGTGGGCGATGCCTTCCTTCGAGCCGATCAGTGCGAGAGTCTCTCGGTCAGCATCCACCTTGACGCCAAAGCGCCGCTCCATGAACCGTGCGGCGGCCCGACGGAATTCGCCCATGCCCCAATAGGACGGATACTGGTGGTTTTCCGGATTGCGTGCCGCCTTTTCCAGGCGCTGGATGATGAATTCGGGCGTAGGCAGGTCAGGGTCTCCGATGCCGAGAGCGATCAGCTTTCGGCCCTTCTTGATCTCCTCCTGCTTGATCTGGTCGATCCTTGCAAAAAGGTACGGAGGAAGTTGGGCAAGGCGGCGGGTTACTTGGAAGGTGTCAAACATGCGAATTTCTCCTCAAAAAAATCATCCAAAGTGACGTGTCCGGAGGACGACGGGGCAATGGCCCGCCGGGTTGAAAGCCAGAGCGCAGCCTCCAGCGCTCCCCGGGCAAAAATTTCGCGATTCATGGCGTGATGTGAAAACCCGACCTGTTCGCCGGATCCATGGAATGTCACGGAGTGGTCACCCACCACCTCGCCGGCACGAATGCTGTGAATCCGCTCGGCAGTCACGCCGCGCGTCGAAGCCGCGAGCGTGAGAGCCGTACCGCTCGGGGCGTCCTTCTTGTGAATATGATGCGTCTCGAGCATCACCGGCCTGAATCCCGACTCCGAAAGCATCGGCGAAGCGAACTCCAGAGCCTTCCTCAGCACCAGGATGCCGATCGAAAAGTTGGAGGCCTGGAGCACGAGCGTCTTCGTGGCGAGATCCTCGATCAGCGAACGCTCATGGGCATCGTGGCCCGTCGTCCCGATGACCACTGCCGGAAGCCGGGCCGATGGCTGCGCCCGGAGCGCGGAGGTGATCGCCGCATGGATTCCATGGATGCCTGCCGGAAGCGAGAAGTCGACCCAGGTCTCGCTCGAAAGCGCATCGAGCCAGTCCTCGTCCGGGGACTGCGAATGAATGGCGACATGGAGCCGTACGCGGCTCGCGAATTCGCCTTCCATCAGGTGTGCCAGCGCGCGCCCCATCCGGCCGCGCGAGCCGACGATGGAAATGGAGGGCAGCTCTCGACTCATAGCGTGCCGCCCTTTTCACGTAATCCACAGCGCTGGAGCGAGGCCAGGAGCTTCCTGCGACTTGCGTCCGTGAGTGCGGACAGCGGTGCGCGAACACTCTCGGTTCCGATGCCGACCCACGAGAGGGCCGTCTTGATCGGAACGGGATTCGATTCGACGAACAGATCACGGAAGAGCGGATAAAACCTCAGGTGAATCTCCTGCGCGCGACGCGCATCCCCGGAGTCCCATGCCTGCTGCAAGGCCACCATGGCCCGTGGAAACAGATTGCTTGCCACCGAGATGACGCCGTCCGCGCCGGCGGAAAGCAGCGGAAGCCAGGTGGCGTCGTCTCCGGAGAGCACGGAAATGGAGGTGCCGGAGACCGCGCACTGATCGAGAATTTCCGAGGTGACCTCGATCTTTCCGGTGGCCTCCTTGATGTGCCCGATGCGTGGGTGAGAAGCGAGCTGGGCCACGACTTCCGGCGCGATGCCGACACCAGTTCGGCCCGGAACGTTGTACAGGACCACCGGGCAGCTCACGGCGTCCGCCACGGCGGTAAAATGCTTGAGAAGTCCGGCTTGAGAGGGCTTGTTGTAATATGGAGTCACAATCAGAACGCCGTCGACGCCCGCATCAGAGGCCCACCGCGAAAGCTCGATGGTCCGGGGCGTATCATTACTTCCGGTTCCGGCGATGACCGCGGTAGTCGTTCCACGACACGCCTTGACCGCGGACTCGATGAGTCTCTTCTTTTCGTCGAGACTGAGCGTCGGCGATTCACCGGTAGTGCCGCAAGGGATGATTCCAGCCACACCGGCCGAGAGCTGGTCGGCGATCAGTGCATTCCAGGCACTCCAGTCGATTTCGCCACTGGATTGCATCGGAGTAATCAAGGCAGTGATGACGCCACGGATGGGCTTGCTCATAAGTGTTCTCCCCGAAGGAGGTCATCGAGAGTCTCGCGATCGCGAATGACCCTCCAGCGATTGCCTTCGACCAGGACCTCGGCTGGCCGCACCCTGCTGTTGTAGTTTCCTGCCATGCTCATTCCATAAGCACCAGAGCTCATGATGGCGAGAAGATCGCCCGAGGCGAGTGCGGTATCGAGCTGAAGATCCTGACCGAAGCAGTCCGAACTCTCGCACACGGGTCCAACGAGGTCGGTGCGCTTGAGCTTGCCTTTCGTGCCTTGGCGAACCGGAAGCACGGCGTGGCGGCTGCCATAAAGTGCGGGACGCATCAGGTCGTTCATTCCGGCATCGACCACGAGGAAGTCCTTCGCTTTTCGTGCCTTCCGGAAGAGCACGCGGGTCAGGAGCACTCCTGCGTTGGCCGAAATGGTCCTTCCGGGCTCGATCAGCACGCGAAGACGCGATCGAAACGGTGACTTCGGACCGAAGGTGGCCACGATGAGTCGCGTGTATTCCTTGAGGCTGGGAGGTTTCGGTCCGCGGACCTCATACGACACCCCGACGCCCCCCCCGAGGTCCACGAATTCGAGCGGGTGTCCGAGCAGCGCCTCGATTTCGAGGACCATGGTCGCCAGTGCTTGAAATGCTGCCTGCAGCGGCTTGAGCGACAGCAGCTGGCTTCCAATGTGGATGCTGAGCCCGCAAACATGGACGTTGCCAAGCTTTCGTGCGCGCCGCGCAGCCTCAAGCAGCTCCGCGCGGTTCAGGCCGAACTTGTTTCGTTTCAGTCCGGTGCTGATGTAGGGGTGCGTCTTGGCGTCAATGTTCGGATTGAAGCGAAATGCGGTGCGTGCCTGCTTCACGTCATGGCGCTCTGCCACCGACTGGATCAGTTCGAGCTCCTCCAGTGATTCCACATGGAACGAATAGATTCCGTGGGCCCCATAGGAAAGACCTGCTTGAATCTCATCTGCAGTTTTTCCTACTCCTGAGAACACGATTCGTTGAGGCGGAATGTTCGCCTTCCTGGCGCGAAGGAGCTCTCCTCCGGAAACCAGATCCGCACCTGCACCGGCATCTCCGAGAAGCTTGAGCACGCCAATATTGGAGTTGCTCTTCACGGCGTAGCAGATCGTGGACTCGCGAAGGCCGCGCAGCCCGGACTGGAGTTCGCGAAACGGTTTCAAGAGTCCCTCTGCCGAGTAGACGTAGGCAGGCGTACCGACACGAGCGGCGATTTCCGCCAGGTCGGTGGAACCTGCTCGAAGCGAGCGGTGGCGATAGCGAAAAAAGTCGAGAGGTTGGGTCATGATCAGCGTCCTGGCGTTGTACTCGGCTCGGGCATGGCGTCGGAAAATTCCGCGCTGGCGGGAACGGGGGGCAGGGGGGGGCCCTTGACCCCGCAGCCCGACAGCACAGTGCACGAGATGAAAAAGAGCATCCAGAGATGATGGCTTTTGAGGTGTTTCATCAAAACTTGAGTCCGAGGTTGGCTCCCAGCTGGTCGGAGCCGAGTTCAAGCTGCAGCCACCACTGGGGCCCGATCTCAAAACTCAGGCCAATACCGAAGATGGGCTGGACATAGGTCAGTAAAAACAGCGCCTCCGAGTATTCCGGATCCTGGCCCTTCGAGGCAATCACGTTCGAACGAAACAGTCCGAGATATCCCGTAACTCCGAAGCCTTCGCTTGGATAAAACGTGTACTTGCCTGAGAAGGTCATGGGCAGGAGTGCGAAGGAGTCTCCTCCCGCCGGAGTGTAGTCGTTCAGTTTCGTGAACATGAGCGAAAAGTCGAAACCGAGCGCGTCCTGGATTCGTCCTGAAAGAAGGAAGGGATGAATGAGCGTGTAGCTGTAGCGAAGGCCCGAGGCGGCAGGAAAAATGAAGCCCTGCTCATACCCGGGAAGTCGAACCAGCGAGAGGCGGTATGCGAGGTAGGATCGTTCCTGTTCGAAATCGGCGATCTCCTCGACCACAAGAGACCTCAGCTCGAGTTCCTCCTCTTCCGTGAGTACGGCACTACGTCCTCGGTCCAGCTCGATGTCGAGATCCTGTGGTGGAAGTGCTGCCCGGTCCTCCTCGTCCAGGATCAGGTCGCGGATCTTGATGGAGGCCGTGAACGACTGGCCCGCGGGCAGCGAGGGGGCTTCAGCGTACTCCTTGACGATCTGCCCTGCGAACTGGCGGTCGGCATAGAGCCTTCTGGTGCGAAGCGCGACAACGGGCCCGGACTCATCACGCAGGAGCACCAGCTGCCCGACTCCGGGAAGCGGGCCCGAGCTCTTCATCAGCAGGATTCTTCCCGAGGTGGATTTCCTCTCGAGATCGGCCTTGAACGTCCTGGCCTCAATCGGAGGCAGTGCCAGCGCGTTTGCCGAAATGAAGAGAAGAAATAGTGCTTGAAGTGCCCACGGGGCCCGAGGGATTTTGCAGGGCATGATCGGAAGTCTATCGAGTGAGCGTGGCACTGTCGAGACATCGAGCGGCCGGGCCGGGTCCGTTTTGCGATCTGTCAGGTTCCTGTCAGTCCTCGCGCTGTCGCTATTCGCCCAGGTCGCGGCATTCGCAGAGGGCGACGTGGATCGCGGATCTCGCTGGCAGCTGTCCTCTGATGAGCGCGAAAAAGTTGCGCTCGCACTCAAGAAACAGTGGCTCAAGGATACTGCTTCCGTGAGCACGGCCATTGAGCTGTCGAGCCATCTCCTTCTTTTGGGGCGTCGCGAAGAGGCCACGAGCACCCTGCTCATGGCGCATGCGGCAAGCAACTCGCCTCAAGGGCGTTTGCGGCTCGAGTCGCGTGCACGCGTGGTCGCACGCTCCTTTCTGACGGTGGATGGCGCCAGAGATTACCAGGCCGGCGTCAATGCTCTTTTGGCTGGAGACTTCAAGCCGGCCATAGCCCGCCTCGATTCAGTCATTGCATCGGAGCAGCAGGTCTTGGATGCCGTTGTCCGAAAGGGACAGGCCGAGGTGATGCTCGAGAGGTACGATTCGGCCGCCGAATCCTTTCGCCTCGCGCGCCGAATGAACCCGTTTGAACCCGAGATACGGTTGTGGTTGGGATTTGCCCTCCTTGCACGAGGTGAGAAGGACGAGGGGCAGCAAGAGATCCTGTCGGCGTGGCGAATGGCGGATGCCACGCAAAAGAGTCGCCCCCACTGGATTGCCTGGAATGCCCGTGCCCAAATCCTTCAGGGACGAAGCGGTGCGGCAAGAAGGATTCCTGGACCCGAACCTGTGGATGGAGAGGACCGAATGTCCGAAAGCCAGGGTTGGAGCCTTTGGGTTTTATTGCCCGTGGATCGTTCGCTTCAGGGTCGGATTCGGAGATATTTGAATCTCTTTCCCAAAGGTTATCGGAAATTATCGGGTGACCAGGGGCTCGATCTGGAGTGGTGGGACCCTCAGCTCCTGATCCGGGAGCAGGACCGCTTGGACAACTCTTGAGGGGGGCACCCCGGATGCTGTGGTCCAAAATTTCCGACCTCGGCTTGACGTCCCGCGACGGCCAACCTAAGACCTCCGGTACTGTTTCAGTGGGGGGTGGGGAAGTGTTCAGCCAAAAGATTTTTATCGCCATTGCAGGCAATATCGGTACAGGGAAGACCACCCTGACTCAGATGCTATCTCGCCGCTTCGGTTGGTCGCCCCATTTTGAGTGCGTGGCCGAGAACCCATATCTTGCTGATTTTTATGCCGATATGGGCCGTTGGTCGTTTCCGCTCCAGGTCTTTTTTCTGAATCATCGATTCAAGGCGCACCAGAAGGTCACGGCCGGAACCGATAGCTCCATCCAGGACCGCAGCATTTACGAGGATGCCAATATCTTCGCTCGGAACCTGTACGAGCAGGGCACCATGTCCGAGCGAGACTATCGAAACTATCTCGATCTCTACCAGACCATGGCGTCTTTCCTGACTCCGCCGGATCTGGTGATTTACCTCAAGAAGTCACTTCCCAAGCTCAAGGAACGTATCGCGAAGCGCGGGCGCGACTATGAAAAGGGCATTCCCGACGAGTATCTGGTCAATTTGAACCGCTACTATGAAGACTGGATGGAGAATTATTCCCTCGGCAAGAAGCTGATCATTCCTAGCGATGATCTCGACTTTCTGCACAACCCTCATCACTTCGATGAGATCTGCAGCCGAATCCTGAGCGCGCTCGATCAGCGCGATCTTTTCCTCGGCCAGAATTCGCACCCTGAAATTGCCCAGTCTGCAATGACCTTGGGTTGAAAAAAAGGCCGGCGCGGGGAGCTCCCGGCCGGCCTTTCATCTGTCTCACATGCGCTGCTGATTAATTGCGCTTGAACGAGGTCAGTTCGATCGTCATGTCGCCGAACTGGGTTGCCATGATCTGCTTGAGCGCGCCGTCGATGGCCGTCTGGGTCGGATTGGCCCACATTTCGATCTTGGACACCTTCGCGCTCTTGGCGACGATGTGAATCGACTGGAACTTGCCGGCCGGAACGGTGATTTCGGCGTAGTCCTGCGAGATGACTTCGATCTTGTCGTTCGGAATTTCCATCTCCTTGCCGTTCTGGAGCATCTTCAGGATCTTGCCGTCGGCGCGGTCGAAGAGGACGTCGGCGGTCTGCTTCTGTCCCATGATGCTGATGTCCTGGTGAAGCCACACAGCATTTCCTTCTTCCTTGCTGACCGTCTTCACCATCGAGCCCTTACCGAAGAGCATTGAGAGGTTGTAGCTCATCGTGTCGCCAACCTTCCAGTTGATCAGGTTCAGCGGCTCGACGGTGCTGAGGGCCTGCAGCTCGATGGCGCTGAATTCGAGGGTGTCAGCCTTCGCGGATGAGGCAGCCAGGAAAAGCGCTGCGACTGCGGAGACCGAGAAAATCTTCTTAAAAAATCCGTTCTTCATCATAAGGAGAGTCCTTTCCTGTTGAGATGTTTCACCAGAATCATTCATTCTTGGAAAACACCCGTACGCTACCCCCGAGTTTTTGATGAAGGCAATGAAGAACCATCCGATTCACAGATTTGTGCTCCGCAGGATCGAATCCCTTTCGGTTTTCATCTTGCTGGCTCTTGTCACGAGCTGTGTCTCGAATCCGAGAGTCGAAGAGTCCTCTCCTGCGCAGCGCGAAATCGAGGAGCGATCGCTTGCAGAGCGCTGGGCTCGGGATATCGAGGCCATCCTGCAGACGCGCGAAGATGTGGTGATTCAGGGGTATGTAGCATCCGTTTCTGCGAGGCTCGGCCTCCTGGTTCGGCCGCGAGTGACCCTTTTTTCCGGGGGCACGGCATCGCGCCTCTCTCCGGTCTTCGCTCTTCCTGGCCATCATTGGTACTTCTCCACTCGTGCTCTGAAGTTCCTTCGATATGACAATGAGCTTGCTGCGGCGATTGCGGCAGCTCACGCGCTCAGCGAGCGAATGCAGCAGTCTCGCACCCTCAGTTCGCCCGTTCCGTCATTGGGAGGCGGGACGCTCTCGCTTCCGACGTACTCGGATGAGGAGTGGAGGCAGGTGAATGCCCGCATGGTGGAGCTGCTCTATCAGGCCGGATTCGATCCTCGGGGAGTTCCGCAGTTCTGGAAGAAGGCGGCATCCGCATGGATCGGCATGCCTCCGGACTGGGCGATATTCCTGCAGGAGGAGGCCCATGCCCTGATTTCGCAACGGACTCCCCTGGTGAATCCTGTTGTGCGGACTCCGGAGTTTGGAGAAATTGAGAAGAGGTTGAAAAAATTGTGAGCGTCCGGAAGCCGCATGCCGCGGTCATCGAAGAGATCAGGAAGATCATGGAAAACCAAATCGTCGAGTTTGTGTCCACAAGTGCGTCAGGGCTGGAGTCACTGGTGAAGCTTCCCGGAGACGCGAGCAGTCGGAAGTATTACCGGGCAGTCCTGAAGGACGGTCGCGGCGTGAAGTCCATGATCGTCATGAAGGCCGACCCCTTCGTTGATCAGGGCCTTGAGCTTTCCTTCCTGGTGGTTCGTGATCACCTGGAGCGCAGCGGAGTGCGTGTTCCGAAGGTCCATGATGTGGATCCGGCACGCGGTCTGGTGCTGCTCGAGGACCTGGGTGATGTGACGCTCCTTCGACTCCTCCAGGAATGCTCCGACTCAGAGAGTGAACGGCACTACTATGAACGGGTGATTGACGCCCTCGTCGTGCTCCAGGTTCGTGCAGGCCCTGTCGGCGCAATAAGGAAGATCGAAGCGTTCACGCTTCAGTTCGACCTCGAAAAGCTGATGTGGGAGACCCACTTCACGATCGAGCATTTTTACGAAAAATACCTCAAGCGCGAAATCTCCACCGAACACCGGGCGATTCTCGAGGAGGGATTCGCGGAGATCTGCGGCCGCCTGGCAGCCGAGCCCCAGGTCCTCGCGCATCGAGACTTTCACAGCCGCAACGTGATGGTCGTTCCGGGGGGCAGCCCAGAGGGTCAGGCGGACTACGTCATGATCGACTTCCAGGACGCACGCATGGGCCCCGCCCAGTACGATCTCGTCTCACTGCTCAAGGATAGCTACTACCAGCTTGAGGAGGCGCAGATTCAGCGCCTGATCGATTATTACATCGCACGGTACGAGGCGCTGTCCGGACATGCGCTGGATCGCCAGCGCTTCATCGAGATCTTCGACATCATGGCGGTCCAGCGAAACTTCAAGGCTATCGGAAGCTTTGCCTCCTTCCTGAATCGTCGGGGCGATGCTTCGTACCTGAAATACATCGGAAACACCTTTGAGAACATTCGCAGGACGCTTCTGAAGTACCCCCGGTATTCGGCCCTTCGCGAGGTGCTCTTCCATTACTACTATTTCTGACTCGAACTCCGCAGCCACCCCGGCGAAGGCCATGCTGATGACGGCGGGTCTGGGCACCCGCCTTCGTCCTTTCACCGAACGAAGGCCCAAGCCGCTGATTCCTGTCCTGGGCATTCCCTGCGCCGAGTTTGCGATTCGTGCACTTCGTGAAGCCGGCGTCCAGCAGGTGGTCGCCAATCTCCATCATCTCGCGCAAGATGCCGCACGAGGGCTGCAGGCCATTGATCCATCCATCCGCTTCAGCGACGAAACTGCTGAGCTTCTCGGAAGCGGTGGGGGAATTCGAACCGCTCTTCCGATTCTGGATGCGATGACTGGAGACGGAAGTTTCTTTATTTCGAATGCCGACACGCTCTGTTCGCTGGACCTTCGCGAGCTGGCAGCCACTCATCGGAGGCTGCGCTCAAGCCACGGAGTCACGATGACGCTGGCACTCCTCGAGAGAGTCGACTCGGGCGAAGAGCAGTACCGAGAGATCCTGGTGGATGGAGCATGTGAGCGGATTCTGGGCCTTGGAGAGAAGGGATCCTCCGGAAGGATGTATGTGGGGTGCGCGATCCTCGAGCGCGAGGCTGTCGCCCATCTCGAGCCGGGAGTGCCTCTCGATTTTGTAAAAGACATCCTGCAGCCTGCGATCGAAAACGGTTCTGCGGGCGCGCATCTGTTCTCGGGAATCTGGATGGATGTCGGTTCACCACGGCTCTGGTGGAAAACGCACCTCGAACTCATGGACCGGTACGAAGCCGATCAGATTCCTTCCTCCTGGCGCGAGCTGCTGGAGGAACGGAATCGTCGCCTGGCCAGTGGAGTCTGGTGCGCGAAGTCTGCGTCGATCGAGCGGGCTCCGCCTGAATGGGCCTCGCCCTGCTATTGGAACGGTGTCGGAGCGATTCCAGCACGGCTCGGTCCCGCCTCGGTTCTTTATGGAGAACCCTGCGGCAGGCACTCCTCTTCGGGAATCGGTGCTGATGGGCAGTGGGTTTCTCTTCAGGCCAGTGACTGAACCCTCTGAAGGACCTGCATCCAGTTTCGTCCTGGGGTGACCTGGCCCGGAGGGCCAAATCGCCGGACACCCGTCCATCGGCCGCCGAGCGGCCTTCCGAGGAGCGACTCCTTTCCGAGAAAAGCGAATGCAGCGGCCTCCATGTCCTGTGCCGGCACTCCCAACTCCTCGCTCTGCTGAATCGACACATGCCAACCCCTGCGGATGAAGCCTGCATTGATCCAGCCGAGGAGTGTCGGGTTCCTTGCGCCGCCTCCACAAAAGTAAATCGAGTCGAGCGGAAGGCCGCGCTCAAGGATCTGCCGGCAGTAATCGGCGACGATGCTTTCGGCGGTCGCCAGCGTGACGGTGGCCGCTGCATCTGAGATGGATAATCCGCGGAGAGCACGGACTAGGTCGCGCTCCGTGAAGTCGTCGCGTCCCGTCGACTTCGGTGCGCGCTTCTTGAAGTAGGGGTGGGCGAGAAGCCTTCGCACCACCGCAGGGCGAGGAGTTCCGAGCCGAGCGAGTCTGCCTCCCGCGTCCATCTTCATCTTTCCGTTCGATGCCCCAGAAACCGCAAGATCGATCCAGAGATTGCCGGGCCCGGTATCCCAGGCAAGTGGCTCGCTCGAGCCCAGGATGTAGGTCAGATTGCTGATGCCGCCCAGGTTGTGAACCGCGATTCCATGCTCCGCGATGCCGGACATTTGGGCGAGGAGCTGGTGGAACCTTGGAACCAGCGGTGCTCCCTGTCCTCCGGCAGCCATGTCACCCGTTCGGAACTGCGAAATGACCGTCAGGCCGGTCTTCTCGGCGATCAGGGCAGGGTCTCCCATCTGGAGGGTTCCGGTGCCCGGAAAATGGGCAAGAGTCTGGCCGTGATTGGCGATGACATCGACTCGAGCTCTCGACGACGCGGCGATTGATGCTGCAGCACGTGCGTACCAGGATCCGAGGGCACGATGGAGCTCCAGCCACTGGCGCGAGGTGTGTCGAGCACCAGGCTTCTGGAAGGCAAGCACCAGACTTCGAAGGCCTGCGGGATACGATCGTGACCAGCGCTGGCAGACCTCAAACTGGCCGCGCCCAAAGCGGATGGCCACTGCATCGAGTCCGTCGCATGAGGTGCCGGTCATGATTCCGAGGATCACCAGGGATCGATCATTTTTTGGGGCCACGAGCAGGTCCTTTCATGGGAACAATGGAAATCGCCCCCTCGGGGCAGATCGTGATGCAGTTGCCGTGGCCGTCGCACAAGTCGGTGTCGATGGCGTACTGGTGGCTGCCCGCCACGATGGCTCGGGTGGGGCACTCCTCGAGGCACGCTCCACAAAGCGTGCACTTGGAGTTGATTTGTGAACGAGGCGGCATTCGAAGAGTATGCGAGCCCCGGGAGTTCATTGACAAGGCCCAGTGCCGCGGCAAAGCTGAACGTATGAAGGTCGTCCGCGCCCCCCTAACCCTGCTTGCCTCTTCGGCCGCGGTGTACCTGCTTGTCCCCGTGGCCGTCTTCACGGCGGGCATCTTTTCATCACACGTCTGGTGGGACCTTCCCATGGCCGAGCTCCTGGCAGCGGGATGTATTGCGCTTGCGTTCGTCGCGCCAATTTCCTGGCGTCTGGTGATGGGCCGGAGGGGGGCATGGCATGCGCTGGCGACAGGTTGTGTCCTGCTTTGCCTGGGCCTCCTGCTCCGGGCGGCCTGGATCCGCGGCACGGTGCAGGGGCTTTGGGCCGTGGGGGTCTCGGCATTTTGTACGGGTCTTCTGGCGTGGACCCGCCATGAGCAGTGCCGAAGTTATTTTGATCCGCAGATGCCCTGGTACCAGGGATTGCCGATCGCCATTCCGCGACTGACAGCGGTTGTCGTTTCGGGCGCGGTGCCGGATGGCGGCGAGCTTCAGGTCTGTCGATTGAACGCGGAGGGGATGTTCGCGTTTTCACGCTTCGGCGCGATCGTGCCCGAGACGCAGGTCGAGCTGGAGCTCCGCTACGGAGATCCGCATGAGGAGCGAAAGACTCGCATCAAGGGAACCGTTGTGCGACAATTTGAGGGTCGATCTTCAAAACGCGAATCGGGCGACTGGGGAGTGGGAATTCGCTTCCATCCGCAGGGGCCGGACGCAAAAAAAGAACTTCTCGACTTTCTCGAGGTGCTTCGTGGTGAAGGCTACATCAATGACTAGGGCGGTTGCGGCTCTTTTACTGGGTGTTTCCGTTCTGGGCTGGGGCTGTTCGTTGCGTCGACAGGGTGCGAACGACCCCAAGTCGCGACTCCAGGATTATATTTCGCAGAGCTTCGCCATCTCGGGTCCGCAGGACCGCGAGGCCCTGTCTCGGTTTCTCATTGGTCCGGCAAAGACACGTCTCGCAGCGTGGAGCGATGACCAGTTTCGCACCGCCTTCCTGGAAAATCGGCGGCAATTCGTGAAGCTCGTCTTTTCAGAAGTCAGGAATCTGTCGCCCAAGGAAGTGAACATCACTTATGAGCTGACTTATCTCGACCAAAGCAAGGGTCATGATGCGAAAGTGACTCACAAGAAAATGGCGCAGCTGACCCAGGATCGCGACCAGTGGTACATCGCGGAAGTCCGCAATATGAAAGAGCTGATTGAGTACAAGAACGAGATGGCCCTGCCTTAGGTCCTTCGGCTCAAAGATTCTCCCCGGACTGCCGAAAAGCTTCTGGGGAGAAGCACCTTGAAAGATCCAAAATCAACTCTTCGTTCCAGCGAAAGCACGATCCAGGAGGGCGGCCTCGACATTGACGTTCCCCGGCTCGAAGTGCCGCCGGAGACCGACAGCTCTCCGGAGGCGCAGGCCAGCCTCCTGCTCGAGGCGGATTCACTGGCGACGCTTTCCACTCGGCTGACCACGGCCGAAATGTTCATTGGACTGCTCACGAAGAACCTGAGCTTCCAGGACTTCATGCGTGAGGTGCTTCTCGTGCATCTGAAGACCGTGAAGTGCGAAGCTGGATCGATCCTCGAGGCGGATCATGAGCGCAGGGCGCTCTTCTTCCGCGCCACCTCCGGCCAAAGCTCCGATCGTCTTTCAAATATCCTGATTCCCTGGGGTGCGGGAATCGTCGGACATGTCGCCGAGTCTCGCCGCCCCATCCTGGTCCAGGACACCATGAGCGATTCCAGATACCTGAGATCCGTGAGCTCAGCCGTGGGATTTGAGAGCCGAAACCTGATTGCGGCGCCCATCGTCATTCGAGACCGAGTGTTCTGCGTGGTCGAACTCTTCAACCGCATCGGCAAGCCGTGCTTTGATGAGCAGGATCAGGACCTGCTGCAGCACATGACCGAGCTTGCGGCAAAGATCATTGAGGTCCGGTTGATGCTGAACGGAACGAGGAAGGCCGAGGCGGCATGAGCCACGTTGCCAGGAAGGTGTCCTCGCCCCCGGGGCTCACGATCGAGTACCTCGTGAACGCACTGCTGAAGTTTGGTGCATCTGACCTGCACATCAAGGTGGGCAGGCCCCCGTGCTTTCGAATCGATGGCAAGCTGGTGCCCGCGAAGATTCCTCCCCTGAGCAAGGAGACCGTCGAGCAGCTGCTCTACTCCATCCTCACGGAACGGCACATCGAGGAGCTCGAGCAGAGGTGGCAGGTGGATGCGTCGTTTCGGCTGACGGATATCGGGCGCTTTCGATGCAACGTCTACCGCCAGAGAAATACCCTTTCCGCCGCGATCCGGATGATTCCGTTCCAGATTCCCCGGTTCGAAGATCTCGGAGTGCCGGTTGCCCTCAAGCAGCTTGCTCTCCGCGACAACGGCCTCCTGCTCGTGACCGGACCGACGGGCTCCGGCAAGTCCACGACTCTTGCCGCGATCGTGCAGTACCTGAACGAAACCCAGCCCATTCACATCCTGTCGATCGAGGATCCGATCGAATATGTGTTTCGAGACCTGAAGGCTTCGGTCACCCAGAGAGAAGTCGGATCCGATACTCGCAGCATCGAAGAGGCCCTTCATGCAGGCCTCCGTCAGGATCCCGATGTAATCGTCGTCGGAGAAATGCGGGATTATGAAACGATCCGGGTCGCGCTGACTGCTGCCGAGACCGGCCATCTCGTCCTCTCGACTCTCCATACGCCCGACGCCCGCGGGGCCATCGAAAGAATTCTCGATGTGGTTCCTGCGCAGATCCAGAACCAGGTGAGGATCCAGCTTTCGACCTGCCTCGTCGGAGTTTTGGCCCAACAGCTTCTCGTCCGCTCCGGCACGGAGGGGCGAGTCCTTGCGACAGAGGTG
This sequence comes from Bacteriovorax stolpii, assembly GCA_945860415.1. Taxonomy (GTDB): domain Bacteria; phylum Bdellovibrionota; class UBA1018; order UBA1018; family UBA1018; genus CAIOHW01. Next base: position 62,409 of record CAMAQA010000004.1, read on the forward strand.
ATGGTGAACTCTCCTGCGATTGCGAGTGCGATCGCCGAAAATGAGCTTGATCGCATTGCTGCCCTGATGGAGTCCTCCAATGACTACTACCAGATGCAGACCCTCAACCAGTCGCTGCGCCAGCTCGTGGAGAGTGGAAGCATCACCCTGAAAGAGGCACTTCGGGTTTCTCCTCGACCCGAAGAGCTCGAGCAGCTTCTTTCGGGGATTGTGCGAGACTGACCCGGTCGGATAGACTCAGATCCATGTGGTACTTACGCTGGCTTGCCGCATCATTGCCTGCAGCCGCCGCTGCTCTCGTGATCGGAGCGGCTCCGGCCCTGGCCTTCGGCGACGGGCGGACTGCCCTGGTCTGCGGTTCGGCGACGCTCGCGCTTTTCTGGGCCGCCTGGTTTTCGTTGGTTTTCCTGCCCGGAAGGCTCACGAGACGGTTCTGGGCGGCGACGGCCGAGCCCCTGCTGGAGCGCACCTGGGTCCGTGCATTTGACGAGGTGGGCGCCGAACCTCCTCCTGCTCCGGTGTTCCTGGTGTCTTCAGAGCCGGTACCGATTTTCCTGGTGTGCTGCTCTGGCTTTGGAACAGTGATTTTTCTGGTCAGCCGGGCATGGCTTCAGTCGACGAGCGAGTCCGAGCAGCGGCGAGCTTTCCGCGAAGCGGCCGAAAGCCTGAACCTATCAGGAGCGCGCCTGCGCACCGCGCATGCCTGGTTCACCTCTCTGGTGCTGCGGTACCTTCCGCAGGGGGTGCGTCAAGCGCTCTGGATCAGCCCTGGTGCCGCTCCGTCGACCGTCATCCAGTGGATGGTCGCACTTCCCTGGATTTCCTGGATGTTGTGGACTCGCGAGGCGCTGAAGGCCTTGCCGTGCGCCCGTGTCCGCGCCGGGGAGCGCGGCGTCAGCCTTCTTCCTGTCGATCCTGCCCGAAGAGCAATGACCACCCTCCTTTCGGTCGAGCCGGCACTCCGGATAAAAAGCATCTTGTCCTTCGATCTTCCGAGTTGATATTTCAGTCTCGTGGACACCACATCGCAACAGTCTTTTCCCAAGCTGGATTTCACGACCTTCATTCTCTCGGTCTCATCCGCCTCATTCATGGCTCTGCAGGGCGAGGGTACCGGAAAGCCGGATCTCCTTCTCGCGCGGCAGAACATCGATCTGCTCGAGCTGATGCATGAGAAAACGCGCGGTAATCTCAACCCTGAGGAATCCAAGCTGCTCGAGCAGCTGCTGTTTGAGGTTCGAATCAAATTTGTCGAGGCCCAGGGCCGAACCTGATCCCGGACGCCGTCTCGAAGGAGGATTTCAGATGAATCACATGGCGAAGAACGTACAGTCTCCAAGTTTCATCATTCCGATGATTTTTTCAGTCCTGCTTTCCAGCTGCAGCGGCGGCGGTCGGACTGAGGCCGTTTCGGCGGCTCACGCCCAAGAGACGGCCGTGTCGGTCGCAGCAGGACAAAACGTTTATGTCGAGCTTGCGCGAAAAGTCGTTCCCTCGGTGGTCAACATCTCCACGCTCACGGCAATCAAGCATTCGCCGTTCGGTGGCGGCGGTGCAGCCCCGGAGGATCCGTTCCGGCGATTTTTTGAAGACTTCTTCAGGCAACACGGCGGAGGTCCCATTCCTGGTCCGCGTGGACGTGAAGATGGCGAGGAGGAGGGTCTGCCCCCGCCCATGATTCCTGGAGGCAAGGCCCCTCAGGCCATGTCGTTGGGCACCGGGTTCATCATCGATGCCTCGGGCCTGATCCTGACCAACAACCATGTGGTGGCCGGAGCCGATGAGATCAAAATCAGCTTCACGGAAGAGGCGGACGAAAAGCCAACTGACGGAGAAGTGGTGGGTCGCGACCCAGAGCTCGACGTTGCGTTGATCAAGGTCAAGAGCAAGCGCGAGATGGTGCCCCTACCGTTTGGCGATTCCGACAAGCTGGCCGTCGGCGAGTATGTTGCCGCAGTCGGAAACCCCTTCGGACAGGGACACTCCGTCACGCACGGCATCATCTCGGCCAAGGGACGCATCGCCCCCGACTTTCCTCTAGCCAAGTACATCCAGACGGATGCGCCCATCAATCCGGGCAACTCAGGTGGACCGCTGTTGAATCTCAGGGGCGAGGTCATTGGAATCAACAACGCCATCGACCAGCGAGCGCAGGGCATTGGATTCGCCATTCCGATCAACTCAGTTAAAGCCGTACTGGACCAGTTGCGCACGAAAGGAAATGTCTCTCGCGGATACATTGGGGTGCTCGTCAATGACCTGACTCCAGAGGTCGCGAAGCAAATCGGGGCGCCCAAGGATCTTCGCGCTCCATTCGTCACCCAGGTTTATCCTGGAGAGCCCGCTGATCGCGCGGGCGTCGAAGTCTACGACGTGATCTTGGAATTTGGCGGCAAAAAGATCCGCAACTTTGGTGACCTGATCACTGCCGTGACCGGTATTTCGGTCGGGAGCTCCGCTGAAATGAGGGTCCTCCGTCAGGGCAAGGAGCAGTCCTTCAAAGTGCAGGTGTCTGAGCGGCCGGGAGCCCGCACTGACAAGAGGGAGCCCGCGCGTCCTGGAAAAAAGCAAAAGGAGCCGACCCCCCAGGTTGAGACGGGAATGACGATCCGGACCCTGACGGACGAAGACGCCCGCGAGCTGGGAATACCGAAAGGAATGACTGGAGTGCTGGTCGACACGGTGGCCTACGGCGGTCCGGCAGATCGGGCTGGATTGATGCGCGGTGACCTGATCGTGGAAGTGGATCGCAAGCCCGTTGCGAATACGGAATCCTTTTATTCCGTAGTGCGCAGCAAGAAGAGTTACCTGCTTCGTGTTCGTCGCATGGACCCCCAGGGCCGAGACGCCTTCACGGTTCTTGTTCTCGAGCTGAAATAACAAGGGGTTGCCCGCGCCCGCTTGACGGTCCTGGTTTTGCTCTCATCTTGAGATGTGGAGGGGCTGACCATGGCTCGCAATCTGTCCAACAAGGCGCAGGAAATTCTTCAGGCAGCGCAGGCGGCCGCGATTCGCGGAAATCACCAGGAGCTGCAGCCCGAACACCTTCTTTTCGCGATTCTCGATGAATCGTCCGAAGACGGAGCGCAGACGCGCGACTGGCTTGCCGCGGCGGGTGTGCAGCTCGCGGTGCTTCGGACCCTGAACCGACAAGCGATAGATCGGCTGCCTTCCGTCACGGGGGGCCAGGGACAGCTCTATCCCTCCGGAATATTTCAGCGACTGCTGGTGCTCGCTGAAGACGAAGCCAAGGCGCTCCAGGATCAGTTCATCACTCCCGAGCACTGGGTGCTCGCGCTTCTTCGCAAGACCTTCGAACAGTCTCCGGCAGCACAGGCGCTGAAGCAGGCAGGGGCTCGCGCTGAAACGCTCCTGGAAGTCCTGAAGAAGATTCGTGGGGGAAAGACCGTGGAAAACGAAAGCGGTGACGTGCAGAAGGCGCTCGAGAAGTACTGCCGCGATCTCACGGAGCTTGCGCGAAAGCAGAAGCTCGATCCGGTGATCGGACGAGACGAGGAGATTCGCCGCGTCGTTCAGGTGCTCTCGCGACGGACGAAGAACAATCCCGTGCTCATCGGCGAGCCCGGCGTCGGAAAGACAGCCATTGCCGAGGGCCTGGCCCAGCGGATCATCGGCGGAGATGTTCCGGAATCGCTGAAGGACAAGCGCCTGCTGGTGCTGGATCTGGGCGCCTTGATCGCTGGTGCAAAATTCCGCGGTGAATTTGAAGAGCGCCTGAAGGCGGTGCTCAAGGAAGTGCAGGCCGCCGAGGGCCAGCTCGTTCTCTTCATCGACGAGCTTCACACGCTCGTGGGAGCGGGCAAGGCGGACGGCGCGATGGACGCTTCGAACATGCTCAAGCCGGCGCTTGCCCGCGGAGAGCTTCGCTGCATTGGTGCGACGACTCTTGATGAGTACCGCAAGTACATCGAAAAGGACGCCGCGCTCGAGCGGCGCTTCCAGCCCGTGATGGTCGGCGAGCCCTCAGTCGAAGACACGATCAGTATTCTGCGCGGACTTCGCGAGCGCTATGAGCTCCATCATGGCGTGCGGATTCGCGACAACGCGCTGGTGGCTGCTGCGACACTTTCGAACCGCTACATCACCGACCGTTTCCTGCCCGACAAGGCGATCGACCTCGTTGATGAGGCTTCGGCGCGCCTGCGAACCCAGATGGATTCCAGGCCCGAGGCCGTTGATCAGCTCGAGCGCAGGATCCTGCGGCTCGAAGTCGAGCGCCAGGCCTTGAAGAAGGAGCAGGATCCGTCCTCGAAGCAGCGGCTGGCGGGGCTGGATGCCGAGATCGGCCAGATGAAGGAGCAGGCTCAGGCGCTTCGTGCGCGCTGGGAGCGCGAGAAGGGCGAAGTAGAAGCCGTCAAGCGCCTGAAGTCCGAGATCGAGCGCGTGCGTCTCGAGAGCGAGGCCGCCGAAAGGCGCGGAGATCTCGAGAAGGCTGCCGAACTTCGCTACGGCAAACTGCTTTCGATCCAGAAGGAGCTCGACGGAAAGATCGCTGAAAAGGCCAAGGATTCCGCAGGAAGCCTGCTTCGCCAGGAAGTCACCGAAGAGGATATTGCCGAAGTCGTCTCGCGCTGGACCGGTGTTCCGGTCGCGAAAATGCTTGAGGGCGAGCAGCAGAAGCTCATCCACATGGAAGAGCGCCTCGGAAAGCGCGTGATTGGCCAGGCTGATGCGCTCCATGCCGTGGCAGCGGCGGTTCGCCGCTCGCGCGTGGGCCTGAAGGAGGCCCATCGCCCGATGGGCTCGTTCCTTTTCCTCGGCCCCACGGGTGTCGGAAAGACCGAAACGGCCAAGGCGCTTGCCGAGTTCCTGTTCGACAACGAGCAGGCGATGGTTCGCATCGACATGAGTGAGTTCATGGAGCCCCACTCGGTGGCGCGCCTGATCGGGGCTCCTCCCGGATACGTGGGCTATGAAGAGGGCGGGGTGCTGACTGAGGCGGTTCGAAGGCGGCCGTATTCGGTGATCCTGCTCGATGAAATCGAGAAGGCGCATCCGGATGTCTTCAACCTGTTCCTGCAGATCCTGGACGATGGCCGCGCCACCGATGGCCAGGGCAGGACGGTGGATTTCTCCAACACGCTCCTGATCATGACCTCGAACATCGGCAGCCAGGTCATCCTGCAGGAGCGCGACCCGGAAGTGCGCGAGAAGAAGATTCAGGAGATCCTGAGAAAGACGCTCCGGCCTGAGTTCCTCAACCGGATCGATGATGTCGTGGTCTTCAACAGCCTCGGACAGGTCGAGGTCCGGAAGATCGTTTCGCAGCTCGCGGATCGCCTGAACCGAATGCTCAAGGATCGCGAGATCGAGGTTCGCTTTACCGATCGGGCGCTGGATTGGCTTGCGGAGCGGGGTTTCGACCCGGATTTCGGTGCTCGTCCGCTCAAGCGGGTGTTCCAGCGCGAGGTCCAGGACCGCCTCGCAACTGCATTGCTTGATAATTCCTTAAAGAATGGGCTGCCGGTGACCGCCGAGCTTTCAAAAGGAGCGATTGTTTTCACCCAGTCGCAGTAGCGAATGCCGAACTTTCGCTTGAGCGAACGGCCTGGCTTCCTTACAGTGAATTCTCGATGAAGATCACTGAGATCAAGGTGTTCCCGGTGGCGGAAGACAAGCTCAGGGCCTATGTGGCCATTGTGCTCGATGACTGCTTTGTGGTGCGTGATCTCAAGATCATTCACGGAAACGGCGGCCTCTTCGTGGCGATGCCCAGCAAGCGCAGGAAGGACGGCGCCTTCAAGGACATCGCCCATCCGCTCAACCAGTCGACGCGTGAGGAGATGGAGAAGCAGATCCTGGACGCCTACCTCGCGGAAATTCGCCGGGCCCCGGCTGGCTCGACCCGCATGACCGCCGAGGAGGCGGAACGCGAGGAGTGACTGGCCCGTGTGTCCGGGTTGCCTTGACTGGAGCGGATCTCCGGACGGGGGTACACCCGGCTTGACGGCGGCCAGCCCCGACGGTTAACTTGAAATCCTGCTAG